>JALHFZ010000206.1 GCA_022837505.1 Synergistaceae bacterium
TCGCCCTGACATCCTGCACGGCGTGGGCGGCAGCGCCGGAAGTTCCGCTGAAGGCAGCTGAACTGAGGGATTTCTCGAGCGTTCCTGCGCCGGTCAAGAACACCGTCGTCCCCGCCTTTCAGGAGACGGCCTTTCCCCTTGAGAAGGCAGCAAACCTCGGCGAGATCGAGGGGATCATCGGAGCACTCTCCCCCGAACAGAGAGAGGCCCTTCAGAAGAACCGCTTTCTGCTGCTGCCCAAAGGGGCCCTGCGGGCCTTCGATTCCATGGGGTTCAACGACGAGATGCTAAGCGACTTCGAAGGGATCGGGGGCAGCGGGGATCCGGCCTACCGTGAGCAGTGGAATTCCCGTTTCGTCGGGCCGGACATCATGCTCCATGCCCTCCATACCTTCTTCTCCAAACGTCTCGAGGCAGTAGAGGGAGGGGAAATGCTGGGGGCCGTTCAGTACATGCTTCAGGAGGTCTACAGAAACGCCGCCGCCCTCCGTTCCAAGGCTTCCGAGAAAAACGCCCCCCACTGGGAGCGTCTTCAGGCCCAGCTTGTCGTACCGCTGGTCCTCGTCATGAACTGCGACGAGAGTGCCGAGCCCGTATGGACCGATCCGGATGCCGAACCTGCCCCCGAAATCGATACCCTTCAGAACGCACTGAAGCTCTTCGGCAAATACAAAAAATCCTTCTCGAAGGAGAGGGCCGAGGCCGTCACCACGGAACTGAAACGAATCTACGCCGCGGCGGAGGCGGAGAAGGGGCTTCTCGGACTGCGCCCCGCCTATGCGAGCGCGAGCGTAGACTACACCCAGTTCACCCCCAGGGGGCACTACGAAAGGACCTCCCGCAGCCGCGCCTGGTTCCGGACCATGATCTGGCTCGGCCAGCTCGGCTGGGAGCTCAAGGACGACAAGGGGGCTGTGGACGCCCTCAACTTCGCCCTCGCCATGTCCCACAAGGGAGCGATCGCCGGGGCCAAAGGGAAGGGGCCGGTGGAAGCCCCTCCCATTCCCTTCAAGACCCCCCTCGAAGCATGGACTCGGGTGATGGAGGTCTCCTCTTTTTTCGTCGGCTATCCGGATGCTGCCAGCTACCCCGAATGGAGGGCGCTTCTTCTCGAGAAGGCCGGGGTATCCTCCTTCACGCCAGACACCTGCGGCGACGCCGCTGTGGTGGAAAGAATAAAAAAAGCGAGCGACCAGCTCGTCCCCTCCACACCCCATTTCAAAGCCCTCTTCTCTCCGGCGAGCACCGAGATCTTCTGCGTCTT
>JALHFZ010000082.1 GCA_022837505.1 Synergistaceae bacterium
ACTCCCCCCCCCATGTTCTATACTGCGAAAATTCGCGCGTCTGCATCCGGCGTTAGCGGGAAGACAAATGCGCCAGCGATTTTCAGCCCCCCTCCCCATGCTCCTCCCGTGCGTCCGTATGACGTGCGTAGAGCCCCTAAAACGGCCTTTTTTCACTCAAGAGGGTGTAGATGTCCTCTCGACGGAAAAGAGGCGTTTCCAGGGGCTCCAGCGGCCTCTCCGGGGGCTCTCCGTGGACAAAAAGAGAGAGGGGCTCAGACTCCCCTCTCTCCCGTCTTTCCTATGCGGCCCCATGCTTCTGGTCCTCCTTCAGCTCCGCAGCGTCCCGCTCCAGATGGAAGCTCTTCATCGTCTGGTTGACGCTCTCTTTCTTGAAGAGGTCCATGGGGTCTATCGTGGCCATGTCCTCAGCGATCCGCTCCGCGTCCTTCGGCTCCTTCGGCGCGGAGGAGAAGAACTTCTCCAGCCTCCCCAGAAGAGAGACGGCTACCTGGAGGCGTACTGTCGGAGAAGGGTTTTTTAGATACTAAAAAGCCTCCCCTAAGGAGAAGGAGCCCAGGGGCTTCTCCGGGGAGGTTTTGATCTTGGTTTAGAGCGTGAATCGACGGCGACCGAAGGGGAGCAAGGAGGTTCACAAGATATCATGTCTTTATGACATTTATGGGTTGTGAACTTTACAGTGATAGCAACGGTTTAGAGGGTACTTAGTCCGGGGTTGTCCGCGATTAGTCCGGGGTTGTCCGGATTTAGTCGGGGGTTGTCCGGGTGCTCTTGTGAACTCTCCCCCCCCTGCTAAAAAGAGCCCTTCCCGCTGTTTGCAACGGTTCAGGCTCTTCTTAGTCCGGGGTTGTCCGGAGGAGTTAGTCTGGGGTTGTCCGGCCTCCCGTTGTGAATCTCTTCCGGAGTTTTTCCCATGCCTTTGCGTCCTCCGGAGAGATGCGTCTCTGCCCGGTTTCGATGTAGTAAATTAGGGTTTTGCTTCTCCCCAGCGCTCTGGCGGCTTCTGTTCGAGTGAGCCCCATTTTTATCCGCTGCTCCATGAATTTCTTCCCGGAGAAGGTATCCCCGTTCCCCAGAGTCTTCTTCTCCTTCGGGAGGCTCTTCTGTCCGGATACCGGCGGCGGCGTCAATTCCAGGCGGCTCTCCAGAAGGCGCGGGAAAAAGTTTCGTGATCTTCTTCCCTCCCCGTTCCCCATGGCCGCGATATACTCCGGCGACCGCTCGACGGTCCAGCCTCTCTCCTCCATGGCGGCCAGGGTGCTCTCCAGCTTGTTGGCCGTATTGTTGCGCTTCCTCTTGTCCCCGGAGGGGTTCTCCATGCTGGTGATCTCCTCCGGCTTCAGAAGGTTCTCCAGAAGCGTCCGGACGATGAAGCGGTGCTCTCGATACGACGCGAAGCAGCTTGTAAAGACTCCCAGCTTAATGGCCCAGTCCTCCGTCTTCGGGTTGAACTCCAGGACGCTCTTGGAGAGGTAGGAGTAATGGAGCCCCGTATCCTTCCCGCTCTCATGCATGGCCCATCGTCCTGCTCGAACGTGGACGTTCAGGTCCACAGCAACATCCAGCCCCTCGATCTCCTCCAACATCCCCTGGGTTCTCCGGAGGATGGAGACGTCCCAGAGGGGCTCCGGCTCGTCCGTCTTCCAGATGGTCCCGTCCCGGTCCGGCTTGCTCCTAACGTCCACATGAATGGCGCGGAGGCTTTTCAGATGTCCCTCCAGCTCTTGGAGCTGCTCCACTCTGGAGAGTCTCCGCCGCTTCCCTGTCTCCGGGTCCAGCTTCTTCTCCTCGTTCAGGCGGAGGAGTTTTATCAGCGCGTCTCCGTCCGCCCGTGCGAAACAAGCCCAGGGCTTCTCAGACTCCATGCAGTAGGCGGCGAATTGGATATGAAGGAGCCCCGTCTTCACTCCCAGAGTTTGAACGATCCTCCATGCCTCATCCCCTGGGAGGGCTTGAACTGTCCCTGCTTGATCCTTCCGTGCTATCAGGTAGGTGATTTTCTTCTCCTTCGGGGGTCTGTAGAACGGGTATCCCTTCGGGGCGTTTTGCCAGAAGCTTGGGTTACAGACGGAGCGAAATCCCTCCCGGATAAAAAACGGGGAGGAGGCGAAGCGTACACCGTTCAGGCTCTCTAATATCGTGGAGGATGAAGGAATAACATCCAGCGGTTCCTTGGAGGAGATGGGAGTCATGGCCTGGGGAGGAGGGGTTCCCGTTGTCTTTTGAAACATGGGACATTCGGAAGCGCAGCCGATACATCCATCCTCCGGCTCCGTGAAGGTCGCGGTCCCTAGTCCCAGAGCACAGACTAGATATCTATCTGCTATTGCGGACAACAGAGGTACAGCTTCAGGTTTGGCCGTTGTTTTATAGTCCGGGAAAAATGAGGAGATGGCTCTCGGGTGGAAAATAGGAGCTTGCGAGTAGAGGAAAAACCGCACTCCGGCGAAATGGATCAGTCTCTCCTCGGTATCCTTCGGGGCTTTGTCGAGCTCCTTTGCAGCCTTCTCCATAGCCTTGAAAAGGGCGTCTGTTTGTTGCTTGGCTCCCTCCGGCGTTACCATGATTTCTCCGGTCTCGTCTCGACGGAGAATAGAGGGGCGTTTCTTTCTGGCGGAGGTGATCTGTTCGTCCAGGAAGAGCTGCTCCAAGAAGAGAGGATCATAATCTTCCAGACAATCCAGGTCGTAGATGTCTGAAGTATCTTCCAGGGCGTTCTCCCAGTCGATCCCTCCATCCTCCCGTCTTGCCTTGATGATCTTCCCGGCCTCCTCCATGTACTTCTCCAGCGCCTTCCGTGCGCTCGGGGAGAGGTCCTCCGCGTGCTCGAATCTCTCCCCGAAGGGTCTGTATCTTTGAAAAGGTTTTCTCCTCTCGTCCATGGATTCAGCTCCTCTCCGTGATCCCCATATTCTCTAGAAATGCCGATGTATCGGATTGCTCCTCCTCCGGCTCATCGTCCAGCCTCCAGAGAGGTCTGTCATAACTCAGAGAGACAGGCTCTCCCCCTACTCTCCCGTTTCGATTCTTCAGGACGGAAAGAGAGAAGTCCGGAATCTTCCCATCGTCCGCAGCGGCTTCTTCCCGTTGCCCGGCGACCGCGTTGTACAGTCCCAGAATGAGGTTGGCGTCCTGCTCCAAGTCCCCCGCCTCCCGCAGAAACTCCGGGCGCAGTACATGATTCAACGTGAGGTGTTTTGCGGATGAAGCCTTCTCCATGGCCTTCCGGTTGATTTGTGCTCCAGCGATCAGGGGGAGGTCCTCCTCGACCGCAGTATCCCGGATGATCCCGGAGACGGATTGAACTCTCTGGTATGCGGAGGCGGCCTTCAGGTCTTCGGGAGGTGGTACGATCTGCATATAGTCCAGGAAGACGCTCCCCAACTCGTCTCCGTATCGGCTCCGAAGTCCCCGGAGGGCGCTCCCCAGTTGTCTGGCGTCTCCCGGCCTGTAGGCGACGATCAGCCTCTTGCTCTCCAGAGCGCTCCGGAGGGTCTCCCATGTCTTGTTAATGCGGTCGATATGCCTCTTGTCGCTGCTGCTGAAAAGGTAGTCTCCCCGGATGATCTTCTGGTACTCCGGGAGTTGGTAGTCCTTCCCCTCTTCCCCCAGCATGATATTGGCCATGGATACGAAGAGCTTGGAGATGATCCAGTGCGCGTCCTCCTCGTAGGAGGCGAATACATGCCGCTTCTCCGGCTCCAGCTCCATCTGCTTCCGGAGGAGGTTCAGGAGTACCATTGTCTTTCCGTGCGAAGGTCTCCCGGCTACCAGAGTAATGGCTCCTCGCGGAATCCGGAGGCGCTTGTCCAGCTCTCGGAATCCCGTCCGCAGTCCCTCCCCGGCGCGGCTCAGACAGGAGACAAGATGGTCCATGGAGAAGTCCGGGAAAAGGTTCTCAGCCAGTCCCTCCCGGTTCCGTCTGTCCTCCGTCTCGATCCTCCCCCGAAGGAGAGAGAGGGCTTCCTCCGGCTCGTCCTTTACCTTCTCCCCGGCCTGTCGGAGGGTCTTCTCCAGCTCCCTGGCCAGGGCGTCCCGCTCCGCTCGTTCTCTCGCAGTCTCCAGAAAGGGCTCCAGGTCCCAGGGGTCCAGCTCCAGCGCCTCTCCCATGATCCCCGTGGCCTCTTTCACGTCCAGAGGATGGCGCAGCCCCCGGATCAGCGCCTCCATATCCTTGAAGGCGTCGGTCCTCCCCATGTCCGTGGTCAGGTCATGCTTCCCGGCGATCCTGCGAAGAAGCCACTTGATCCCGCGACCGTCCGCCCCGGCCTGTTCCAGTGTTTTCCGCAGCGCGTCCGCTCCCCGCGTCCGGATCAGCTCGTCCGGGTCTTTGGCTCCCTCGATCTCCGCGACGAAGACGGAGAAGTCCTCCCCCAGTGTCTTCCGGATGATGGCCTCCGTTCCTTTTTTGCCGGCCTCGTCTCCGTCCAGACAGAGGATCAGCTTCTTGATCCCCTTCCGGCGGAGGGCGTCCAGTTGGCCGTCCACAAGGTTGGAGCCCCCCAGACTGACCACATTGGCTATCCCCGCAGCTCCGGCGGCCAGGGCGTCCAGTTGCCCCTCCACAAGGATGGCCGCGTCTCCCCGGAGGGCGTGGGCTCCGAAGGGCGCGGCTTTTACTCCCGTGTACTCCCCCAGGGGCTTGTACTTGTCCGCCTCCTTCTCTCCCTCCTGAAGCGGCCTTGTCAGTCTCCCCAGGAAGGCGGAGATGGTTCCGTCCGGCGCTCGATAGGGAAATACCAGCTTGTAGTCTCCCCGGCTCCCTCCTCCGGTAATGGCGTAGGAGAGGGCTTCCGGCGTCCCGCCTTGAATCTCCCCTAAGAAGGAGAGGGTCTTTCCGGCTCCGGGAAAAGCTCCCAGTCCCATGCTCTTGATCTGCTCGTCCGAATATCCCCGGCTCCGGAGGTAGTCCAGAGTCTCTCCTCCTTCGGGGCTCCAGAGCGTCCTCTCGAAGAAGTCCGCGATCCTCTCCAGGGTCTCCTTCTCCTCATGCTTCAGCTTCCAGGCGGCCTCGTCCTCCGGCTTCCAGCTCGTCTCCACTCCGGCCAGCTTCCCCAGCATGGAGAGGGCTTCCCCGAAGGAGAGGCGATCCCGCCCCATGATGTAGTCCAGAAGACTGCTTCTGTATCCGCAGCTCCCCCGATTGCAGACGATCCTGGGCGCGGGGTGCGTATCGTTGGGGAGGTAGAGATAGGCGCGGCGCTTCTCTCTGCACTCCGGACAATCCACTTCATAGGCTCCTCCCCGGCGGCGCGGCTCCAGCTCCGGAACAAGGTCCGCGATCCCGTCCCCCAGGCGCTCGAATATCTCCAGCTTTTTGCTGCTCATACCTTGTCCCTCTGAATGAACTCCAGTAGGTCAGACTCCCTCACTCTCCAGACTCGTCCGGCCTTCAGAGCGGGGAGGTTCCCCGCTCGAACGTACTTCCGGATCGTGTTCTCGGTCAGTTGGAGCCTCTCGGCCACTTGCGCGATTGTTAGAAGTCTCTCGTCTCGAAATGCCGTCATTATGTATTTTTCCCTCCCTTTCACGAATAAAGCGCGTTTTGCAGCACATAGGAGACGGTAGAGGCATACCAGCGGCCTCCCTTTTTCGTCGGGGCTCCGGAGGCGTTCAGCCAGTCCGCGATTCTCCGGAGGGGCTCCCCGGCCTCCCGGCGGCTCTTCATCTCGCGGATCAGTCCCAGCTCCTCCTCGTTCGCCTCCAGCATGTCTCCGGCGCGGTCATACCCCATGGGCGTGGGTCCGTATGCCTCCCCATGGCTCTTCTTGTGGCGAAGCGCCGTTGTGGTCCGCTCCGCTATGAGGTTCCGCTCCAGCTCCGCGAACGATGCCATTGTTGAGAAAAAGAATCTCCCCATGGCCGTGGCGGTGTTGACGGTCTGGCCTCCCATGTCCACAAGGTGGAGACTCACTCCTCTTTGATCCCAGTCCCGCGTACAGGTCAGCGCGTCTATTGCGTCCCTGAAGAGACGATCCAGCTTCAGCGCTATCACGTGCGCGGCTTGTTTCTTGGATACGATCTCGATCAGCTTCTTTCCTTCGGGGCGCGTGTGCAGCGGCTTGGAGGCGGAGACTCCCTCCTCCCGGAAGAAGGCGACGATCTCCAGATTCTGGAGTGTGCAGTATGCGCGGAGGCGCTCTTCCTGGGCTTCCAGAGAGACTCCCTGGAGGGCTTGCTCCTGAGTCGATACTCGAACGTAGCATACCGCTTTTTCCATGTCCGTCTCCTCCTCTTTCTGTTTTATCGCTTCCTGATGTATCTCATTATACTCTGATGATTGTTGAGAGTCAATGGCGTATCGTACAAAAACGGGCGTTTTTGTACAAAAAGACTCTATGAAACTCTAGTTTTCCCTAGTAGATTAAAGTCAGTAACGGCGTTTTTCAGAATCGCCCCAGCTCCTCTCAGGAGCCCCCGGAGGCGAAGGAATCCCCCTAAGGAGAGGATGATCCTCCCCAGGGGCTCTCGTGCGTCCTGGGGGCGCTCCGGCGTGCCTGGGAGGGCTCTCCGGGGGAGAAGGTGGTCCGGCTCTTTTTAGGCGTCCGGCCAGGGGGAGGGGGGGCGGCTCGAAGTCCGGGCGTATGGGCGCGGTCAACGAACGGTCCCGACGCAAGGAAAAATCGGATATGACACTTGCCCCTTTTGATTGAACTCCCC
>JALHFZ010000207.1 GCA_022837505.1 Synergistaceae bacterium
GGAGGAAGCTCTCAGACAGGCGGCCGTTCAGGCCAGCAGGGCGAAGTCCGAGTTCCTCGCCAACATGAGCCACGAGATCCGCACTCCTCTGAACGGCGTGATCGGTTTCCTCGACCTCCTCTCGTACACTCCCCTTGACAACCTGCAGCGTTCCTACATCGAGAACGTCAGATCTTCGGCCAACTCTCTGATGGACACCGTAAGCGACATCCTCGACATTTCGAAGATCGAAGCCGGCAAGTTGGAACTGAATCTTCTTCCCGCCGATCTCTCCGCCCTCACTCGGGAGGCCTTGCAGATCTCCGCCCCCCGGGCGGAGGAAAAAGAGCTCGCCCTCGACCTTCAACTGGGAAAGAACCTCCCGCCCTATGCCCTCGTGGATCCCCTGAGGCTGAAGCAGATTCTGGTAAACCTTCTGGGGAACGGAATAAAATTCACCTCCTCCGGTTCCATCGGTCTCACCATAAGTTTCAGGCCCCTCTCTGAGGAAAAGGGTAGCTTCACCTTCTCTGTTCAGGACACGGGGATGGGCATCAGTGAGGTAGAACTGGAGAGACTCTCCGACGCCTTCTGGCAGAGCGATACATCAAACACACGAAGGTTCGGAGGGACGGGCCTTGGCCTTGCCATATCGAACGGCCTGCTGAAAAAGATGAACAGCTCCCTTGAAGTCGAAAGCATCCTTAACGAAGGGAGCCGCTTTTTTTTCACCCTGGAGACAGATTATTACGCTGAGAATCCCGTTCCTCAAACATTTCTTCCCGAAAAGGAAAAGTTTCTTCCTCTGCAAACCCTGCTGAAACCGAAAATTCTGCTGGCTGAAGACACTACCCTTAACCGTTGGCTTGTTCGGAATATGATAAAGACCGCCCTTCCCGATGCGATCGTCCTCGAGGCGGAAAACGGAGAAGAAGCAGTGAAACTTTTCAAGCAGGAAACTCCACACCTTGTCATCATGGATCTGCAAATGCCCGTGAAAGATGGCTTCGAGGCCACCCGGGAGATCCGGGAGCTTGAAAAAGCCCAAGGGCTCCTGCCCACCCCCGTGGTAGCCCTGACCGCCGACGCCCAGCGGGAGACCCGTGCCGCCAGTCTCGCCCTCGGCATGAATGAATTTCTCATTAAGCCGGTGGAGGTGAAGACTCTGCGAGCCCTTCTCGCGGCCTATTTCGCCGGCCGCGCGTTCGGCAAGCGTAAACTGGCGCCGCGGGTCAGTCCGGGCAAGACCGTGGCCGGCGCCGTGGCCGGCGTGCTGGGCGCG
>JALHFZ010000208.1 GCA_022837505.1 Synergistaceae bacterium
CGGAGCAGGTGGTCTTTACCGTGGAGGAATCCCGCAAGCGCATGCCCCAGGTGAAGGCGAGGCTGGATGAGGTTGCGGAGAGCATCGAGAGCGGCAGGTACGCCCCGGAGGAATCCGCACGCCTTGCGCAGGTATCCTCCCGCATAGCCGCGCTTGAGTATGACCCGGAGGCTCACAACAGGATCAAGGAAGAGATAGCATCGCTCTCCGGGTACGAATCCCTTGCCGCCAACTTGAAGAACGCGGAGGATTCCCTGCCCGGCGACGAGGCCTCCCTTGCGGCGGTGCACGAACTCATCCTCTCGCGGGAGAAATCCATACAGGAGTGCACCCGTTCCGCGGAGGAGTTGAAGAGCACGCTCACGGGCCTGCCGGAGATTACGGCGGAACTTGCGCTTGCGGAGAAGGAGCTCGCCCGCCTGCGGGATGAGGACAGGGATGTCACCGGCAGAATTGCAACGCTCACGCATACCCTCTCACACCTGAAAACCCTTAGAGCCGAGGTGGGCGAGAAGAAGAAGGCGCTCGCGCAGGCCAAAAAGGATAAATCCGCGTACTCCGCCCTTGTATCCGCCTTCGGAAAGAAGGGGGTGCAGGCCCTTATAATCGAGAATGCCGTCCCGGAGATTCAGGAAGAGGCGAACAGGCTTCTCGCCCGCATGACGGATAACGCCATGCAGGTGGCAATAGAGACGATCCGGGATAAAAAGACGGGCGGCACCGCCGAAACCCTGGATATAAAGATAAGCGATGATATGGGTACAAGGAGCTATGAGCTCTTCAGCGGCGGCGAGGCCTTCCGCGTGAACTTTGCCTTAAGGATTGCCCTCTCAAAGCTGCTTGCGCGGCGCGCGGGCGCCAGCCTTCAGACGCTCATCATAGATGAAGGCTTCGGCACGCAGGACGGCAAGGGCCGCGAAAAGCTTGTGGAGGCAATATCGAGCATCCGGGACGATTTCAGCCTGATACTGGTGATAACGCACATAGACGAGTTGAAGGATGCCTTCCCCACGCGCATAGAGATCACCAAGGATTCTGCCGGAAGCCAGATACAGGTGGACTGAGAATCCTGATAAATAAAAGGAGGTATAATCATGGGCAGACGGATAATTGTAGGAGTTCGTGTTCCTGACAGGGTGAAAGAGATCCCCTCGGTGCAGCAGGTCTTTACGGAGTTCGGGTGCCATATAAGGACCCGTCTGGGGCTCCATCAGGAAGTGGAGGGCGCGTGCACGCCGTGCGGGCTCATACTGCTTGA
>JALHFZ010000209.1 GCA_022837505.1 Synergistaceae bacterium
CGGCTTTCCCGTCCGGGGCAGTATTACCACGGCCTCGGCGAACGCCGCCGTGACCGATTCGGCAGCGGCGGGGACCGCCCTTGCCTCCGGGTACAAGACGAAGAACGGCGTTCTCAACATGGACCCGTCCATGATAGAACGGTTTACCCCCCTCTCCGTGATGGCCCGAAACAGGGGGATGAAGGTGGGCATCGTCACATCCTCCTTCCTGAATGACGCCACACCGGCCTCCTTCTACGCGTGCAGCCCCTCCCGGACCGACTATTACGAAATCGGCGAAGAGCTCGTCCGCAGCGGATTCGACTATTTCGCCGGAGGGGGCATCACCCGGCGGAAGGGGCGCGGGGGAAATCTCAGAGATTTGTACGACCTCGCCGGGAAGAAGGGGTACCGGGTACTCCGCACCCCGGACGAGCTTTTCTCGGCAGCCCCGGGAGGCAAGGTCATCGCCACCGGGTCGCCGGGAGCCCTGCCCTACGAAATGGACCGCCCGGCGAAAAGCCTCTCCCTGGCGGCATATACCAGGCAGGGGATAGCCTTGCTCGACAACCCGAGGGGTTTCTTTATGATGGTTGAGGGAGGCACCATCGACTGGGCCTGTCACCGGAACGACGCCGCGGCTGCAGTTCACGACCTGGCGGCCTTCGACGCCGCGGTGAAGGAGGCCCTTCTCTTCGCCGAGGGGCGCTCCGGTGAGACCCTTATTGTCGTCCTCGCGGATCATGAGACCGGCGGCATGACCGTCGACGGAGAAAAGTCGGCGAAGGATATTTTCGCAGTTCTCTCCGCCCAGAGGAAGTCCTCTGAGGCCTTTGGCCGGGGGGTCGCAGAATTCCGCAAGGGAACAGGGAGGACCTTCGAGAGGATGCTGCTCCTCATAGAGGAATCCTTCGGCCTGTATGCCTCTTCGGGCGGAAAGGGAAATTCCGCCCTCGTCCTCTCGACCGCCGAGCTGGACGAGCTCCGGGAGGCCTTTGTCCAGAACATGCTCCCCAAAGAGCAGCGCAAGAAGGACAGGGAGTACCTCCGCCGCTACGGCCCCTATGAGCCCCTTTCCACCACCGCCGTCCGCATCCTCGGCAGGCGGGCCGGAATCGGCTGGTCGACCTTCGGCCACACCGGAGCTCCTGTCCCCGTCTTCGCATGGGGTACCGGGGCCGGACTTTTTGCAGGGGAATACGACAACACGGATATCGCCCGGAAGATCCTGTCCCTCCTTCCTTAAAGAGAAAACAGAAAAGCAGGCG
>JALHFZ010000210.1 GCA_022837505.1 Synergistaceae bacterium
GTATGCCTTTCCAGATTTTCTAAAATTAACGCCCACTACGAGCGGCATATATCTTCACCTTATAAGGAAATTGCCCGGTAGAACGGGCGTTACAGGTAATTCTAGCACAGTCTCTGCCGCACAATCAAGCTCTGCACGAGGCGGGGTAGCGGGGCGCGCGGACGAGGTTTGCCGAAAGCAGGAGCCCCTGGTCTGCAAGCGCAGAGAGGGTGGGGCCGTCAAAGAGCAGCCGGTGATCCTCTGAGAGTACCAGCGCCCTCTCCGAAACCTCCGCTACAAGGCCCAGGTCGTGGCTTGCCGTGACAAGAGTCACCCCGGAGGATTTCAGCCCGAGCAGGAACTCCGCGAGCCACTCCTGCGTGCGCGGGTCCAGCCCCGCCCCCGGCTCGTCCAGAAGTATCACCCTGGGGGCGCAGGTGAGGACGCTGGCCAGCGCCACTCTCTTCTTCTCCCCGCCGGAGAGGGTGTGGGGGGCGCGCCCGGCAAGATGCTCTATCCCCACCATCGCAAGCACGTCCTGCACCCGGACGTCTATATCCCTCTCCGAGAGGCCCATCTGCGCGGGCCCGAAGGCTAGTTCCTCCAGGACGTTCACGGAGAAGAGCTGCGCATCCGGGTTCTGGAAGAGGAAACCCACGCTCTCCCTGAACATGCGGGAGAACGGCGGGGTCTCCACACTCTCCTCCGAGAGCTCGGTTCCGAAGGCCGTTATGCTCCCGGAGGAGGCAAAGCAGAGCCCGTCCATAAGCTGCAGGAGGGTGCTCTTCCCGCTCCCCCCCTTTCCGCAAAAAAGGATTTTAGGCATCGATTTCCGCCATCCTGCTCACCGTCAAAGGGGCCGAACAGCGGTTTCCCGCCGGCAAACTCGTTTCGCGACCCCTTTTCACTTCGTCTCTTTTCCCGTGCCCGTCATGCTCAGCGTGCCGTGCCGCACGCCCTTGAGCGCCTTCAGGGCATCGGCCAGTTCGAGGACGTCCCCGGCGGAGCCCCTGACGGCCACGATCTCCAGGCAGTGGTCGTGGTCGAGGTGGACGTGCTGGGTCGAGAGGATGATCTTCTGGTGGTCGTGCTGGAGATCCATGATCCGGTTGAGCAGGTCGCGCTTGTGGTGGTCGTAGATGAAGGTGATGGCCCCGGCCACCTCCCCGCCCTCTTCCCACTCCTTCTTGACCATTTCCCGGCGGATGAGATCCCGGATGGCCTCGGAGCGGTTCGTGTACTTTTTCCCCCGGATCAGCCGGTCGA
>JALHFZ010000211.1 GCA_022837505.1 Synergistaceae bacterium
TGATGATGGTGGCCGCGTGCGTAAGCTGCGCCTTGGTGAGCGTGAACGTGGAGCCGTCCCTCGTGGTCTCGCCGGCATTGGGTGGGATCATTATTGGGCACGAGGTGGCAAAACACCTTGGAGTACCCTTTCTTTTTTGCGAAAGAGAGAGGGGGGAGATGAAACTTAGAAGGTTTCCCGCCCCCGGTCCTGCCCGCTTCGTCATTATCGAAGACGTGGTGACCTCGGGAAGATCGGTCCTCGAGGTAAAAAAAGTGATGGACTCCGTACCGGAGACGCGTTTCCTCGCCGCCGGCTGCATCGCCGACAGGAGCGACGGCCTGTTCATTGAAGAAAAAGGGTTAACCTCCCTTGTTCGTTTCGATTTCCAGAATTATAACCGGGAAGAATGCCCCTTGTGCCGGGAGGGCATCCCCCTCTCCGAACCGGGGAGCAGGAGGCTTTCAAGCTGGGACGGGGGTAAAGTGTGATCACTCCGGCCGGAGAACGTTCCCCAGTAATTGAAAAGAAACATACTGCCGAGGCTTTCCTGACCCTTTCCAAAACCTTGGTCCTTTCGCTTGTTATCCTTTCGTCGCTTTGCGCCGGAAGGATCGAAGCTCTTGATATTTGGGTCACCGACCCCTGGCTCGCCATGTTGACACGCTTTATAGGGGGCGTACAGGTGACGGTTCATCCGGTCATTACCTGGGATGAGAGTGGGCAGCCGGTTAAGGCGCGGACCTCCCCACCGGCGGGGGGGGTCGTTTTTTCAGTGATGAAGGGCGAGGGAGTCCCGCTTCTTGGCAAAGGGCTCGAAGAGAAATACTCCACTTTTTATCTCTTTGAGAGGTCGCCCTGTTCATCCGGCCTTGACGAGAGCTTCCTCGATCCCGCGACGTTGCCCTTTATTGGGCTCCGTACCCTTCAGGTCCTTTCCATCAGCGAGCCGGGGGATTTTGAGTATTTCCAGCGGAGGCTCGCTGAATTCCAGGCCAGGCTCGACAGCACGGTGATCGTTGGGAAAAACATGATCGGGGACAAAACGGTCCTTGATCTTTGCTGGAAGTATGGGAGGTGGCTCCAGGCTATATCCGGGGAGACAGTAAGGCCTCCTGCCGATGTCAAGGAGAAGTGGTCCCGCTCACAGGCGCTGGATGTCCTTGAAACGGCCCTAGGAGAAGCCGGAAGGCACGGGTGGGTCATCGTGATCGACCCCTGGACCCCGGCGACGGTCAGGGAAAGGCTCGAAGGTTCGAAAAGGGCCTTGGTCCGGACGATGATCTCTCCCTTCTCCCCTAAGGCGACGGCCTCACCGATAACCTCGCCCTCGTCGGAAACTACCCGGACCTTTCTCCCCAGGGTATCACACCTGGACGAGTACTCGTCCAGGGCCCTTTTCATACCGCCAGGGGCTTCCAACCCTCTCACAGCACCGTGGAGGTAGCGAACCACCCCGGCGATCAACTCTCCCCGGTGTATTTTTTTACCCGTGATGGATGAAAGGGAAACCGTTTCGGACCCTTCATCGATCGAGACATTATTTGAGTTAGCGTTGATACCTATCCCGGTGACGGCGAAATGGACCAGGCCAGGTTCACTGGAAACCTCAGTGAGAATGCCGCACAATTTTGAGTTTTCCCACAGGATATCGTTGGGCCATTTCAGCTGGCACCTCACTCCGTGAAGGGTGAAAAGGGCATCCTGGACCGACATGGCCGAGACGAGGCTTAGCAATTGGATGGATTCGGGCGGAAGCGCTGGTCGGATCACCAGGGAAAAAAAGATCCCCCCCTCCGGTGCCGAGACCCACCGTCGCCCAAGCCTCCCTCTGCCCGAAGTCTGGTAGGACGTGGTG
>JALHFZ010000212.1 GCA_022837505.1 Synergistaceae bacterium
AGGACCCTTTTCAGGGCGAATTCTCCGAGGACGTTTCGTATGCTCTTCATGGCCGTCGCCTCCTTGTGGAAAGCAATGTCGAGCAGAGGAAGGATGTGTACAGCTCTTTCCTCCCTGGAAAGAGCTGGAGTAACCTATTCTCCATACACAGCTAATACTACCATAATTGTAGACTTATTTCCTGCTTTCGGAGGCTGACCCCCCAGGGATCAGGTTTTTTTCTTCTTCTCCGCCTCCTGATAGAGGAGGGCCGCCCTTCCGCCCAGAGAGAGGCGGAGGCGGACTCCATCCCGTTCTACGGTGAAGTCCTCAAGGGTGAGGGCGGACAGAGATCCGTCAAGAATCAGTTCCGGTGAAATTCGGTTTGCCGACAGGGAAGAACCGAGGGATTCGAGAAGGCTCTCCCGGAGGGGAGCCAGGGGAAAGACCAGTTTTTTTTCGATCTCCCGGGCGAGGAAGGGACGGGCGATCCACGACGCAGCCTTCAGCAGCCCCTCCGTGGAGGATTCATCGAAGTCCACCTTCTCTATGCGCAGAACCTGGTCCTCCCTTGAGAGGACGGGTGTACCCGAGAGAAAGACCTGCCCGCTGACCGTGCCGCCGAGGGAAGATTCCCCCGCTATATCGGCGGAGACTACAAGCCTCCCTTCGCTTCCGAGGAAGGAGATGTTCTTTACATTGACCTCTCCTCCTCCGGGTATGGCCACCGGCGGCATGGGCTGCCCGGACAGATATTCCCCGAGGGCCTTGTAGGAGAGAAGGAGATCGAGGTTCAGGAGAATTCCCGGCTCCACGTCGGGAGGGAGGGAGAGAAGAGGGGGGAGGGGAGCGGGCTGAACCGTAAGGGAGGAATCCCCTGAGATTTTAAGAAATGCCTTGAGTGCCAGGGTCGCCGAAAAGACATTGTTATTGGCCGTAAAAGAGGACAGGAAGACGGACTCCGGCTTTACCGAAAGCCACAGGTCGGGGGAGCGGTGGATAATTACGGGGGTATGGAGGTCCTGCCACCCCTTCAGGGCTTCATCCCGAAGGCGGGCGGAGCTGTTGATCTCCTCTTCCAGCTCGAGAAGAAGCTCGTCCGCCCGGTCCTCCAGGATGGAGGTGAGCACCTTGGCGAGACCGACGGATTGGCCCAGAATGTCCAGGGAGGGTTTTCTCTCCCACTCTATGGCAAGGGTTGCCCCCGGACGGATGATCCAGTTTTCGTCCACCTTCGGAGCCAGGGTGAGGAGGAGGCTTCCGCT
>JALHFZ010000213.1 GCA_022837505.1 Synergistaceae bacterium
ACTCAAAGGAATTGACGGGGGCCCGCACAAGCAGCGGAGCATGTGGTTTAATTCGAAGCAACGCGAAGAACCTTACCAGGTCTTGACATCCAGTTAAAGCTGTAGAGATACGGTGTCCCTTCGGGGGAACTGAGACAGGTGGTGCATGGTTGTCGTCAGCTCGTGTCGTGAGATGTTGGGTTAAGTCCCGCAACGAGCGCAACCCTTGTGAATAGTTACTAACGCGTAGAGGCGAGGACTCTATTGAGACTGCCGGGGACAACTCGGAGGAAGGTGGGGACGACGTCAAATCATCATGCCCCTTATGACCTGGGCTACACACGTGCTACAATGGCCGACACAGAGAGGGGCGAAGGCGCAAGCCGGAGCAGATCTCAAAAAAGCGGTCACAGTTCGGATTGTGGGCTGCAACCCGCCCACATGAAGTCGGAGTTGCTAGTAATCGCGAATCAGCATGTCGCGGTGAATACGTTCTACGTTCCCGGGCCTTGTACACACCGCCCGTCACACCATGGGAGTTGGTAGCACCCGAAGGCAGTGAGGTAACCGCAAGGAGCCAGCTGACGAAGGTGAGATCAATGACTGGGGTGAAGTCGTAACAAGGTAGCCGTATCGGAAGGTGCGGCTGGATCACCTCCTTTCTAGGGAGAGAGCGAAGCAGGAATGCGGAGCTCGATCTTAGGTCGATCGGGATGGGCAGGGATGCCCATGCTGAAAGTGTGCGCCGGAAGGCGCCGGCCAGGAATGGCGAAAAGCGCCGCAGAGATGCGGCGAGGACGAAAGTCCGAAGGATGAGCTGTCGCGCTTCTCACTGTATCGTTTTCAGGGCTCTCAGCCGAGCGCCGCGATATGCGGAAGGCCAGGCAGGGTTCTGAAGCCCCCTGAGGGGGGCGCGCACCTTGACAACCGCACAACGGAAGACGAGAAAAGGAGTCATCGGACCGGGCGCGAGCCTGGGAAGATGGCGAAAACAAAGGTAAGTAAGGCCAGTTGCATGACGGGAAACCGTCACGGCCATCTGAGAGGATGGCGAAGTAGTTGGTCTCAGGATCGTAAGGGGAGCGCTTATCGCTAAGCGGTATCTTCTTACGGGCGCGCCGCGGAAGCGGAGCGCAGATAATCAAGCGAAGAAGAGCATAGGGTGGATGCCCTGGCACCAAGAGCCGAAGAAGGACGTGGCAAGCTGCGAAAAGCTACGGGGAGCCGCAAGCAGGCATTGAACCGTAGGTATCCGAATGGGGGAACCCGGCGGGTAGTAGACCCGTCACGGTGAGATGAACACATAGTCTCACGCGGGGGCACCCGGGGAACTGAAACATCTAAGTACCCGGAGGAAGAGAAAGAAAGATCGATTTCCCAAGTAGCGGCGAGCGAACGGGGAAGAGCCCAAACCACGGGGCATGCTCCGTGGGGTTGCGGGCAGGCAGAAAGCACTGAGGAGCATAGAGGAAGAGGGATGGAAAGCCCGGCCAGAGAGGGTAATAGCCCCGTAGTCGAAATGCGAAGCAGGCGAGCCTGAACCCAGAGTACCGCAGGACACGAGCAATCCGGCGGGAAGCAGGGAGGACCACCTCCCAAGGCTAAATACATCTTGGTGACCGATAGCGCATAGTACCGTGAGGGAAAGGTGAAAAGAACCCCGGGAGGGGAGTGAAAGAGAACCTGAAACCCTATGTTTACAAGCAGAGGGCGCATAGTACCGTGAGGGAAAGGTGAAAAGAACCCCGGGAGGGGAGTGAAAGAGAACCTGAAACCCTATGTTTACAAGCAGAGGGAGCGCAATGGAGGCGCGACCTCGTACTTTTTGTAGAACGGACCGGCGAGTTGTGATATGCAGCGAGGTTAAGGGCGAGGAGGTCCGGAGCCGAAGCGAAAGCGAGTCTGAAAAGGGCGAGATAGTTGCATGTCACAGACCCGAAACCGGGTGACCTATCCATGGCCAGGTTGAAGTGGGAGTAAAATTCCATGGAGGACCGAACCAGACGTCTGTTGAAAAAGGCGGGGATGAGCTGTGGATAGGGGAGAAATTCCAATCGAACCCGGAGATAGCTGGTTCTCCTCGATAGGGGAGAAATTCCAATCGAACCCGGAGATAGCTGGTTCTCCTCGAAATAGCTTTAGGGCTAGCCTCGTACGAGATTACCGGAGGTAGAGCACTGAATGTGGGCGGGAGCCACAAAGCTTACCAAACACTATCAAACTGCGAATGCCGGAGAATCGATGTACGGGAGTCAGTCCGTGAGAGATAAGTTTCACGGGCAAAAGGGGAACACCCCAGATCGTCCGCTAAGGTCCCCAAGTGCATGTTAAGTGGAGAAGGATGTGTAATTGCACAGACAACCAGGATGTTGGCTTAGAAGCAGCCATACATTTAAAGAGTGCGTAATAGCTCACTGGTCGAGTGGTTGTGCGCCGAAGATGTCCGGGGCTAAAACATGTCACCGAAGCGGCGGATTGGTTACTGTGATCTCCAAGGTCGGAGATCTTCCCCGCGCACGGAAGTGAGCGGGAGGGAAGGCGCAGGAGAGATCGTGCGCGGGCAGATTTTAGAAAGCTAAGAGCTGTCACCGAAAGTGGAGATCACAGTAACCAGTGGTAGAGGAGCATAGTGTACGGGTTGAAGCACGACCGGGAGGACGTGTGGACTGTACAGTAGAGAGAATGCCGGTATGAGTAGCGAGAGCCATGCGAGAAACATGGCGGTCGAAAGCCCAAGGTTTCCTGGGGAAGGTTCATCCACCCAGGGTAAGTCG
>JALHFZ010000083.1 GCA_022837505.1 Synergistaceae bacterium
AACAGGCACCTTTAAGGAGCCCATCAAGACCCTGCGGTATGTCACCGCGATCTACCCCATGCCCGCCCACATTCTGGTGAACCTCAACGCTGATATCAAGACCATTGCCGACTTCAAGGGCAAGAAGATCGATTTCGGCTCCGTGGGACAGGGGATCGAAGTGAACACCCGGGAGCTCATGTCCGTCTACGGTCTGAAGGATGAAGATGTAACGATTGAACGGTTCGGCCGTTCCGAAGTGGCAGAATCTCTCAAGGTAGGGGACAGCCAGGCTCATATCTGGACGACCAATGCTCCCAACGCCCAGGTGACCGATATGGTCCGGTCGGGCAAGGTAGGGCTCATCGGCATCAGCCCCGAAAATATCAAAAAGATCACTGAAGAGTTCCCCCATTACGCCCCTGCGGTCATCCCCGGCGGCACCTACGAGGGATTCGCCGATGACATTCCCGTCGTTGCTGCGGTAGGCTCCCTTCTGACCTACGAGGATATGCCCGACGAGGTCATCTACAAGATCACGAAGATGCTCTACGAAAATAAGGATTTCCTCAAGGAGCGCCTCAACTATTTCAATGACTTCAAGCTCGAGAACGCCCTTGCGGGCATGGCCGTCCCCCTTCACCCCGGGGCGAAGAAGTACTACGTCGAAGCAGGACTTTTAAAGGAATAAAAGAACACAGCGGTCAGGGGGCAATTTCCGCCCCCTGACCGCTCAAACAGGGAGGATAATCCATGGCAACCACGGTTCCTTCAGTTCAGGAGATAAAACCATCCAGCGGAAAGAAGCGTTCCTTCACGGGAAACCTCAAGCTTCTTATCACCGTCCTTACGGTGGCCCTGGCGGTTTTCCAGCTTTATACGGCTTTTTTCGGACTTTTTCCGGCCATGCAGCAGAGGAGTCTCCATATCGCCTTTGTGCTGCCTCTCATCTTTCTGCTCTACCCCCGGGGAAAATCTTCTCCGAGGAGTAAGCCCACCCTGTTCGACTGGGTTTTCGCAGCGGCGGCCGCCATATGCACCATCTATATCTTCGTCATGTACGAAGATCTCGCGGAACGGGCGGGGATGTTCGAGCAGTATGAGCTTTACCTCGGCGCGGTCATGATCTTTCTCGTCTTTGAGGCCGCCCGCCGGGTCCTCGGCTATCCCCTCCCGGTCTTTTGCTCGATTTTCCTCCTCTTCGCCTATTTCGGACGGTCCATGCCGGGACCGCTGAAGCATTTCGGCCTCTCCGTTCCCCGCATCATCGAGGAGCTCTACCTCACTACGGACGGTCTTTTCGGCCTGGTCACGGGGGTCTCGGCCACCTATATCTATCTCTTCATACTTTTCGGGGCCTTTCTCAGCTCCACGGGGACGTCCCAGTTCTTCAACGATCTCGCCATGGCCCTGACCGGGCATCTCAAGGGCGGACCGGCCAAGATCGCCGTGGTCTCGAGCGCCCTCATGGGCACCATCAGCGGCAGCACATCGGCGAACGTTGCCACCACAGGGGCATTCACCATCCCCCTGATGAAGAAGATCGGCTATAAGCCCCATTTCGCCGGCGCCGTGGAAGCCGCCGCCTCCACAGGGGGACAGATCATGCCCCCCGTCATGGGGGCCGCCGCCTTCATCATCGCTGACTCCCTCGGAATATCCTATCTCAAGGTCCTCAGCGCGGCCGTGGTTCCGGCCATACTCTTCTTCTGGGGAATCTGGTGCTCCCTGAGCCTTGAGGCGGCAAAGCTTGGGCTCGTGGGACTTCCCCGGAACACCCTTCCCAGGGTGAAGGATGTTGTCTTCAAGAGCGGATACAAGGCTATCCCCCTCGTTGTCATCGTCTATTTCCTCGTGCAGGGGTACAACCCCCTCTATGCGGGGTGCTGGGGGATCATCTTCTCCGTCCTGCTGAGTTTCGTGAAAAAAGAGGATCGCCTCGATTTGAAATCTATGATAAAAACCCTTGAAGAAGGGTCGAAAAGCGCTCTCTCCGTGGCGATCGCCTGTATTATCGTGGGGGTCGTTATAGGGATGATGGGAGCCACCGGAATCGCCCTCAAGGTCGGTGACGTGATCCTCAGCTTAACCAAGGGAAATCTCCTGATGACCCTCATCGCCACCATGGGGCTCTCCATGGTCCTGGGAATGGGTATGCCCACGACGGCCAGCTATGTCATGGCCAGCGCGGTGGCTGCCCCGGCGCTTATTCTTCTCGGATGCCGCCCTCTGGACGTCCACTTTTTCGTCTTCTTCTACGCCGTCCTTTCCTCGGTGACTCCTCCGGTCTGCGTAGGGGCCTATACAGCCGCCGGAATTGCCGGAGCGGATCCGAACAAGACAGCCTTCACCTCCATCAAGTTGGCTCTCTCGGGGTTCATCGTCCCCTTTGTCTTTGTCTATGCCCCTGAGATCATGCTGACGAATGTGGAAAGCTGGCCCACGACCATCTTCGCCATTCTGACGGCAATTGTCGGTGTCTACGGTCTGGCCATAGCCACCGAGGGTTTCATCGTGCACAAGGTCCCCATCTGGGGACGGTTTCTGGCCTTTGCGGGAGCTATCCTGCTGATTGTTCCGGGGATCTATGGCGACGTGGGAGGGTTCGCCCTTCTCTCCTTCGTTGTCCTCTACAACGTTAAAATTCAAAAGAAGGGTTCCCAGTCCCTTGCATAAACAGGTGAAAAGACCATGATCCGGGAAAGAAGAGGGCAGGCCGGATCCCTCGAATCCTGCGATGCCCTGGTGATCGTTGAACTCTCCGAGGAAAAAAAGGGAATTCTTCTTGAGTTGGACAGTCCGTCCCTCCTGTCCTATGAAGAGGCTATGAAAAGTGCCGTGATCGAAACCCTCTGCTCCCTGGGGGTGGCTGACGCGCTAGTGAAGATCCAGGACCGGGGGTCCCTCGACTGTACCCTCCGGGCACGGGTGGAGACAGCAGCCCGAAGGGCTCTCGCCTTTCAGAAGCACGGAGGGACGATATGAAGGACTTCACCCTTCGGCGGACCTCCCTCTATATACCGGGAAACAACCCGGGGATGCTGGTGAACGCCGCGGTCTTCGGCGCCGACAGCGTGATTTTCGACCTTGAGGATGCCATCCCTCTGGCGGAGAAGGACTCCGCCAGGATTCTCGTCCGGAACGCCCTCCGGTCTTTGCGATATCCCGGAGTGGAAGTAACCGTCCGGGTGAACTCCCTCTCCACCCCCTTCGGAAGGGCCGATTTCGAGGAGATTGTTCCCCTCGGCCCATCGGCCTTCCGCCTTCCAAAGTGCGAAAGGGCAGCGGACCTCCGGGAGGCCGACGAGCTGATCACTGAACTGGAAGGACGGAGCAAAATCCCCGCCGGATCGGTGAAGATCATCCCCATCATCGAAACGGCCCTGGGGGGATCGAACCTTCTTGAAATTGCCCGGTCATCTGACCGCATCGTCGCCCTCAACTACGGAGCCGAGGACTACACGGCGGACCTCGGCGCGGTGAGAACCCGGGAGGGGCGGGAGCTTGACGATATACGCGCCCGCACAGTCATGGCCGCCCGGATTGCCGGTGTGCAGGCCCTCGACAGCGTCTTCACCGACGTGAACGACTCCGAAGGCCTTTTCGCCGAGGTGGTGCGGATCCGGGAACTCGGGTTCGACGGAAAGTCCGTCATCCACCCGCGCCAGGTTGCCGTAGTCCATCGGGCCTTTACCCCTTCCGACAGGGAGATTTCCTTTGCGCAGCGGGTTTTGAAGGCCATGGAGGAGGCGGCAGTGAAGAATTCAGGCGTCCTCTCTCTGGACGGCCGGATGGTGGATGCCCCCGTGGTGGCGAAGGCGAGAAAAATTCTCGCCCTGGCAGAAGCCGGCAGGGGTGTAAAAAAAGAAGGGACACGCCATGAAGAATAAGCCTCAGGGAAGAGTTCTTCCTGAAAAAATAGAAGGGTACGGAGTCGTCCGGCCCTACGGTCTTAGCTCCGTCCATACACCGGAAATAAAGGGGAAAGACCCTTCGGGAAGCTCCCGAAAAGTGCTCTCGTCCCTGGAAGAGGCCTTCCGCAGATCGGAAATCCGGGACGGCATGACCGTCTCCTTTCACCATCACCTCAGGGACGGGGATCTCGTGGTCAATATGGCCCTTGATGTCCTTGCGGGAATGGGAATCAAAGATCTCATCCTGGCCCCGTCAGCCCTCTTTCCCGTCCACGAGGATATTCTCCGGCACGTCCGCAGCGGCACGGTCCGGTCCATTCAGGGGAGCGTCAACGGCCCTGTGGGCAGGGCGGCTTCCGGCGGGCTCTTCGACGTTCCCATCATCCTCCGCTCCCACGGCGGCCGGGTCCGGGCCATGGAGACGGGGGAACTTGCCGTGGACGTGGCGGTCCTCGCCGCCCCGACGGTCGATGAAATGGGGAACGTCAGCGGCGTGTACGGCCCATCCGCCTGCGGCTCCCTGGGGTATGCCTTCGCCGACGCACGGTATGCAAAACACGTCATCGCCGTCACGGACAACCTCGTCCCCTATCCGGCAATTCCCTTCTCCCTTCCCCAGACGGAGGTCGACTGGGTTGTCCCCGTAGACCGCATCGGCGTTCCGGAGAAAATCGTCTCAGGAACCCTGCGGATCACCCGAGACCCCCTTCGCCTCGTCATCGCCGAACAGGTGGCCCGGGTCATCGAGGAGAGCGGTCTCTTTGAGGACGGGTTTTCCATGCAGGCCGGAGCGGGAGGGATCTCCCTTGCCGCCTCCGCCTTCGTCCGGGAAAGGATGAAGGCCCGGGGAATCACCGGAAGCTTCATCTCGGGGGGGATCACCGGACAGAGCGTGGAAATGCTGGAGGAGGGGCTGTTCACCTCTCTGCTGGATGTGCAGTCCTTCGATCTCGAGGCCGCCGCCTCCCTTGCCCGGAACCCCCGCCATGCCGAGATGGGCGCGTCTTTCTATGCGAGCACGGCCTCCAAGGGGTGCGTGGTGGATATGCTCGACGTAGCCGTCCTGGGGGCGACCCAGGTGGACACCTCCTTCAACGTCAACGTGAATACCGAATCGGACGGAGTGCTTCTTCACGGCATCGGAGGCCATATGGACACGGCGGCGGGGTCGCGGTTGTCCGTCATCGTGACGCCCCTCCTCCGGGGAAGAATGCCCATGGTGGTGGACCATGTTCACACCATCACCACGCCGGGGGAAACGGTGGACGTGGTGGTCACCGAACGGGGGGTGGCGGTGAACCCGAGGAGAAAGGACCTTCTCGAAAATCTTCGGGGAAAGGGAATCCCCCTTCTCGATATCACTGACCTGAAGAGGATGGCCGAGGAGATGACGGGAATACCCGCACCCATCCCCTTCGGAGAGCGGATCATCGGGGTTGTGGAGTACCGGGACGGAAGTGTGATCGACGTGATCCGCCAGAGGCTCTGAAGGCTGCAGAAGCAAAGGCTGATGAAAAAATCAGAAAAAAGATTTTGTCTTTCGATAGAATGGCATCATGGCCTATGATGAGGAGTATCCTGAGAATTTCATCCTCGTGGCAGGAAATTCCCAGACAACCGGGTTCAAACCCGATCAACCAGCAGTTCGAGTCTTTCTCCATCACCTTCATACTCTTGAAGGGAAACGGGGGAGATTATAGGCTGTGGCGTGTCTGTAACACTCGGAGTCACTGGCTGTTTTCTCATGGTTATTTTAATGGAAAAGTATCTCAATAAAAGGAAAGTTATCCCGGAGAGAAGAATAATAAAATAACGCGCTGCTTTGTTCTCCGGTTCGTTTTGAGTTTTCCCTCGCGGACAACTGTGAATGAAATCCAGTGGTCACCTGCGCGGTAATGCACAGATGATAGCTGGATTTTTTAGTTTACTGAGGCTTTTGTCCTCCTAAGATTCATATCTTGAACGTAGGAAAAGTTGTGCTGTTATCACGAACGGTTTTGCTATGTGCGTTTCTTTTCTTTTTTGTAGTCCGAGTTTCCGGTTTTTATAACGAGGGTAATCCCACATCCAGAAAAAGTAAAATGCTATGAAACCACAGATTTGACACCAGGCTGCACAATCCGATGCGGAAATTTCTTGACCGCACCTGGAAGCCTGTATATAATCATAAAAATATCATCTATATACTATGCATAAGACAGTCCAAGTCAAGCGTCCTGTCTATCAGGACGACTTGGTTCAATTATCAGCAAAGGTGAAATAAAGGCAGTGGGGGGGTCGCCGTCTTACGATTCCCGTTCCTCAGCCCTCAGGAAATCCCAGAGAAGCGGTAGAGCAAGGTCAAGCTTATTTTGCAGAAAAAGTCAAAAATTGGAATTTGCTCTGTATTGGTTCAGCACGGCAATTCAAAATACTGGAGGTAGAATGCAATGAAAGGATCGCGGCTTATTTTTACCCTGCTTTTTATCGTCTTTTTTGTGGGGAGCAGTGCTTCTGCAACGGAACAGACGTTTATTTTTGCCAGAGGGGCGGATGCTGTTCGTCTGGACCCGGCAACCATAACCGATAACGAATCGATCAACTCATGTAATCAGATTTTTGAAACCCTGGTACGGTTCAGCAAGG
>JALHFZ010000214.1 GCA_022837505.1 Synergistaceae bacterium
GCGGGCTCGGAGCGGCCCACGGCCTGGTAGGATTTCTCCCTGTCGATCCCTTCCGCAATGCGATAGCTGTCGTGCAGAGAGAACCACAGCCCCGCCGGGAGCATGGCCCGGACCGCCTCATAGACCGTGCAGAAAAAGCGCTCCCGCATCCACAGGGCTAGCCGGATTCCCTCCCGGTCCAGTACCGGGGCCTCGTCCAGCAGCGACACCAGGGACTTGAGCCTCTTCTCCGTGGCGGAGGCCTGACCCGTGGTCAGTATGATCCCCTCCGTCCGCCGGTTTCCGGCTCCAAAGGGTACGATGACCCGGACGCCCGGACAGGCGCCTTCTTCCAGTTCGGGAGGAATCCGATAATCATAGGGCTTGTCGATGGCGTAGGTCGCGGCGGAGAGCGCCACCCGTGCAATGCGTGCCGGTTCTGTCACGCGCTTCCCCCCTGTCTCCACAAAAGGCAAGCGCCGTGTCTGTCCGGCACTTGCCTTTCCTTTCATTGCGCCTGCGGCACCGTCTCGCCGGTCACCTTGCCGTCGGCCACTTCACGGATAGCGATGGATACCGGCTTGTCCTCCAGCGGATAGCCCTCATCCTCGGCCTCGGCGGCAATTTCGCGGGCCCGGTGGGCCACCACGTTCACCAGCTGATACCGGCTGGGCACCTGTTTGAGCAGATCGTTCATTGCGGGATAGAGCATCATAAGTCATTACACTCCTTCTACAAGATGAATGCGGTTTCTGGTTCGGCAGCCCTCTGCGACCAGGATGGAGATGATCTCCGCAGCCGCTTCGGATACCTTGTCATTGACCACCAGATAATCGTAGTGGGGAATTTCCTTATATTCCTCCCTCGCCTTCTGGAGCCGCCCGGCGATCACGTCCTCACCATCGGTGTGGCGGCCGTGGAGACGGCGGGAGAGCTCCTCAAAGGAGGGCGGAATGATGAAAATGAGAACTGCCTCCGGACACTTGGCGCGGACCTTGGCGGCGCCCTGCACCTCAATGTCCAGCAATACGTCGATCCCGGCGGCCAGCTTCTCCTCGATGACCTTCAGAGAAGTGCCGTAGTAATTGCCTACATACTCCGCGTGCTCCAGCAGCTCGCCGTCGGCGATCATCCGCTCAAACTCCGGCCGATCCACAAAATTGTAGTTAACGCCGTTGGCCTCTCCCACCCGGGGCTGACGGGTGGTGAAGGAGACGGAGAAGTGGATGTCCTGCCGCTGGCCCA
>JALHFZ010000215.1 GCA_022837505.1 Synergistaceae bacterium
CCAGTGCTATTCAGCCACCGGGTGAGCTTGTCATACACCCTGTACGCAGGGATCTTCAGCAGCTCGGGAAGGATCTGTCCTTCTGCCTGTCTCCGGGCTTCCTCCACCCGCTTATGGGCCTCTTCCGAGATCTCTCTCATCAGAACCCTCATCAGCCGGCTCTTCGCCTCAGCTGCCGCCTTTTCAGCCGCATGCCGGTATTCCCTGGCAGTGATGTCGTCCACGCCTTTTCCCAGCATGGCCGAAGCCGCCTTGTCGCTCTGACGCTTCAGTTCAGAAAGCTCAATAGCCTCCTCACTCGCCACCATCCGGTCCATCACCTGGCGTACATCGTCGGAGAGTTCCACATCGGGCACACCCTTCAGGGCGGTATAGATCTTCGTCAGCCACTTCCTGAAGAGGTTAAAAATCTTCTCCAGCTCCAGCGAAGGGGACTTCCCCTCCATGGTGTACTGCTCGAACCCCCGGGCGAAATACTCCTGGGCGGCGATCTGCACCGCCTTCACATTTTCCTCCGTACCTCGTCCTTCGAGGGCTTCGCGGACGATCTTCTCCCCTTCCGCTCCGGAGAACCTGGCTCTCATTTCCTCAGAGAACCTTCCGCTCTTTCCAATCCACCCGGCGAGATCCCCGGCGTGGTCCTTCCACCACCCTTCAAGGGTTCTCCAGTGGTCCAGAGTCTCGGCGTCAGCCCTCCCCGACTTCACGAGATTGTCCAGGTCCCACAAGAACAGGTGCCCTGTCTCGTGCAGAAAGGTGCTGCGATTCGCCTTCGGGGTCAGCTGGATAAGCACCTCTCCGTCCCCGAAGCTGATCTTCCCCTGGGGTCCGGTTCCCTTCACCTGGTACCGTATATCTTTTACCCCCGTGTCGAACCGCTGCGACAGGGGTATTACGTTGCCCTTATCGTCCCTGGTGATACTGTCTGCTCGTTTTGCCTGCCAGGGGAAGAAAGGGATCCACACCGTATGCCCTTCCAAGGTGTACTTGCCTCCCTGGTCCTTTATGCCGTCGTACCCCATCCGGTGCAGCTCCCTGGACACCCAGTCGGGGATGCTCGTCCACGCGAAGGAGGTGCCGTCTTTGCGGTCCTGCTCCAGCAGCTCCATCCACTCCCTGCCGCTGAAACGCCGCTTGTCCCAATCGTCCACCACGTTCGCGGAACCGCGCTTGCCCTTCGACGCCGCCTCGAGGGCGGCAAAATCATCGTCGGAAATAAAGTT
>JALHFZ010000012.1 GCA_022837505.1 Synergistaceae bacterium
CGTACCCACCGCAGATCAAGCATTTTCAGACGCCTCCTTGTCAGTTCGCATCAGACTCATCACATTGGCCATCTCAATGGCCGTAAGGGCCGCCTCTGCCCCCTTGTTGCCCCCCTTGCTCCCTGAGCGGACTTCAGCCTGCTCAAGGGTATCGCAGGTCAGCACCCCGAAGGCGACGGGGAGGCGCTGGTTCAGCGCCACTGAGGCGAGTCCC
The DNA here is from genome assembly GCA_022837505.1 of Synergistaceae bacterium. GTDB lineage: Bacteria > Synergistota > Synergistia > Synergistales > Aminobacteriaceae > JALHFZ01. Next base: position 215 of record JALHFZ010000012.1, read on the forward strand.
TTCGACATCTCCGCCGAGACATATTCAAAATGGGGGGTGTCTCCCCGGATGACCGCCCCGAGGGCGATGACCCCGTCATACTTTCCGCTCAGGGCGGCCTCCTTCGCGACGAGGGGGAGCTCCCATGCCCCGGGAACCCTCACCACATCCACGGACTGATGGCTCACTCCGTGGCGGAGGAGCATATCCTTCGCCCCTTCAAGAAGCCGCTCGCTGAAGAAGCTGTTGAACCGGGCGACGATGATGCAGAAGCGCAGTCCCTTTCCGATCAGTTTTCCCTCAATCATTTTCATCTTCTTCTCCCCTTTTTCCGGAGCACCCCCGGGACAGTCCGTCTTCATGGAGGAAATGCCCCATCTTCGTCTCCTTGGTATCGAGATACCGTTCGTTGAATTTGTTGGGCGGAATGATCAGGGGGACCCGCTCCACAATCTCGAGGCCGTACCCCTGAAGGCCCACGACCTTTTTCGGATTGTTGGTGATGAGGCGGATATTCTTCACCCCGAGGTCGAGGAGGATCTGGGCGCCTATTCCGTAGTCCCTGAGGTCCGCGGCGAACCCCAGGGCCTCGTTGGCCTCCACCGTGTCGAGCCCCTCCTCCTGAAGGGTGTAGGCCTTGAGCTTCTCGGTGATGCCGATCCCCCGCCCCTCCTGGCGCATGTAGAGGACGACCCCCTCCCCCTCCCGTTCGACCATCTCCATGGCCTTGACGAGCTGGCTGCCGCAGTCGCACCGGAGAGAGCCGAAGACGTCCCCCGTCAGGCATTCCGAGTGCACCCGTACGAGGACGCTCCTTTTGCCCCGCACATCCCCCTTCACGAGGGCCATGTGGACGTGGTCCGCATTATCGTCGATGAGGCTGCGGTATGCGTAGGCCATGAAGTTTCCGTGAGCGGTGGGGAGGTTCACCGAGGCGATCTTTTCCACGAGCTTCTCCCGTTTGCTTCTGTAGGCGATGAGGTCCTCTATGGAGACGATCCGGAGACCGTGCTTTTCGGCGAAGAGGATGAGTTCCGGCAGGCGCGCCATGGTGCCGTCATCGTTCATTATCTCGCAGATGACCCCCGCCTCCCTGCCGGGCCGCCAGGGGGAACATGTGTCCGGGGCGGTAAAAGTCCTCACCCCGGGAAGACGGGTCCGCAAGGCGGCGGGCGGTCAGGGCCCGCTCTTCGGCGGATATGCCCGTGGTGGTCCCCTCTTTTACGTCAACGGTGACGAGGAAGGCCGTTCCGTGCTTGTCCGTGCTCTCCCTTGTCATGGGGTCGAGGCCGAGCCGACAGACGATCTCATGGGCCAGGGGCACGCACACAAGCCCCCGGGCCGAGCAGACCATGAAGTTTATGTCCTCCGTCGTCACGAGGGAGGCGGCGGCGACGAGATCCCCCTCGTTCTCCCGGCTGTCGTCGTCCACCACGATGATCATCTTTCCCCGGCGGATATCCTCCGCTGCCTCCTCGATGGTGCTGAATACGGAGGCTTCCCGATCCTGATCCTCTGAATACCCTGTCATAAGATGCCCTCCTGTCATACCAAAGCTCTCCCCCGAAGGCCGGAGTCCCGAAAGTCTGCAGTTCACCGGCTTCCCCTTACGGCCGGGGGGCTCCGGTCGTACCCTCAAAATAGCGGAATACGTATTTCCCCAGAATATCCGTCTCTATATTGACCCTGTCCCCGGTCTTGAGCTCACCGAGGGTGGTGGCCTCAAGGGTTGTGGGGATGATGCTGATTCTGCACACCCCTGAGGCGAAGTCCGCCACGGTCAGGCTGACCCCGTCCACGGCAATGGACCCTCGGGGGACCACGAGGAGCCCGAGATCATCGGGGATGCGGAGGGTAAGAATATGCCCCTCCCTCCCCCGGGAGATCCCCTCCACCAGGGCCGTGCCGTCGATATGCCCCGTCACCATGTGTCCGTCGAAACGCCCCTGGGCCGAAAGGGCCCTCTCGAGATTGACCCGCCCTCCGGGGCGAAGGGCCGAGAATTTCGTCTTCTTCACCGTCTCGGGGAGGACATCGGCGGAAAAAAGGATCCCCTTCCGGGAGGAGACGGTGAGGCAGGCCCCCGATACAGCCACGGACTGACCGGGGATAAGGGCTCCTGCCAATGCCTCGGAGCGGATTGAAAGCTCGTAGAGATCCCCCCGGCGGCGGAAGAGGACCACCGTCCCGGTGGACTCTACAAGGCCGGTGAACACGCCGGCACTCCTTCTATGAGAAAATCCTCCCCCACTTCCTTGACGGAGGCATTCTTCAGCATGATCGTCTCTCCCATGGAGGAGAAGGAGAGATCCCCTGAAAAGGGGAGGTTCCTTCCCATGATCCTGGGGGAGAGAAAGAGGGAGACCGAGTCGACCAGACCTTCCCGGAAAAAGGAGGCAATGACCCCGGGCCCTCCCTCGACGAGGAGGGTCGATACCCCCCGCTCTGCCAGGGCGGAGAGAACCAAAGGCAGGGAAAGACCCCCGTGCTCCCCCGGGGCGGCCAGGAGATCCATTCCGGCCCTCCGGGCGGAGGCCCTTTTCTCCTCCCCTTCCGATCCGTCCGTCACAACAAGAGTTCCCCTTCCGTACATCTTTGCCTTTTCGCTCAATGAGAATCTCGAGTCGAGAAGCGCCCTCAGGGGTGACCTGCCCCAGGTGGAGCGGACCGTAAGCTCCGGGTCGTCCTTGGAGGCCGTACCGGTCCCGATGAGGACGGCATCCGATTCACCCCGCAGAAGATGGGCCAACGACCGGGCGGAGGGGCCGGTAATCCATTTGCTCTCCCCGCTTTCGAGGGCCATCCCCCCGTCGAGGCTCAGCGCCCCCTTGACGGTCACCCAGGGCCTTCCGAGGGTGTTTCTCCGGATAAACCCCCGGTTGAGCCACCGGCATTCCGCCTCAAGCAGTCCGGTTTCCACTTCGATTCCCTTTTCCCGAAGGAGGCTCACCCCCCTCCCCTGTACCCTGGGGTCCGGGTCGACCATCCCGGCGACCACCCGGGAGATCCCCCTTTCGGCGATGAGGGGGGCGCAGGGGGGGGTCTTTCCGGTGTGGGAGCAGGGTTCGAGGTTCACATAGAGAGTCGCCCCCCGAAAGTCCTTCTTCCCCTCAAGGGCCATGGCCTCCCCGTGGGGCAGGCCGAAAGCCCGGTGCCACCCCCGGGAGACTACAGACCCGTCCTTCACCACCACGCACCCCACCAGGGGGTTCGGGGAGACCTTCCCCGTCCCCCGGAGGGCCAGGCTGAGAGCACCGCGCATATAATATTCGTCAATCTTTTTCTTTGGAAGGGCCATGGGCATTCTCCTTCAGAAAGGAAAGTATCTGGCCGGCCAGTTTCGGCCCGATTCCGGGAACGGTTGCAAGCTCCTCCGGCGAGAGGTTCAGTATATTCCCCATGCTGCCGAACCGGCCGAGGAGCTGGGCCGTCCTGTGCTTTCCTATGCCGGGGATATCCTCCAGCAGGGAGCGACGGAGGCGGGCGGACCGGGAGGTTCTGTGGCTTTCCACCGCAAAGCGGTGGGATTCGTCCCTCACCCGCTGAAGCAGGCGCAGGGCAGGATCTGAAAAATCAAGGCGCAGAGGCTCCGTTCCGCTGCTATGGTATATCAGTTCCTCCTCTTTCGCCAGTGATACCACGGTAAGTTCCGTCAGACCGAGGTCCTCAAGGGCTTTTTTGGCGAACTCGAGCTGAATCGGGCCACCGTCAATCAGCACCAGCTGAGGGAGGGGCTCGTTCCCCTTCAGGGTAGAGCCGTACCGCCGGGAGACCGTCTCCTGGATGGAGCGGAAATCATCCACCCCCTCCACGGTCCTGATCTTGAAGCGCCGGTAGAGAGATCGGTTCGGCACTCCCTGTTCGAAGACCACCACCACGCCGTAGGTCTCCTTCCCAGACATATGGGAGATATCGAAACCGTCAATCCTCCAGGGGAGGACTGTCATGCCCAGAAGCTTCTGAAGACGGTTCAGGCACTGCCACATATCTCCGTCGAAATCCTCCCGGAGGGGGGAGGTGATCCTCTGGCGGGTGATCCTCCATATGGCCCGGATGGTGTCCCGCAGCCGCCCGGCCTCCTCGAAGGCGAGGTTCCGGGCGGCCTTGTCCATCCGCCTCCGCAGACGCTCCACCACCTCCGACGACTGCCCCTGGAGCAGAAGGATGACATCATCCACCCTTTCCTGATAGACTGAAGGGGTGACCAGGCCGCCGCAGGGGCCGAGGCACCGTCCGAGGGAATGATGAAGGCACGGGCGGACGTTCTTCTTCGCAGCCGCAGCGGGGTCGATATCCCGGGCGCAGATGCGCAGGGGAAAATAACGCTCGATCAGCCGGAGGAGGGCCCGCACGTCTCCCACGTTCACATAGGGGCCGAAGTACAGGGCCTTATCCTTCCCCCTCTGGCGGGTCACCACGATCCGCGGAAAAGGCCCCTCGGTGATCTTGATATAGGGGTACTTATCCGACATCTTCAGTGCTATATTGAAGAAGGGGCGGTATTTCCGTATCAGCTTCGCCTCGAGGATGAGGGCCTCCACCTCGGACTCCGTGCGGATGACCGAAATATCCGCTATGGAATCCACAAGCTTTCTCAGCCGGGGGGAGGCGAAGGAGTCGTGGCGGAAATAGGAGGAAACCCTCTTTTTCAGGGATTTCGCCTTCCCCACGTAGATGACGGTGCCCGTATCGTCCCGCATGAGATAGATCCCGGGGCGGTCGGGGAGATTTTTAAGGAGCTTCTTGACGGCTTCTCGGGTCACTTTTTCCTCCTGGTAGAATTTGTTTATGAACCATATCATACTATCTTACGATATAATCTGGAATAAGAAAGAATTGGAGGTGCCGGCCATGAGTATGGTGCTCTACAATGATCTCACAAGAACCAAGGAACCCTTTGTACCCGTCCGGGAGGGGCATGTGGGCTTCTACAGCTGCGGCCCCACGGTCTACGACTTTTTCCACATCGGCAACGCCCGCCCGTTCATCGTTTTTGACACCCTCCGGCGGTATTTTGAATACTCGGGGTACGAAGTGACCTATGTCCAGAACTTCACCGATATCGACGACAAGATGATCAACCGGGCCAACCAGGAGGGGATTTCCGTCTCCGAACTGGCGGACCGGTTCATCGCCGAATACTACCGGGACGCGGACGCCCTGGGAGTCCGCAGGCCGACCCATGCCCCGAAAGCCACGGAGCATATGGCGGAGATCATCGACCTCGTCTCCACCCTCATCGAAAAGGGGCATGCCTATGAAGTGAACGGCGACGTCTTCTTCGACGTGGCCAGCTTTCCCGCCTACGGGGTACTGGCGAAGCAGAGCCTTGAGGATCTTCAGTCCGCGGCGCGGACCGATGTAAACGAACAGAAGAGGCACCCCCTCGACTTCGCCCTCTGGAAATCGAAAAAGGAGGGGGAACCCTCCTGGCCGAGCCCCTGGGGGGAGGGCCGCCCCGGGTGGCATATCGAATGCAGCGCCATGTCCATGAAGTACCTCGGCTCAACCCTCGACATCCATTCGGGAGGAACGGACCTCACCTTCCCCCATCACGAGAACGAGATCGCCCAGGCCGAGGCCGCCACGGGGAAGACCTTCGCGAAATACTGGATTCACAACGGCTTTCTCCTCATAGACCGGGAAAAGATGTCAAAGTCCCTTGGCAATTTCCTCACCGCCAGGGCAGCCCTTGAGAAATTCCCCCCCCGGGCCATCCGGTTCTTCATGCTCAGCGCCCATTACCGCTCCCCCATCAACTTTACCGAGGAGAGCCTCATCCAGGCCCAGAGCGCCGTGGAGCGTCTCGACAACTGCTGGTCAGACCTTCAGCACGCTAAGAAAAATCCGGGTAGCAAAGAGGGAGGGGCCGAACTCGTCCCCCTTCTCGACGGCCTGAAAAACCGCTTCAAGGAGGCCATGGACGACGACTTCAATACCGCCGCCGCCCTCGGGGTCATCTTCGAAGGGGTAAAGGCCATAAATACCTTCCTCAAGGAGAGCTCTGAACCAGACCTCCCCTCCCTCGAGAGGGCCGAGCAGTTCCTCCGCTCTGTGGATTCCATCCTCGGCATCATCGGAATCGAGGAGGGGGAAGCCCACGGGGATGAAGGGGAGATTGAAAACCTTCTGAAAGAACGGGAAACCGCCCGGCGGGAGAGGAATTTCAGCCGTTCCGATGAAATCCGGGATACCCTCGCCGCCCGGGGAATTCTTCTTGAGGATACCCCCCAGGGGACGAAGTGGAAACGAAGGGGATAGGATAAAAAACTACCGGGCGGGAAATTTCCCGCCCTTTTTCATTCTCCGCTGCAGCATGAGCACCAGGGGAATTCCGAGGAGAAAGCAGGCGACGCTCTCCCCCGCCCCGACGTAGAGCATGGAGAGCAGAAGGGGCACCTCCAGCAGGACGGAAAGGTACCCTCCCACCACCACCATATTGATCAGCACGGGGGGGAGGGCCGCGAGAAATACCGTGGGCATCCGGGCGGTCAGCACGGCCGCGGCAAGGGTGGCGGCGCTTCCGAAGATCACGTCAGGCAGGCCGAAGCCGCCGGCAAAATTGGCAAGCAGACACCCTGCAAAAAGCCCGGGAATCGCCTCGGGAAAAAGAAAGGGGAGCAAGGTCAGGGCCTCGGAGATCCGTATCTGGACCATGCCGTAGGACAGGGGGGCGAAGAGAAGGGTCACCGCTATATAGGCCCCGGCGATTACTCCGGCGAGGGCGACCTTACGGACGCCCATCGGTCCTCCCCTTGAGAAGGGGTACGAACCGGCAGTACTCGTGCCAGGAATCAACGAAGACTCCCTCTGCTTCTTTTATCCGTCTGAAAAGCCGTTCGCTTCCCGAGGCCACCCTGAGGGGGGCGACAAGCCGTCCTCCCGGCAGGAGCACCTCAGACCACCAGTCCGCCAGTTCATCCACGGCGGCGGTTACCAATACCCCCGAGAAGACCCCCAGCTCCTCCGGCTTTTCCCTTCCGTCGTGCCAGAGCACCGTGGCGGAATATCCGAGTTCGGCAAGTTTTTCCCTCGCCCGGTCGGCCAGGGACCGGATACGCTCCATGGAGGTCACCCTCGCGCCGATGGCAGCGAGAACTGCCGTCTGGTAGCCTGAACCGGTACCGATCTCGAGGACGGCCTCCCCGGGCTCGGGAGCGAGAAGCTCCGTCATGCGGGCGACCATGTAGGGCTGGGAGATGGTCTGGTCGTCCCCTATGGGAAGGGGGCTGTCGATCCAGGCACTTCTGTCGAGAGGTTTTTCAAGAAAAAGATGTCGTGGGACGGAAGCCATGGCCTCAAGTACCGGCTGCCACGTGACGCCCCTCGTCATGATCTGTTCGCGGACCATGTGCTCCGCATCGAGTTTCCAGGAATCCATGGATACAACACCTCCGATAGAGGGTATAGAAACACATTGTACCATGGAGTGCTTTCAATTCGATTCCAGGGGAAAAACAGAGGGTTTCGGGATAAACAGGGGAAAAATTGGCGGAGGCGTGTGGGGATCGAACCCACCGGAGACAGCCTATACTGCCTCCCACTGGATTTGAAGTCCAGGGTGCCCACCGGGACACATTCGCCTCCACCTGACGTGAAATTGTACTTCCCCCGGAGGAAAATGTCCAGTAAAAACTTGCTCCTGCCCATTGTGACCATTTATTTCCCAGAAAACCAGACCATTCCGTGGTCAACCCGCACCTCGGTCACCGAGGGTTTTCCGAAAAAGGATGAAAAGCTGAGGACCGGCGCGGCCTTCGCCAGGGCGCGGCCGACGTCCGCCGCCGAGATGAGGGCGTTGTCGTTGGTGGATTCGTCAAAACGAATCGTGGCCTTTCCGTCTTTTTCGATAACGTATTTTCCCCTGAGCCGGAGAAGGGCCCGGATGGTGAAGGTCATCTTCCGTTCGTAAACCCCCTTCACCATGACGGTGCCGCCCTGAAGCTCCAGTTCGGTGAGGGTGAACCGGGGCATGTTCTTCTCGAGGGTGCTCCGGAAGGACGCCCCGGGGATGCTCCCCGAGAGCTTGTACCCGCTGTAGGAGTGAAGACGGACTCCCCCCTTGTCGACGGAAAAAAGGACATCCTTCAGGACGAGAAGAAGCCTGTCATAGAGCACCCCTTCCACGGAGGCATCCTCGACGCAGAGGGTGAGAAGGGGGATTTTGCCGCTCCGCAGTTCCTCTTCCGTTCCCTCGATCACGGGAAGGACGCTCTTTGAGGGGATTTTTTCGCTGAAATACTCCGCAAAGAGGGGAATATAGGCCTCCTGAAGGGGCTCCGCCCCGGCGGAAAAGGGGAGGAAAAGGAGGACCAGAAGAGACAGAAGGCGAATTTTCACAGGGGTCAGCCTCCCTTCATACATCAGAGAAGGACGAAGCGAGAATGCACCTGTCGTCCGAGGAGATTTTTGCCTCGAAAAGAGGGGCATCTTCGTCCAGAATCCTCGGGGCCAGAAGGGTGTAGAAGGGGTTGACCCCGCTGATCTCAAGGCTCTCCCTTTTTCCCGCCCAGAAGGGATACCCCTCCTCGGTCCCCCGAAGCTCCCCTTCCATAGAGGACGAGGAGAAGTACCACGCAGTGGCCTCCCTTTCATCGGAGGTGATATGGGCAATCCCCCGAAGGCGGAGGGATAAAACCTCAAGGCCGGTCTCCTCCCGCATCTCCCGGAGGCAGGCCTCCCGAGGGGTTTCCCCCCGCTCCCTTTTGCCCCCGGGAACTGTTACGGATCCGCACCAGGGAGGGGCGAGGCGCTTCACGAGAAGCACCTGATCGCCCTGGAAAAGAAAGGCGAACACATACTGGGCGGGGAAGGAAGTGTTTTCATTCATCCCCTCATTCCCCTCCTTTCGTCTCGATGCGGAGAAAGACTCCCTGGTCGAGCAGCTCGGCGATGGTGAGGGAATAAAGGGGCTCCGGATCCACCATCTGCCCCGAGAGAGAGAGGCCGAAATGAAGGTGAGGGCCGGTGGCCCTTCCGGTCATGCCGCTCTCCCCGATCTTCTGACCGGTTGCGATGGGGTCCCCTTCCTTTACCGAGATGCTGTTCAGATGAAAATAATGGGAGATGACCCCTCCCCCCGAGTCCACATAGACGCTCTTGCCGGCGTAATAATGATCTCCCGTGAGGAGAACCCTTCCCGGAAGGGCCGCTGCCACAGGGGTGCCCACCGCCGCCCGGTAGTCTATGCCCCCGTGGGGGTTTCTGGGCTTGCCGTTCAGAATCCTCCGGCGCCCGTAGGGGCTCGTGACGATCCCGTTCACCGGCCGCTGAAGGGGGAGCCCCCATTTCCGGGAGAGGGTCTGTGTGGCAAGGGCTTTAGAGGTCGCCTTCCGGTCAAGGGCTATTTTGGCGAGTACCTCCGCAGGAGGGGTCACCATCTTCTCCGGGAGGGTGAGATGATCCTCTTTATACTTGATTGACCGGAGGCGGATGGAGACTGAGCGCTCCGTTGTGCCCCCCGGGGTCTTCAGGCGAAGGTTCATGGTGTGAATGCCCGGTTTTGTCTTCGCGACGGAGCTTCCGAAGAGGCCGAGGGCAATGTATTTTCCGTTCCACTGGGAAATTTCGAGAGGGACGGTTCTTCCCTGCCACTCCACGGACACCTCCTCAAGGACCTCCGGAGAAGTAAGACGGATTGCGAAGGGCTTTCCGACCCCTGCGGAAGAGGGGTACTGCAGGTTTACATAGGCTGCCGCAACGGCGGGAAAGAGAAAGAGCACTATCAGGGCCGCCCCAAGGCAAAATAGAGTTTTCCTTCTGTCATTCAATGGTTTCAAGGACGATGCTCCTTTCGGCAGTGCTTTTTTTCTCATATTTTTCTGCTAGGACGAAGGCCCGGCTGAACCAGGGAAGGGCCTCCCGGAGCTTCTCCCCGGAAGAGTAGCGTATCTCCAGAAGGGGGTCTCCCCTCCGGACGCCCTCCCCCTCCTTGCGGCACAGGCGCACCGCCACGGAGAGGTCGAGCACTTCATGGAGGGACTGCCGTCCTCCTCCGAGGCGCTTCACTCCCTCCCCTATCGCCCGGGCATCGACGGAATCCACCGTACCGTCTTTCTCCGCCCGGAGGAACATGGTCTCCCCGGCCAGGGGGAGAACGGCCCGGGGGTCCTCTGCGGCCTCCACCGGCCCGCCCTGGGCCTGAAGGAACTCCCTGAATTTTTCGAGGGCCCCTCCGCCGGAGAGCGTATCCTCCGCGATTCTTTCCCCCTCTTCCGCCGTCCCCTTCCCCGCCAGGACAAGCATCCTCCCCGCAAGCTTCACGGAGAGTTCGCGGACATCCGCCGGTCCTCTACCCTGGAGGACATCCACGGCCTCGATGACTTCCGCGGCGTTTCCGATCCACTCCCCGAGGGGCTGGTCCATGGCGGTCACGAGGGCGGAGCTCTTCTTTCCGAGGGAGCGGGAGAGGGAGACGAGGGCCTCGGCGAGGGCCTTCCCCTCGGGCCGGGTCTTCATGAAAGCCCCCCTGCCGCACTTGACGTCGAAGACGAAGGCGTCGGCCCCGCCGGCGATTTTTTTGCTCACAATACTGCTGCAGATCAGGGGAAGGGACGGGACGGTCCCCGTCACATCCCGGAGGGAGTAGAATTTGCCCTCCGCAGGGGCGAGGTCCTCCGAATGGCCGGAGACGGCACACCCGATCCGCCTCACCTGATCGCGGAACTCCCCCGAGGTCAGATGGGTGCGGAAGCCGGGAAGGGCAGCGAGCTTATCCACAGTCCCCCCGGTAAAGCCGAGCCCCGGGCCGGAGAGCTTGGCCACGGAGAGCCCGCAGGCCGCGGCCAGGGGAACCAGGATGAGGGTTATCTTATCCCCCACCCCTCCGGTGCTGTGCTTGTCCACGAGAAAAAGGTCCTTCCCGAAGGTCATCCGGCTCCCCGAGTCGGCGAGGGCGAGGGTGAACTCCCTCAGCTCGGCCTCGGACAATCCGTTGAAACAGACGGCCATGAGCCATGAGGCGGCCTGGTAGTCGGGAATCCGCCCCGAGGCGAACTCCTTCACAAAGGAGCGGACTTCTCCGGAGGAGGCCTCTCCTCCGTCCCGCTTCAGCTCTATAAAGGAGAGCATGTCAAACATTCGTCCGGCTGACCTCCCTGAAAAAGCCCCTCAGAAGGGATACGAGCTTTCCCGATGCCTTTCCCATCTCCCGGATAACCTCGTCGCCGCTGAGGGGGTCGCAGGTGATCCCCGCTGCGTAGTTCGCCACGCAGGAGACGGCGCAGACCTTCATCCCCATGGCGTTGGCGGCGATCACCTCAGGCACGGTGGACATCCCCACCACGGAGGCGCCGAGGGTCCTGGCCATCCGGATCTCCGCAGGGGTCTCGAAGGAGGGGCCTGAAAAGGCGATATACACTCCTTTTTTCAGGGGGATCGAAAGTTCTCCGGCGGCCCTTTCGGCAGCCTCCGCCAGGGCTTCGCTGTAGCAGGTGGTCATGTCGGGAAACCGGGGGTTCCAGTCCGGAGTGTCCGGTCCCCGGAGGGGGTTCACCCCCATGAAGTTGATATGGTCCGTCAGAAGCACCAGGTCCCCCGGAGAGAGGGCCTGGTCCACCCCACCCACGGCATTGGTGGCCATATAGATTTTCGTTCCCCACTGGCCGAAGACCCGTACGGGGTAGATCAGCTCTTCCATGGAATACCCTTCGTAGTAGTGAACCCGCCCCTGCATGACCGCGAGGGGCATGCCGTCGAGAGAGCCGAGGACAAGTCTTCCGGCGTGTCCCGGCGCGGTGGAGACGGGCCAGTGGGGGATGTCCCCGTAGGGGATGACGATTTTATTTTCAAGGGAATCGGCGAAGGAACCCAATCCCGAACCGAGAACCACAAGGGCAGCGGGAGGATTTTTCACCAGCGCCGAAAGAAAGGAGATTCCTTCAGTGACCTTATTCTGCATGGGAGATTTTCACGTCCTTTTTCGGGCTCTACGCCCGGGGATGGGCCCTATCATAAACGTCCCGGAGCTCAAGGTCAAAGTGAAGGTATTTTTCCGTGGTGGCGATGGAGGAATGGCCGAGGATCTCCTGAAGGGTCCTCTGGTCCATCCCCCGGCGGAGGAGGTGGGTGGCGAAACTGTGGCGCAGAATATGGGGGTAGAGCCGGGAGGGGGAGATCCCCGCCTCTGCCCCCCTTTTTTTGATAAGACGCCAGACGTCCTCCCGATTGAGCTGCCGCCCGTTCCGGGAGAGGAAAAGAGCCTGTTCTGAGGGCTCTTTCAGAAGGAGGGGGCGTCCCTCCTCAAGATATTTTCTCATTCGCAGGGCGGCCTCTCCGAGAAAGGGGACCATCCGCTCCTTCTGTCCCTTCCCTGCCACCCGCACCGACCGGGCGGAGAAGTCGATGCTGTTGATCCGGAGGGTACACAGTTCACTCGCCCGGAGTCCGCACCCGTAGGCCGTCTCGAAGAGGGCCCGGTCCCGCAGGCCGAGAGGGGTTGTGCCCGAGCAGCCGTAGAGCAGCCGCTCCACCTCCCCCTCGCTGAGGATATGGGGAAGGCGCTTCTCCCGGGAAGGGAGGGAGGGAAGGCGAAAATCCTCGGAGAGGGCCTCCTCGAGGGTAAGAAAGCGCATCCACGACCGGAGGGCCGCCATGGTCCGCTGCCGGGAGGCCTTGCTCTTCGGCCCCCGGGTAAGATGTTCCTGAAAGCGCTGGACGAGGTTTTCTCCGGGAGGAAAGGGGGGTTCATCAAGGGATTCGCAGAAGGCCTTCCATTCCCGGAGGTCGCAGCAGTAGGCAGAGGCCGTATTGGAGCTCAGGCCTCTTTCGTAGAGAAGATAGGAGGAAAAACTTGCGATGGCTGAATCTATGTCCCATAATTCCATAATGGTTACATGATATCACAAAAAAGGGACCGGAAACACCGGTCCCTGATGGGCTGAAATCAGCTCTGAGCAGACTACCCCCTCAGGCCCGGAAGGCAAGATACCACGAAAGGGCCGAAAAGGTCTTGCCGTCGATGATCTTTCCGTCAGCGAGAAGGGAGGCTATCTCCTCGGCCGGAACAGCAACGGTCTCGATGAACTCGTCGTCATCCTGATCGAGCTTCGAGGGGCGCAGATCGGAGGCGAGGTAGAGTATGATCTGCTCCGTGCAGAACCCGGGAGAATTGTACATCCTTCCGATCTCCTCAAGGGTTCCGGGGTAGTACCCGATCTCCTCCTGAAGCTCCCTTCTGGCGGCGGAGGGGAAATCCTCCCCCCCGTCGACGAGCCCTGCGGGGATCTCGAGGATGTCCTGCCCCAGGGCGTACCGGAACTGCCGGATCAGCAGAACCGTTCCGTCGGAGGTCACCGGGAGCACCCCTACGGCCGGATCGTGTTCCACCACTTCCCGAAGGGCCTTTTTCCCCGAGGGCGTCATGACATTGTCGATCCGGAGGTTCAGTATCTTCCCCCGATAGACCCTGTTGGACGAGACGGTTTTTTCAGTCCGGTCCATGAATTCCCCTCCGGTGTCTATTGTGAGAGGGCATCCCTGGCGATTTCTTTGCCCCTCTCGAAGGCCTCGAGGTTCATGGGAAGAAATTTCGGCTTCTTCTTCCCGAGTTTTTCCTTGATGGTCTCCACGCATACCTCAGGGTTCACCATGCCGCTCGACTCCACCACCGCCCCGAGGATGATGATATTGGCGATCTTGTCGCTGCCCAGTTCGAGGGCTATCCGTGAGGCGGGAACGCCTATGGCGGTGACGTCGGGACGGGAGCCGTCATATTCCACCAGATCGCTGTTGTAGACGAGAGTTCCGCCCTTTTTCACCCGGTGAAGAAATTTCGACAGGGAGGGCTGGTTCATGATGACGAGGACGTCGGCGTTATCCACCACGGGGGATCCTATCTCCTCCTCGGAGAGGACTACGCCGCAGTTGGCCGTTCCGCCCCGCATCTCCGGGCCGTAGGAGGGAATCCAGGTGACGTACCGCCCCTCTTCGATTCCCGTATAGGCGACGAGCTGCCCCAGGACCATGACGCCCTGGCCGCCGAAACCCGCGGCAAGGAGGGTCTTGTAAAAGGACATCCTTTCCTCCCCCTCTCTAATCGAAATCCTTGAAGGTTCCAAGGGGATAATAGGGCATCATGGTGCTGATCAGCCAGTCAAAGGACTCCACGGGGCGCATTCCCCAGTTCGTGGGGCATGACGAGAGGACCTCCACAAGGGAGAACCCCTTTCCGTCGATCTGGTTCTGGAAGGCCTTTTTGATGGCGGCCTTGGCCTTGATCGTATACTTCGGCTGCGCCACGGAGACCCGGGCGATGTACCCCGGCGCGGGAAGGGTGGCGAGCATTTCGCTGACCCGGATGGGGTATCCGTTCACTTTTTCGTCCCGTCCGAGGGGGCAGGTTGTGGCCTTCTGGCCCAGGAGGGTCGTCGGGGCCATCTGTCCGCCCGTCATGCCGTAGATGGCGTTGTTTATGAAGACGACGGTGATGTTCTGTCCCCGGTTCGCGGCGTGGACGATCTCACCCATGCCGATGGAGGCCAGGTCACCGTCCCCCTGGTAGGTAAAGACGATCTTGTCGGGGCGGACGGTCTTCAGCCCCGTCGCCACTGCGGGGGCTCTTCCGTGGGGGGCTTCGCAGTAGTCAATGTCTATGTAGTCGTAGATCATGGCGGAGCATCCTACGGAAGCGACGCCGATAGTATCGTTCTGAATTCCGAGCTCGTCGATTGATTCGCAGACGAGGCGATGGGCGATTCCGTGGCCGCAGCCGGGGCAGTAGTGGCTGCTGACATCGGGCATCCAGCTGACCGGCCGGGCGTATATCTTCACTTCACTCATAGTCTTTTCCCTCCTTTACAGGGCGAGAAGCCGCCTGCATTCGTCCTCGATCTCCTTGACCGAAGGGGCGAAACCGCCCGTGCGGCCGTAGAAGGAGACCGGATACCGGCAGTTCGTGGCGACCTTCACGTCGTCGATCATCTGTCCGGCGTTCATCTCCGCCACAAGGATATGGCGGATCCCATCGGGAAGGGCCTGGAAGGCATCCGTGGGATAGGGCCACAGGGTGATCGGGCGGATCATTCCGACTTTGAGCCCCTCCGCCCGGAGGTTGTTCACCGCGGAGCGGGAGATCCGCGCGGTCGTTCCGTAGGCGGCGATGAGGAGCTCTGCATCCTCCACATGGTAGGTCTCGCAGCGCTGCTCTGTCTCTTTTATTCTTCCGTATTTCTCCTGAAGTCTGCGGTTGTGGGCCTCAAGGGGTTCGGGGGTCAGGAAAAGGCTGTGAAGGTGGCTCCGCTTTCCTCCCCGCTCTCCCATGAAGCCAAGCCCCCAGGTGGTATCCGCCGGGTCATCCCTCGTGGCGCTGGGGTGGATCTCCACGGCCTCCATCATCTGTCCCATGAAGCCGTCGGCGGCCACCATGACGGGATTGCGGTATTTCTGGGCGAGTTCGAAGGAAAGCTGGGTCAGGTCAACGCACTCCTGCAGGGTGCTCGGCGCGAGGACGATGAGATTGTAGTCTCCGTTTCCGCCGCCCTTGGTGGACTGAAGATAGTCCGCCTGGCCGGGGAGTATCCCTCCGAGGCCGGGGCCGGCCCTCATGACGTTCACGATGACCGCGGGGATTTCCGATCCCGCGATGTAGGAGATTCCCTCGGACATGAGGGAGATTCCGGGGCTCGACGAGGAGGTCATCACCCGGTAGCCGGTGGCTCCCCCTCCCATGACCATGTTGATCGAGGCCACTTCGCTCTCCGCCTGGACATAGGTGCCTCCCACCTCAGGCAGGTGGGCGGACATATATTCAGGAATTTCGTTCTGGGGTGTTATGGGGTACCCGAAAAAGAATTTGCATCCTGCCTGTATTGCCGCTTCCGCTATTGCTTCGGTTCCTTTCATCAATACGCGTCCCATATCGTCACCTCCGGGGGTCAGTCTTACTCCTCAGTCTTGAACACTTCAATCGCCGCATCCGGACAGGTTACCGCGCACAGCGCGCAGCCGATGCACCCCTCTTTGAACTGCTCCACCGGCCGGTATCCCTTCGTGTTCGTCTTCTCCGAAATCCGGAGAACTTTCGTCGGGCATACCGCTACACAGAGTCCGCAGCTTTTGCAGTACTTTTCGTGTATTTCAACGCGACCCTTCGGCATTTCTTCCACCCCTTTTCAAAAAGAATTAATCTTTGCGTTCCATTGTTCCCGAGGACCACATGGCTCCCTCTTCCCACGGCAGCATCATATACCGGAAAAGGGGCCACAGAGGGACTGAGATTTCCCGCTCGTCGAAGATTTCGGCCGTGCGGCAATGAAGCTCGGGGGATACTCCCGCGCAGAGGACGGGGAGGCCCAGCCTCGAACCCGCCTCCAGTACCGCAGCCAGTCCGTCAGCCACGTCTGAAGGGGTCGTCTGTTCCATGAGATGAGAATTGCTTATGAGCGCCCCTACGGAAAGGCCTCCGATCTGCTCCATTTTACGAAGCATTTTCTCTATTGCCTCCGGAGTTGCCGTCTGGGGGCGGAAGGAGTTCACCACGAGGATGAGAAGGTACCCCGCTTCCCTGATGTCCGGTTCAAACTGCTTCAGGGCGAGGGCTCCCTCGGCGTCCCCCCCGATATCGAGGAGAAGGCGCCCCGTCTCCTCTCCGAGGGCCCAGAGGACCTGGGGGGAGACGATGGACATGTCTGACCACCGGGAACTTTCAGGAGGGGTGATGATTTTGAAGCCCTTGTCTCCGAGGGTCTCGGCGACCTGGCGAATGCAGAAGTAGGGGTTGATGATGTCCATATCGGCGATGGTGATGGTCTCTCCCAGGCTTTTGAAGCCGAGGGCGAGGTTGAGAACCCATTCGGTCTTGCCGGAACCGAGGGCACCGGTGACGGCGATGGCCTTGGGCCAGTCGGCCCGGGGAGCGAGGGCCGAAAGGGCGGAGTGCATGAGATTCGAATAGAGCGAAATATCCGGTTTCTTCACAGGAGAACATCTCCTTTCTTCAGCCGGAGGCCCCGGGCCCAATCAGCTCCGTCGAGGCGCTTTTTCCCCTCGGGCTGTACGGAGTGAAGCTCCAGGGATCCTCTGCCCGCTGCAACCACGGGGCGGCCTTCGTGAAAATCAAGAATCGTACCGGGCGTACCGGAGGGTCGGGCGCGAAGGGCCTTCCAGACCTTTATCCTCTTTGAATTCATAAGGAAAAACGCCCCCGGCGCAGGGTTGAGGGATCGAACGAGATCGGCGATTGCCCCCGCCGGCCTGCTCCATACTATTTCCCCTTCTGAGGGGGAAATTTTAGGAGCGTTTGTCGCAAATTCAGAATCTTGCGGTGTAAACTTGCAAGTACCTTCAATCATGCATTTTACACCTAAAAGATAAAGTTCGCTACCTATTTGAGCCAGCGCGGAGAGAACTTCTCCCGCCGTCTCTTCCTCTCCGGGGGAGTAGGATCTCTGAAGGAGAATCGGCCCCTCGTCCATCCCCTCCGTCAGGCGAAAGAGGGTTACCCCCGTGGGGTTCTCTCCCTCCATGAGGGCCCGCTGTACCGGGGCGGCCCCCCGATACCGGGGGAGGAGGGAGGGGTGGATGTTCAGGCACCCCCAGAGGGGTGTCGAGAGGAGAGGCTCTTTGATCTTCTGGCCGAAATCCACCACGAGAATTGAAAGGGGGGGCCGGCGGGCCAGAAGGGAGAGGATTTTTTCGTCCGCTGAAACGGAGGGAGATGAGCACAGGGGGAGGGAGCGGGAGGTACAGAATTGCTCCACCGGAGAGGGGCGGTAGGAAAGCCCCCGGCCCCCCCGGGAAGGAGGGGACGTCACCACGAGGGAAAAGAGGAGATGGTCGGAGAGGTTCTCAAGACATTCGGCGGCAAAGGTTCCCGTGCCGAAGAACCACAGGTCGGGCTGAATGTCCCCGGAGGGGGAGATCACTTTTTTCTCCCTCTGCGCTTTTCCACCGGTTCGGAGCCGTTCCTGAGGAGCTTCTTCCGTGCCATGGAGCGCTTGAGGGGAGAGAAGTGGTCAATAAGCAGTTTTCCTTCGAGATGATCCATCTCGTGAAGAAAGGCCCGGGCGAGAAAGCCGGAGACCTCGCTGGTCACCTCGTTGCCGTTGATATCCCGGCAGGTCAGTGTGATCTTCTCGGGGCGCACCACCGTGCCGTAGATGCCGGGGAAGCTGAGGCATCCCTCCTCTCCTGACTGCTCCCCCTCAGAGGAGGTGACACAGGGGTTGATAAGCACGTGAAGAACTCCCTCATGGAAGATGACGGCAAGTTTCAGCGACACCCCCACCTGGGGGGCGGCGAGGCCGACGCCGTCCTCGGTGTGCATTACACGGACAAGATCGGCCACGAGATCCTTCAGGGATTCGTCAAAAACCGAGACCGGCTTGGTCTTGTCCCGTAGAACAGGGTCCGGAAAGACCCTCAGACGGAGATCGTTCATGGGTAATTTTCCACTCTTTTCTGATTTCTGAGTAAAAAAAAGGAGGCCGTCCGTTTTCTGACGACCTCCCGGTGTATTCAGTCCTGCATGGAGTTCTTCAGAAGTTCTCCTATACTGACGCTGGCTTCTCCGTCGTTCCCGACGTTCTTTGGCTGGCGGTCGTGGTCCTGCCGGTCCGTCCGCCCTCTCCGCCGGTCATCCTCCCGGGGGCGGCGCTGCTGCTGGGGCTGCTGCTGATGAGCAGGCTCCTCCAGGGCGCTGATGCTCAGGCGCATCCGCCGCTCGGCGGGGTTGATCTCGATAATCCGGGCGGTCACCTGCTGCCCCTCTTCGAGAACGTCGCCGGGCTTCTCCACCCGCCGGGTGCTGAGCTGGGAGATGTGAATGAGCCCCTCCACTCCCTCTTCGATTTCGACGAAGGCGCCGAAATCGGCGAGGCGGACGACCTTCACCTCGATATCCTGATCCTTGGAGTAGCGGGTCGCCACATCGCTCCAGGGGTCGTTGAGCTGCTTGTATCCGAGGCTCATGCGCTTCTTCTCCATATCCACATCAAGGACGACCACTTCCACTTCCTGTCCCTTCCGAAGGACATCCCGGGGGTGCTTGATCCGGGTCCAGCTGAGGTCGCCGATATGGATGAGCCCTTCGATTCCCGGCTCCACTTCGATGAAGGCGCCGAAATCGGTCACGTTGGTCACGATTCCCGTGGCGCGGTCGTTCGGCTTCCAGCGGTCGGCAGCGCTCAGCCAGGGATCATCCTGGGTCTGCTTTATGCTGAGGGAGAGGCGGTTCTTCTCCCGGTCGATGCCGATGACCTTGACCTTGACGGGGTCTCCCTTTTTGAACATCTCCTTGGGCTTGATATTCCGCTTCCAGGAGAGTTCGCTCATGTGAACGAGTCCGTCCATGGGGCCGACGTTCACGAAGACGCCGAAGGAGGTGATGCTGCTCACTTCGCCGTCGAGAACCGTACCCTCGCTGACATTGGCGTAGAAGTCCTCCCTCTCGCTCGAGAGGGTCTCCTCCACGATCTGTCTCCGGGAGAAGACAAGGCGGTGTTTTTTCTTGTCCCGCTCGAGGAGCTTGGCCTCGAACTCTTCACCTACAAACTTTCCGGGGTTGACTCCCCTGCCCTCTTCGGCAAGGTGAGAGATGGGCACAAACCCCTCAAGGCCGCAGCATTCGACCATGAGGCCGCCCTTGACCTTGCGGATACCCCGAACGGTAAGCACATCGCTCTCTGAAAGTTTATGTTCAAGCTCGTTCCACCGGCGGTCAAACTCGCTCCGCCATCTGCTCACGGTGAGCTGGGCTTCTTCGCCGTGGCGGATGCTGACCACCTGAACGGAAATCTTGTCGTCTACTTGGGGTTCATCGGCGTCCTCGACCAGAACCCGGTGGGACCATTCCCTGGCCGGGAGAAATCCTTCGCATTTGTACCCCACGTCGATAAGCCAGCCGCCGTCCACGGCGTTGACTACCGTACCCTGGACGACCTTTCCGCGCTGGATCTCCTCGCCGTCTCCGTACATTTCGAGCATGCTCTCCATGGTCTCAGGCTCGTCCGATTCGACCTCTGTTCCGGCAGAATCCTCCTCGACAGGAAGGGCGTCCTGTTCCTCCGTCAACCTGTCCGTTACATACACATGTTCCGTCTTCTGTTCCTCTGCTACGGATTCCTCCGCCTGAAGCTCGTCATTTCTCGTTTCTTCCGTCATAATCTTCCATCCCCCTTGACACCTGCGATGTCTCTATTGCGTTTATCAGTTCATTTATGATCCAGTCCGGCGTACTTGCGCCGGCTGCGATGCCGATTTTTTTCTTCTCCCGGAACCAGCGGCAGTCAAGATCCTCTGCCTGTTCGATCCACAGGACGTCGCATTCCCGCGACCGGGCGATCTCAACGAGCTTCGCCGTGTTGGCGCTGTTCTTTCCGCCCACGACGAGAAGACCGTCCACGTGGTCAGTGATCTTCCTGACCGCTTCCTGCCTCTGGGTCGTTGCGCCGCATATGGTGTTGAATATCCGAAGCTCCCGGACCCGGGGCGCAAGAATCTTTGCGGCTGCCCCGAGGACCTCGCTCTTCTGCGTCGTCTGCGATATTACTCCCAATCGGTCTTTTTTGCAAAGTTTTTCCACTTCTCCGAGGGAGGAGGCGACGAAAACCTCACCTCCGGCACATCCGACGATGGCCTGCACTTCCGGGTGGCCCGGATCACCGAGGACGAGAACGGGATACCCTTCGCCCGAGAGAAGAGCCGCCTTCTCCTGGGCATTTTTCACGAAGGGGCAGGTTGCATCGGTCACCCCGCTGCCGCAGCGTTTCACGAGGGCATCCTTCACTGCGGGAGATACCCCGTGAGCCCGGATGAATACCGATGCTCCCGGAGGGACGTCCTCGATTCTGTCCACTACCACGAGCCCCTTCCGGGTGAGGCGCTCCACCTCCTGGGGGTTGTGGATGGGCATTCCGATAGAATAGACATTCCTGTGCCCTTCCCACCGGGCGGAGCATTCATCAATGCTCTTTTCGAGGCTTTCGATGGCCCGCTTCACGCCGAAGCAGAATCCCGTGGGGGATGCCACTTCAATTTCCCGTGCAGACTTCTTTCTCAAGATGCGTCCGGACCTCCTTTTCGATCTCTGCCGCCAAGTCCGGAATAATGCAAGCCGTAGTATCATACCATAGAATCGGTGAAAATTTGCTGAACCATGTCATCTGGCGGCGGGAAAAGGCCTTCGTCGACCGGATATCCCCCTGGGCGGCCTCCTCAAGGGTCATCTCCCCCCGGAAGTACTGCACAAGCTCTCTGTAGCCGAACCCCTGCATGGAGGGGAACCGCTCGTCGAACCCCTGGGCCAGCAGCCATTCCACCTCTTCGGGAAAACCCGAGGCGAACTGTTCCTCCACCCGTCTCTCAATGGCCTCGTAGAGGAGAGGACGGGGGCGGGTCAGGCCGATATAGAGGACGTCGTAGAGGCCGGCGGGAAGGATCTTTTCATCAAGGGCGTACCACGAGGAGGCGTTTCTGCCGGTGAGGCGGTGGATCTCAAGGGCCCGGACGACCCTCCGGACGTCGTTTACGTGAAGCCGTCCGGCCGTCTCGGGGTCATCCCGGCGCAGGAGGTCATGGAGGGCCTCCTTCCCCTCCCGCCGGGCAAAGTCCTCGAGCTCCCTTCGGACCCCACCGTCCCGGGGAAGATTTTTCGACAGCCCTGATCCGAAGAGGGCATCGTAATAAAAGGGGGTCCCTCCCGCAAAGATCGGCACCCTCCCCCGGGCCCGTATTCTCTCCACGGCGTCCCGGCACCCCAGGACGAAATCTGCCGCCGAGAAGACCTGGTCCGGGTCAACCACGTCGATCATATGGTGAAGAACTTCTCTTCTGATTGAGGGGGAGATCTTGTCCGCCCCCACATCGAGATACCGGTAGACCTGCCGGGAATCCACGGAGATGACCTCGCCCCCCACCCGTTTGGCAAGCTCGATGCTGACGGCAGTCTTTCCGACTGCTGTGGGACCGGCGATGGCTATGACGGGAAGGGGCTTTTTTTCTTCCATGATCTTTTACTCCCTTCCGAAAAAAGATTGCAGCTTTCCGCTGTCGAGGGCGAGGACCGTGGGGCGTCCGTGAGGGCACGTCCAGGGGGCCTCGCAGAGCTGAAGACTGCGCCACAGAGCCAGGGCCTCCGATGGGGAGAGCCGGGTGGTCAGTTTTACCGACAGTCCGCAGGCGGCGGTGGCGAGCCTCTTCCAGAGGACCTCCTCAAGGGGGGCAGTCCGGTCCTCCGTCCACTCCGTCAGGACCGACCGAAGAAGGCGGAGGGGGTCCTCGCCGAGCCCTCCGGGGAGGGAGGGGTACCCTTCGAGAAGGAGGCTCCCCTCTTCGGAGGAAAAGGAAAAGCCGATATCCTCCAGGGCCTGCCGGTGGCCGGAGACCGCAAGGGAGAGGGAGGGGGGGACGGGTAGGGGGAGGGCGCACCGGGAAAGGGTGAGGGAGTCCTTCGAAAGTTTCTGCCCCCGTTCATAGCCGATCCGCTCGTGGGCGGCATGGGGGTCCATGAGGGCCACCCCCTCCTCCGTCTCGAAGAGCAGATACCCCGAGGCGATCTGCCCGAGAAACCGGATCTCCCCTCCGGAGCTCTCCGGAAAGGGCGAATCTTCTTTCCTTTCCCCTTCCTCGAGAGAGAGGGGAGGGGAACTCACCCTGCCGAAGAGAGACTCCCCCTCGTCGCGGCCGGCCCTTTCTGAGGGGTATGGCCGCCCTCCCTTGAAGACCCCACCGTGCCCCGCGCCCCTCCCTTTATCCGGGAAAAAATCCCCCGGGGCGAGGGAGGGAGCCGAGCCGGAGAGGGTCAGCACGGCCTGCTGGACCGTATCGTAGACCTCCCCGGGGTAGCGGAAGCGGATCTCCCACTTGGCGGGGTGGATGTTCACGTCAAGCAGGTCGGCGGGGAGGGTGAAGAAGAAGACCCAGTTCCCCACCAGGGTTCTGCAGAGAGACCCCGTGGCGCCCCGAAGGAGGGGGTCGTTCACGGAGCGTCCGTTCACGAAGGTGACGGCGGTGCTCCGGGCTCTTCCGGGGCAGGGCATAAACCAGCTTTCGAGGCTCAGATGGGCCGAGGCGGTATCGCACCGGCGGATCTTCCCCTCCCCTCCCCAGAGGAGGCGCAGGACATCCTCCCGGCTCCCCTTTCCGGAAGAGGAAAACCCTTTTTTCCCGTCCGACTCCTCGGAGAAGGCGACCTCCGGATAGGCTACGGCCATCTCCCGGAGGAAGGAGAAGACCCTCCGGCTTTCGGCGGCAGAGGACTTGAGAAATTTGCGCCGGGCGGGGAGGTTGTAGAAGAGGTCCTCCACGGAGAGCCTCGTCCCCGGCCTGCAGGGGATGGGGGTGTGGAGCACCTGTTTTCCCCCCTCGATCTTCAGCAGCCCCCCCGACTCCTCCCCTTCCGCCCGGGAGCGCAGCTCGAAGCGGCTCACGGCGGAGATGCTCGCGAGGGCCTCCCCCCGGAATCCCAGGGAGCTGACTGCCTCGAGTTCCTCGATGGTTCGGAGCTTGCTCGTGGCGTGGGGGGCCGCGGCGAGGGGAAGCTCATCGAAGGGGATCCCCCTTCCGTTGTCCTCCACCACGATGCGCATCTTTCCCCCCTCGAAGAGGGAGACCTTAATCTCCGTCGCCCCTCCGTCGAGGGAGTTCTCCACGGCCTCCTTCACCACCGAGAGGGGGCGTTCCACCACCTCTCCGGCGGCGATCCGGGAGAAAACCTCCTCAGGAAGAAGGGATATTTTCATTTCGAAGCACCTCCCTGCTCTTTTCCCTCAGGGAATAGAGAAGCTCCAGGGCCCGGAAGGGGGTGAGCCCGTCGGGGTCCGTCTCGGCAAGCTCCTCAAGGATCCCCTGGCGGGCCGAATCGAAGAGCTTCATCTGCCGCCCCTCATCGGCCGGCCTCTTTTTCCTTGCCATGCTCCCCGTCCGTTCTTCCTTCTCGAAGCGCTTCAGCAGGTCGAAGGCCCGCTTGAGCACGGGCCTGGGGAGCCCCGCGAGACGGGCGACCTCGATTCCGTAGGAGCGGTCGGCGCTCCCCCTGACCACCTGGTGGAGGAAGAAAATCTCTCCCCCCTCCTCCTTGACTGCCATGGAGAGATTGACTATGGAGGGGAAGCGCTCCTCCAGGCAGGTAAGCTCATGGAAATGGGTGGCGAAAAGGACCTTGGGGAGGCAGCCGCACCCCTCGGCAAGGTGTTCAAGGACGGCCCAGGCGATGCTCATGCCGTCGTAGGTGGACGTCCCCCGCCCCACCTCGTCAAGGATGACGAGGCTTCTGTCCGTGAGGTTCGACAGAATGGAGGCGGTCTCCACCATCTCCACCATGAAGGTGCTGCTCCCCCGGGCGAGGTCGTCCCGGGCGCCGATGCGGGTGAAGATCCTGTCGAAGAGCCCCATCCGGGCCGACTCTGCCGGGATGAAGCTTCCCATCTGGGCGAGGAGGATCAGCAGGGCGGCCGTCCGGAGGTAGGTGGACTTTCCCGCCATGTTCGGGCCGGTGAGAAGGACGATCCGTTTTCCGTCCCCCTCAAGGGAGTAGGAGTTCGGCACGAAGGGGGAATCGGTGAGGATCTGCTCCACCACGGGATGTCTCCCCCCCGTGACGAAGAAATCTCCCGAGTCGTCCAGCTCCGGGCGGACATACCCCCGCTCCCGGGCGACCTCCGCCAGGGAGGCGAGGACGTCGAGGGAGGCGAGGGATTCTCCCAGGGCCTGAAGGCCTTCAAGGAAGAACGCCGCCTCCTGCCTCAGCCGGTCGTAGAGCTCCCCCTCCCGCCGGGAGATCTCCTCCCCCGCGCGGTTCATCTTCTCCTCGAAGGTCTTCATCTCAGGGGTGACGAACCGCTCGGCGTTCACGAGGGTCTGCTTCCGCTGAAAGTCCCCGGGAACGGAGGAAAGCGCTCCCCGGCTCACCTCAAGGTAATATCCGTATATTTTGTTGAACCCGGCCTTGAGGCGGGATATCCCCGTCTCGGCCCGCACTCTTTCAAGATAGGCCTCAAGCCAGTCCGTCGCCCCGGTCTCCACGGCCCTCCATTCGTCAAGCTCCGGGTCGAACCCCCGCCGGATGATCCCCCCCGAAGCAGGATTCCGGGGCAGATCCTCTTCGAGGGCCTCGTTCAAAAGATCACCAAGGGGTGAGAAATCCGGAAGATCCTTTATCCAGGGGGAGAGAGCCCCTTCGCAGAGGGGGAGGAGGGAGGGAAGGAGGCGGAGGGTATCCCGAAGGGCCCCCATATCCCGGGGGGTTCCCGTACCGAGGGAGAGGCGGGACGTGGCCCGCTGAATATCCCTGCATTCACCGAGAAGATTGCGCAGGCTTCTCCGCCTGTCCCCTTCGGCGAGAAGAAATTCCACGGAATCGTGGCGGATCTTCAAGGGGTCGGCGTGCAGGAGGGGGCGGAGGATCCACTCCCGGAGCATCCTTTTTCCCATGGCATTTCTGCAGCGGTTAAGGCACGAAAAAAGCGAAGGCCCTTCCTCGTCCACAAGTTCGAGATGTTCCGCCGTGGCCCCGTCGAGAAGGAGGTGCTCCCTCGACAGAAGGGGGTGAACCCGCCGGACGTGGTCCACCGCTCCGAACTGGGTCTCCGAGAGATACCGCAGGGCTGCGGCGGCGCACCCAGCCTCGGGGGAATCGTCCCGCACGCCGAAGGTCCCGAGGGAGGCCACCTTCCAGGTCTGCTTCAGAAGGCGGGTTCCTGAGAGAGGAGAGAAGAATTCCTTCGGACGGGGGAGGAGGAAGAATTCCCCGGCGAGGGGGAAGTCCTTCGGAAGGGAGAAGCCTGAAGGGACGAGCAGCTCCCCCGGAGCGAAGGACCCAAGAATGGAGAGGGCCTCGGAGGGGGGGAAGAGCCCCGCCTCGAGCCGTCCGGTCTCTACGGAGAGGAGGGCGAGGGCGTAGAACTCCCCCGAGGGGATAAGGGCCGCAAGGTGCCCCCCCGTTCCGGCCTCCTCGGGGACGTAGGTTCCCGGAGTGACGATCCGCACGACCTTCCGCTCCACGAGGGTTCTGCCGTCCGGTTCGGTTATCTGGTCGCAGATGGCCACGCTGCACCCGGCCCTCACGAGCCGGGCGAGATAGGGCTGCATGGAGTGCCAGGGAACTCCCGCCATGGGGATGCTTTTGTCGGGGTCCCGGGCGGTGAGGGTGATGTCCAGTATCTCCGAGGCCTTCCGGGCGTCGTCGAAGAACATCTCGTAAAAATCCCCCATGCGGAAGAAAAGGATGCAGTGGGGGTATTTCTCCTTCCATTCAAGGTACTGGGAGAGCATGGGGGTGACCTTCACTCCCGGCGGAAGTCCCCTCATTCTTGCTCTCTCCCCGCCCGGTCGAGCCAGCTCTGGAGGATCAGGGCGGCGGCCACCTGGTCGACCTTCCCTTTTCTCCCCTTCCGGGAGACATTGGCCTCGATGAGGACCTGCTGGGCCATGACGGTGGAATACCGCTCGTCATGAAGGATCACTTCCGCATCGGGGTATCGTTCCGACAGGGTTTTGGCCTGCTCCTCTATCCGCAGAGCCTCCGGCCCCTTCTGCCCTGTAGTCCGCACGGGAACGCCGATGAGGAGGACGGAGGGTGTGTAGCGGGCCATCAGGTCGTCAAGCTCCTTCTCCCATTCCCCCTCGGCGGAGAGGACGGCGATCCCCGTGGCGAACATTCCGAGGGGGTCGCTCACGGCGACCCCGATCCGGACGGTCCCCATGTCGAGGGCGAGGATCCGTCTCATCCTTTTGTAATCTGCCCCTCCGCCAGGGAGAGAAAGGCCTGGTACACCCCGTCGAGAAGGGAGGGATCCTTCCCCCCTCCCTGGGCGAGGTTTGGCCGTCCTCCTCCTCCGCCGCCGAAACGGGCAGAGGCCTCCTTCACGATCTTCCCTGCGGAGATGCCCTTCTTCACTGCCTCTTCGTCGGCCATGGCCACGAGGATGACGTTCTCCCCCTCCGCGGAGGCGAGGAGGATCACGATCCCCTCCCCCCGGGAGGCCTTTTTCACCCGGTCTCCCATCTCCCGGAGGGTATCGGCGGAGACGCCGTCAAACCGGCCCCAGACTGCCTCCAGGCCGGAGGAAAGGATTTCCTTCTTCACGGCGCTGTCGAGGGAGGCCCGGAGATTGGCCGCCCGCACCTCGTCGACCCTCCGGGCGAGGGTCTTCACCTCGTCCTGAAGGCGCTCCACCCTTGGCAGAACCGCCTCCTCCTCCACGGAAAGGAGGGCTCCCAGCCGGCCCATTCTCTGGGAGAGACGCTGAAAATGCCTCAGGGCTTCCCTCCCCGTGACGGCGGTGATCCGCCTTGTCCCCGAGCCGATTCCCTCCTCCCGGAGGATCTTGAAGAGGCCGATCTCCCCGGTGGAAAGGGCATGAAGCCCGCCGCACAGCTCGACGGAGAAGGAGGGGATCCGCACTATCCGCACCTTTTCACCGTACTTCTCCTCGAAGAGGGCCTTGGCTCCGCAGGCCCGGGCCTCCTCCATGGACCCCTCGGAAATCTCAAGGGGGATATTGGCAAGGATTTTTTCGTTGACCTCCTCCTCCACGGAGAGGATCTGCTCTTCCGAGAGGGGTTCGAAATGGGTGAAGTCGAAGCGGAGGAACCCCTCTCCCACGAGAGACCCCGACTGGCGGACGTGCCCCCCCAGTATCCTCCCGAGGGCCTCGTGAAGAAGATGGGTAGCCGTGTGATTTCTCCGGATGGCCCTCTGGCGGTCCGTATTCACCTCCGAGCGGAGGGTGTCCCCCGCTGAGAGGGTCCCCGAGAGGACCTTCACCCGGTGAACCGCAAGCCCCCGGCCCCGGACCACCGTGTCGAGGACCGAAGCCTTCCCCTCGAGGGAGGAGAGGGTTCCCCGGTCTCCCACCTGGCCGCCTTTCTCGGCGTAAAAGGGTGTGCTGTCCAGAAGGACCTCCCCCTCGTCCCCTTCTTCCAGGGCGGACACCTCTTCACCGTTCATCACAAGGGCGGTCACCCGGGAGGTACCCTCCCCTTCCCCCCCTGACGAGTAGGGGGTCTCTCCCAGGCGTTCGCTCAGGTCGGACCAGACGTCCCCTGCCATTTCACTTCGCT
The DNA here is from genome assembly GCA_022837505.1 of Synergistaceae bacterium. Lineage (GTDB taxonomy): Bacteria > Synergistota > Synergistia > Synergistales > Aminobacteriaceae > JALHFZ01. Next base: position 28,190 of record JALHFZ010000012.1, read on the forward strand.
TCTGCTTGCTCGCCCCCCGGGCCCGCTCCCGCTGGGCGGTCATCTGCCGGTTGAACCCCTCCCGGTCCACGGCAAGCCCCCGCTCCTCCACTATCTCGGCGGTCAGCTCAAGGGGAAAGCCGTAGGTGTCGTAGAGGGCGAAGGCCACATCCCCGGGAAGCACTCCCCTCCCCGAGGAAGCGAGGCGAGAGATCTCCCCCTCGAGAAGCTCCGTCCCCGACTGAAGGGTGCGGTCGAAGCGCTTCTCCTCCACCTCGATGATGGATTGAATGGTAAGAAGGTTGTCCGCCAGTTCCCGGTAGGGGTCCTGCATCAGCTCAAGGACGTCGGGAAGAAAGTCGAGGAGGAAGGGACGGTTTACTCCGAGGAGGCGGCCGAACCGTTCGGCCCTCCTCAGAAGGCGGCGGAGGACGTACCCCCGACCCTCGTTGGAGGGGAGGATGCCGTCGGCGATCATGAAGGCCACGGAGCGGACGTGGTCGGCGATGACCCGCACGGCGAGGTCCGTCTTGGGGCTGTCCCCGTAGTTCACTCCCCCAAGGGCGCAGGCCCGGTCGATGAGGGGCTTGAAGAGATCCGTCTCGAAATCGGTACGCACCCGCTGAACGATGGAGGTCAGCCGTTCGAGGCCCATCCCCGTGTCGATGTTCTTCTTCGGCAGGGGAACGAGGGTCCCGTCCTTCTGAAGGTCGAACTGGGTGAAGACGAGGTTCCATATCTCAAGGTACCGGTCGCAGCTGCACCCCACAGCGCAGCCGGGCTTTCCGCATGAAAACGCCGGCCCCTGGTCGTACATGATCTCCGAGCACGGACCGCAGGGCCCCTGGCTCCCCATGAACCAGAAGTTGTCGTCCCTGTCGAAGCGGAAAATGCGGTCCTCGGGGACGCCCACGAGGTTCCTCCAGGCATGGTACGCTTCCTCGTCGTCCTTGTAGATGGTGACGGAGAGGCGTTCCGGCTCGAGGCCGATGACCTCCGTGAGGAACTCCCACCCCCAGGTGATGGCCTCTTTCTTGAAATAATCCCCCCAGGCGAAGTTCCCCAGCATCTCGAAGAAGGTATGGTGCCGGGCCGTCCGGCCGACGTTTTCGATGTCGTTGGTGCGGACGCACTTCTGGGAGGTGACCGCCCTTGGGGTGGCGGGTTTTTCGATCCCCAGATACCAGGGCTTGAAGGGGACCATCCCCGCTATGGTGAACAGAAGGGAAGGGTCATCCGGTATGAGGGAAAAGCTGGGATAGTGGGTGCTCCCCTTTGACACCCAAAAGTCTATGAATAAGGAACGGATTTCCTTGCCAGATCGCCACTTCATGAATAATTTTCCTCCCCCGAATGTCGGTTTCCCTTGATATATTCCCTGCCGCCCCCTGCATCTGCTCCGGGCAGGTCAAGGGAACAGGTATTTTCCTCAAAACTACTATAATACACGTACCATCTCCCATTGCAAGGCTTTTTCCGCAGTCCGCGGGCAATACCCCCTGCGCTGCTTCTGAAATTTATCAGAATGTATCGAAAGAGAAAGCCCGGCTTATGGTAGAATTTTTCTCAGAAGTCCGAATTTCCGCCTCATCACCTTATCAGAAAAAATATGGTGCAGTATTCAAAGGAATCGGGGTGAAGGGATAATGAACCGGCTGTTCTGTTTTTTTTCCGGCAAATCTTTAAGAAAAACGGGGTTTCTCCTCCTCATGCTAACCCTTTTAACCTTCTGCCGCGGGGCGGTCGCTCAGGGAAAAGATGCCTCCCTCAGGCCCTCTGATTCGGCCCTTCTAAGCCGGATCGCGGTTCTTGAAGAGGCCCTCTTTTTCCGCAGGGAGGGGCTCCGGAAGGAGGAGGAAAGGGATATTCCCGGCGCCATGGAGGCCTTCGCTAAAAGCCTTGCCCTCTGCCCCGACACTGAACTTGAAAGGAGAATGCGTTCCTGGCGGCCTGATCTTCAGCCCCTGAGAGACCGGATCGCCTTCCTTGAAAGCCTTCTCGCGGCGCAGAAGCCGGGAGAGGAGAAAATTTCCTCCCTGCCGCCCGGACTTCCTGCTCTTCCGGAGGATTCGCCGGGGGGGAGGGATACCGCCGACTGGAGGACCTACCCCGATCTTCCGGCCGAAAAAAAGGCCATCGAAGAATCCCTGAGGGGTTTCAGAAATGCCCTCACGGCCGGAGACATCGCCGGGGCGAGCGGATTCGTGGATGAAAGCTGCAGGGAGGTCTACGCCGCCCTCTTTGAGCAGAAACCCGAGGCAATGCCCTCCTTCGCCGATCTCCTTGAAAAGGCGAATATGAGCTTCATGAGCGCCCCCGAAAATGCCGACCCCGGAACCTCCAGCACCCTCCGGACCTCCGAGTACGCCGTGGATGTGGGGGGTTTTATCTTCTATGTGCGATGGATGAAGAGGGACGGTAAATGGGTACTCTTCGACTTTTAACCCCGGAGAAAGGAGGAAAGGATCAATGACCTGCATCGGACGGATTCGAAGGAACACCATCCTTTTGCTGACCGCTTTATCCCTTTTTGCCGCCACTCCTGCGGAAGCCTGGAGCCAGAATACCCACCGGCAGATCAACCTTGAGGCTGTAAAACTCTTTCTCAGCCATACGAAAGGCAAGGAGAAGTATCGCACGGGCCCCTTCGCGGATTCGGGGCTTACCGACCCCCTGCGGGGGATCGCAGTCGGCGGTTCCTCCCTGCTCGCCTCGGATTTTCTCCCGGCTGAAGGGGTGTTTTCCCCCAAGGCGTGGATCATCAGCGGAGGGGACTGGGCGGACGAACCCCACCTCTACTCCTCCGTCCGGCATTTCTACGATCCTCTCAGCTGGTCCGGAGTGGCCTATCTGACTGACCAGAGCGAAGGGCACGGGCTCTACGACAGCCCCGCCACAGACGCAAGGACATGGGGGCTCAGCTCGCCCGACAACCCCTTCTGTTTTTGCGCAGCCCTTTCGGCCTACAAACGCGCCCTCGAGGTCAGGGACGATCTGCCCCTTCCACCGGCATTGAGCTCCCCCCATTTCAAGACATCCCTGAGCCTTGTCCCCAGTGACCACGAAGACTATCGCATGCTCCAGCTCTCGAGGGCATACCGGGCTCTCGGGGAGTCCATGCACATGCTCGGGGACATGACCCAGCCCGCCCACGTGCGGAACGACTCCCACCCCGCCGATGAACCCATCGAGGCGGCCACCTTCAGCGACCATGTCCGGAAAGCGGCAGGCTCACCCTTCCTGGACTCCCGGATACGCCCCTTCCTGGCCAGCGCAGGGGGCACCCTTCAGGCACCGGCGGAACTTTTTCGCCAGGTGGCCGCTTTCGTCAACATGACCTTTTACACTCTGGACACCATATACGACGAAGAATCCAGGGTTCTTCCGAACAACCGGCAGAAGGGGTACCCCTCCCCCCAGCTGAAGGACCTCGAGGTGGAAAAAAAGAAGATCCCCGGGTTCCTCACGGAGCGGGAAGTACGAAGATTCTACGGAGTCTTCGACGGGAAGCAGGCACCCATGATCCAGGACCGGCTCAGCTTTCACTGGTTCGACCCGGAACAGTCCTTTGTCTCCGATATCGAAGGCTTCAAGGAAAAGGCCGGCAGGGCTACAGCGGTCGCCCTCCGACGCCTTGGCCCCTTCCAGATCCCCCACGCCTTCGCCGCAGGGCAGGGAGAGATCCTGCTACCTGTGGCCATCCATGCCTGCGCCGATCTCATGGATCTCTTCTACCCCACCCTTGAACTGACGGCGGAATTTAAAGAGACCGAAATTGAAACCGACGGAGCCGATCCCCGGGCCACCCCCATGCGGATTATCGATGTGGAGGCTTCCATGAAGCACAAGAGGGAAAAAGACCCGGCGTGGAAAGCCAAC
>JALHFZ010000216.1 GCA_022837505.1 Synergistaceae bacterium
CATGAGGGGGAGGTGGCCTCATGAGCGGAGTCATCGTAGAGAACCTCAGCAAGGCCTTCCCTAAGGAGGATGGCGACGTCATATGGGCTCTGAAGGATATCAACCTCGAGATCCGGGATGAGGAGTTCGTCTGCCTGGTGGGGCCGTCCGGTTGCGGGAAGACGACGCTCCTTCGGATCATCGCCGGGCTCGAGAGCCCGACCACCGGCAGGGTGATCGTCGACGGTAACGTGGTCACCGGCCCTGACCCCCGGCGGGGCATGGTCTTTCAGGAGTACTCGCTCTTCCCATGGCAGAAGGTCATCGATAACATCGCTTTTGGCCTTGAGATGAGGGGTGTGGGTAAGGAGGAACGGAGGAAGATAGGAGAGCGCTACCTTGAGATGGTCGGGCTTTCCCAGTTCCGGGACGCCTACCCATACGAACTCTCAGGCGGGATGCGGCAACGCGTGGCGATAGCACGAGCGCTTGCAAATGACCCCGATGTCCTCCTTATGGACGAGCCGTTCGGGGCGCTGGACGCTCAGACCCGGAACCGGATGCAGGGAGAACTCCTCTCCATCTGGGAGCAGACAAAGAAGACGATCCTCTTTGTCACCCACAGTGTGGATGAGGCGGTATACCTCTCTGACCGGATCGTTGTCCTCACACCGCGCCCGGGATCAGTCCGGGAGATCGTCGAGATACCCTGGCCGCGACCTCGCGACCGCACCAGTATCGAGTTTGCCGATGTTCGTCGGAAGGTGCTCAGGATGATCGAGGATACAGAAAACAGCCGATGAGGGTATCAACCCGGTATCCGGAGGCTGTGCCCTGGTCTGGTAAAACCAGTTGGAGACGGATCCGCCGGTTGTGCAATCGCCGCAGACTGCCTGCCTGTCTGCAGGTTCGGATGGCTGTGGTTTTGGCGGGACGACGCTCAGGGGAAGAATTTGGGATGGACAATTCTTCCCTCCTCCCCAGAAGATGATTATTCTCACGACACAATATCCGGAAGGGAACGGGAAGAGGCGGCGTAAGCAGCCGGTAGGTGGGCGGTTTTTTGATTCCACTTCTGGAGAGAGGCCTCCCGCTGACATGCCAGGACAGGGGAGGGGAACCTTCTGCCCCGCGGGGCGACTCTCCATCGGTAGAGTGCCTGGAGAGAGCCTCTTTGCGGTGTCACGGTGAAACCCCTCCTGACCTTCCATTGGGCAATCATCACACCCC
>JALHFZ010000217.1 GCA_022837505.1 Synergistaceae bacterium
CCGCGCTCGAGAGAGCGGCGGATGTGGTGGAGCGGCTTATTAAGGTCGTGTCCGAAGCCGCCGAGCGGGCGGCGATAGCGGACGCGGGCGCGGAATACCCGCGCGCGGATTAGACGGAGGAAAGCGAAAATGGCAAAGTATAAGCATTTAGTCCGGTGGAGTCGGCCGGACTGTTATGTCGGCCCCGACTATGCGGAGTACTATACTGTGTACTCGCGTAGTCGGGACTCTGATCTTCTGGATGTGTCGAATTTTGATTCTATCCTAGCGCGGCTAGGTGGCGAGTCAAAGACCGTGATCGTGGTGAGGGTCACCCATTGGCTTTGTGGGTGGGTTGAAAGCATTCTCATCCACGAAAGCGATCACCGGGCGCTTGAGTTAGCGGACTCTTTGCTTGAGGAACTAACAGAGTACCCAATACTTGACGAAGACGACTACGAGCGCCGCCTCCGTGAGGCGGCGCTTGAGATTTTGGCCGATATTGAGGACTATCCGGGGGATTACCCGGACGGTCCGGCGGACGAAGTCGGGCGGTATGAATACGCCCGGGAACTGGTGCGGGGCTGAATCCCCGCACATCTAAAAAACTAAAGGAGAGGAGATAAAAATGTCTAATCAAGACCCTGTGGCCGTGTACTATGATGAGGGCACGGGACGGATACTTCGAGTGGTCTATGACCTGCACCCGGAAAATCCGAGAGATATGTTTGATACTCTCGGAAAAATTGCTTGCTGGAGCCGCCATTACGATATTGGGGACCCGGATCACATCATCAGGATGGATCCGGGAGAATACGAAGATGAGTATGCTTTCATGGCCGCTGTCAAGGAGAAATATCCTGAGATCGCGGTTATTCTACCCCTGTATCTCTATGATCACTCCGGGATCATCCTATCCACCACAACGGGACAATTCCGGGCGGCGGACTCCGCCCGGTGGGACTGGGGCTGGGTCGGGGTTGTCTATATGACCGCCGACGTCTTCAGAAAGAACGGGTTTGACATCCCCACGGCGGAGGAGGCGCTACGCATCGAGATACAGGAGTATAATGACTACCTCTCGGGGTGTGTTTACTCCTACGATTGCGTCAAGGTGGAGCCGACCCCGGAGCAACTCAAGCGGTATGGCATAAAAAGCCTCCGGGAACTCGACGAATACGCCCTATCTCGTATCGTCGACACCATAATCTACATCGGCGGGGATTTTGATGACCGCATCCTTGAAGATACCGGGTTCTCCCCTGATATGAGGGTGTATTAGGTGGTCACATGGGCAAATTCAAGTTTGAGGTCGGGAGAGATGGCCACCTATATATCATCTCTCCCTACGACAAAACGGAGACTCCCCATAAAGTCATCAAGGCGTGGGAGTCGTACACAGGGTGGTATTGGTTCGCCTTTGAGGAGGTGGAGCCGGGGTTATACTTTGGGCTCGTACAGGGGTTCGAAGAGGAGTTAGGCTACTTCTCGGGCGCGGAACTTAGGAAAAACCGGCTCATATGGGAGATCCCGAAATGCAATCTTCCATATGCCGGGAGAAGGTAAGCAAGGTTCCGGGTTCGGACGGCGCGGGGTTCATGGCCCCGGCCTTGCATTCCCCCCGGAAAAGGGGGAGGAGTAAAGAGAATGAACACGGATGAAAACATGGGAAGGGCGCTAGCCAGCCTCAGCGTGGCAATGAATGACGCTAGCGCCAGCGGTTGCCTGCACCCACAGGCGTACCGCATGGATTACATTATGGATCGGTTGTGGATCCGTGGAGCATAAGCCACGGGCGTTTATCTGGATCGTCCGGAGCATGGGCACCCACATCTACGCTCTCGAGTACTACACTCGCGGGAAGGGCTGCATCCCTCCGCTGGATGAACTAAAGCAATTAAAGGCGGCAATTGGGCGCCACCGCTCGCGCGGGGATGTAAAACGTGCGTATGTGTTTTATGATGGGTGTCGCGTGGAGTCCGACCTCGGGCGGATCGAACAGTTGATAGACTCGTATATTCTCCAGCGGAAGGTATACGACACCCCAACCCCGCCAGAAGAAACGGGAGGGTTTCCAATATGACCGGGATAACCCTGATCAACTGTTGCGGCCATGAGATCGATGTCATGACCGGGGAGGGGAGGATCATATCGATACCTCCGAGCGGGTCTATGATCCGCCTTGTTGTTGAGGATGTGCAGGTCGGGGAAACCGCGTTTTGCGGGGAACAGATCCCTATTTTCAGGGAGAGATACCACGATTCTAAACTTCTCCCGCCCAGGGTGGATGGTGTGCTGTATATAGTACCAAAACTGGTTGCAACAGTATACTCCGGCGTCCGGGACGACTTTATATACCCGGATACGAAGGGGGCCACATGGCGAAAGGGTACAACCATCCCCGAATACGTCCCCGGTCTAAGGTTCCCGGCAACCCTGATGATGAAGAGCGGAGAAGAGGAGCGAGAG
>JALHFZ010000218.1 GCA_022837505.1 Synergistaceae bacterium
GAGGGAGGAGTTCTTTTCGTCATGCTGCAGGATGACCGCCTTGCCGTACCCTCCCCGTAGACCGGAGAAAATAACCGTGCCCGCCCTGGCCGCCCGTATGGAGGCACCGTGGGGAACGGAGATATCAACCCCCATGTGATAATCGGCCTCACGGCTTATCGGGTGCGTTCTCTGCCCGTAGCGGCTTGTAATCCTGCCCTGCACGAAGAGCGGCCATAAATACCCCAGGCGGGCTATGCCCTGGGATACGGAGGCTTCAAGGGGCTGGGGTGATGTGCCCGAGGATGCGGCACAGCCGGCGAAGGTGCTCGCCGAAAGGAGAACGAACACAGCGGCAATTCCGGCTATCCTGGGGAAAAAGGCTCTTCTGTTCATAACTTCACCGGCCCGTTTGAATCTCTCGTTCCATAGAAGGGTCTGCTTTGGAGCCTCTCACGTCTCTTTCAGCTGGTTTCCCGGTTATTCCTTCACCTTCCGGATGGCGTCGATGATCGTGCCGTCCCGGTATTCCACAAGGGCTACGATTTCGTCGCCGAACTCCACGTCCCGGGGGATTCCCGTAATTTTTTCTATCTCTTCTTTAAGTTTGTCTATGTCCTTCACAGGAAGTCCAGCGGCCCGGGCCTTCACCGCAAGGTCCTCTCTCCGGGGGTTGATGGCGATCCCCCGCTCGGTGATGATGGCGTCCACCGTCTCTCCAGGGGTGACCACGGTCTGTACCCTGTTCCGAATGGAGGGGACCCCGTTTCTCATGGAGGGGACGGTGATGACCGTCAGCTTCGCTCCTGCCGCCGTATCGGAATGCCCTCCCGAGGCTCCCCGGGGGACGCCGTCGTGTCCCGTGAGGACGTCCACGTTGAAATCCCGGTCCACCTCGAGGGCGGCCAGGACGACCACGTCGAGGTCGTTCACGAGGCACCCCCTGTTGAAGGGGTTGGCGTAGCAGGAGACGTCCACCTCCATATGGTATGGATTTGTCGCCAGGGAGGATGTCACCGAGGCGTCAAAGCTCTGGACGTCGAATAGGGCCTTGAAGAGTCCTTCCTTCAGCATCTCCGCCATGTAGCCGGTGATGCCGCCGATGCAGTAGCTTCCCCGGATGGATTTTTCTCTCATGTACTCCCGGACGTACCTGGCAACGGCGAGGCTTGGGCCGCCTCCCCCCGTCTGGAAGGAGCAGTCCTCCTTCAGATACCCAG
>JALHFZ010000219.1 GCA_022837505.1 Synergistaceae bacterium
GAAGCGGGGCAGAACTGGACAGAAACGGATAGAAGCAGAAAGAAAAAACAAAACGTGCAGACACCCGCCGGCCAAATCGCTACCTTGACGCCGGGTGAACCGAGACCGCTCCCCAGGGGCGGCCTATCTTAATTTTGGAGGCATTGAAAAATGACGAACCAAGATAACTGGAAACATAGAAGTACGGGAATGGTATGTGGTACGTGCATCTGGTACGTTCCTAAGGCTTTAAGTAGCGAAGAGGATGTATCGCCGGAGATTCAAGGCGGCATCGGCAGGTGTCGAAGGCGTTGTCCGACGATGAACGGGTTCCCCGTGGTTTTTCGGACCGATTGGTGCGGTGATCATCGTCTCGACGAGAATAAGATTTAAGACCGCTCCCCAGGGCGGTCTTTTTCCATATCAAAAGGGAGGTGATCGGGATGGCGAAGCGCCCATTGAGCGCTATGGAAGAGCTCTTTTGTGCCGCCTACGTAACGGACATACGACGCAATGCGACGCAGGCCGCCATCAGCGCAGGGTATTCTGAACGGTCGGCCTACAACCAGGGGAGCCGCCTTCTCGAACGGGAATGGGTGAAGGAACGGATCCGTGAACTCGTCCGGGAGACAATCCACGCCGCCGCTGAAGACCCGAAGCAGCTGGCGGTTCATATCTACCGGGCACTGATCAACACCGCCATGAGCGACATCACCGACGTGGTGCAGATCGTCCATCCGGGAGAGGATCTCTATGAGGCCGCAAAGGACGCTCAGGTTGCCGAGGAGAACGGACAGATGTTCCTCGACCTGGACGCGCCGGTGCTCTATGTGAAGGGGACGAGGGATCTCTCTCCGGACGTCACGTCCGCAATAAAGTCCATCCGCAAGACGAAGGACGGTCTCCAGATCGAGATGCACGGCCGGGATACGGCCCTGAGGATCCTCTCTGAGGCTACGGGCATCATTCGCGGAAGCGGGGTGGAGGTGAACATCTCCGTGGCGGACAAGATCAACGAGGCCCGCGCCCGCCTCGCGGAGCGAACTTCATGACGCCCCTCGCTGAGACGGCCGCAGACCCGACACTCGACCCGGTATCAGCCCTCGCGGAGGACATGGCCCGCCTCTCCGGGGACCCCCTCTCGTGGGTGTACTACTCCTTCGGCTGGGGGAAGGGGGAGCTAACCGGCTTCTCCGGACC
>JALHFZ010000220.1 GCA_022837505.1 Synergistaceae bacterium
CCATGGGGGAGATGGTCACCGTGGGAAAGCTCGCCCTCCTGGGGGAGATCATCCGCCTTGACGGAGAGGACGCCCTGCTCCAGGTCTATGAGGACACGGTGGGCCTCACGGTGGGAGAACCCGTAGCGGGAACGGGACATCCCCTCTCCATGGAGCTCGGCCCCGGACTGATGGGGTCCATATTCGACGGCATCGGACGGCCTCTCGGAAAACTCCTTGAGAAGGAAGGCCCCTTCGTCACCCGGGGGGTCTCCGTTTCCCAGCTCGACCCCGACGCCTCCTGGGAGATCACCCCCCTCGGAAAAGTTGGGGACGTGGTCACCGCTGGAACGGTCATCGCCTCTCTCCGGGAGACCTCCCTCGTGGAGCACCGCATCATGGTCCCTGCGGGGATGGAGGGGGAGCTGCTCTCCATTCTGCCCGCGGGCTTTCACAGGGCATCCTCCGCCGTGGCCCGTCTCCGGGACGCCCGGGGGAAGGAGCGGTCCATCCCCCTCATAGGCCGGTGGCCGGTGCGCACCCCCCGGCCCATAGCTGAGCGGCTGCTTCCCGACGAACCCCTCATTACGGGGCAGCGGGTCATCGACGGCCTCTTCCCCCTCTCGAAGGGCGGCGTGGCGGCCATTCCCGGAGGATTCGGAACGGGAAAGACCGTGACCCAGCACCAGCTCGCGAAATGGAGCGACGCCCAGATCGTGATCTACATCGGCTGCGGTGAGCGAGGAAACGAGATGACCCAGGTGCTGGAAGAATTTCCCATCCTGGAAGATCCCCGGTCGGGGAAACCCCTCATGGAGCGCACCATCCTCATCGCCAACACCTCCAACATGCCCGTGGCGGCCAGGGAGGCCTCCATCTACACGGGGATCACCATGGCGGAGTATTACCGGGACATGGGGTACGACGTGGCCCTCATGGCCGACTCCACCTCCCGGTGGGCCGAGGCCCTTCGGGAGATCTCCGGGGGGGGAAATTCCAGCAGAGGAGGGGTTCCCCGCCTATCTGCCCACCCGGATTGCCGAGTTCTACGAGCGGGCGGGGAAGGTCGTCACCCTGGGGGGCTCCACGGGGAGCATCTCCGTGATCGGCGCCGTCTCCCCTCCCGGAGGGGACTTCACCGAGCCGGTGACCCGGCACACGAAGCGGTTCATCCGGTGCTTCTGGGCCCTCGACCAGCAGCTCGCCCACTCCCGCCACTTTCCGGCCATCAGCTGGACCGATTCGTACAGTGAATACGCTGACGAGGTGAAAGGGTGGTACGCCACCCACGTGAGCCCCGAATGGGCAACCCTCCGGGACAGGGCCCGGGAGGTCCTCGCCCGGGATGACAAGATCCAGCAGATCATCCGTCTCGTGGGGGAAGATGTCCTCCCGGACGACCAGAAGCTCACGGCCCTCACGGCCTCCCTGCTCAAAAACGGCTACCTCCAGCAGGGGGCCTTCGGCCCCGATTCCTACTGTCCCCCCGAAAAAGGGCTGGCCATTCTCGGCCTCCTTCTCGGCTTCAACGAAAAGGCCGAGAAACTCCTCGACAGCGGATGCCCCCTCTCCCTTCTCAAGGGGCTTGACGAACTGGTGGAACTGACCCACCTGCGGGAGATCCCCGCCGAGAAGACGGAGATCTTCGACGATCTCAGACGGCGGCTTTTCGACCGGATGGAAACCGTCTGCCGGGAGCGCATCGCTCCCCGAAGGGAGAAATAGCCATGCCCTCTACGGAATACGTGGGAGTGAATCGGATAAACGGCCCCTTCCTTCTGCTTGCAGGCATCCCCGGAGTGGGGTACGACGAAATCGTGGATGTGCTCTCCCCTGATGGAAGGGTCCGCAAGGGGCGGGTCGTCCTCGTGGACGAAAAGTCCACCCTCGTGCAGGTCTTCTCCGGTACGGAGGGACTCGTCCCCTCCTCCACGGCCGTGCGCTTTCTCGGCCGGGAGCTTGAAATATCTCTCTCCCCCTCTCTCCTCGGGCGGACCTTCAACGGGCTGGGCGAGCCCCGGGACGGCTGCGGCCCCGTGCTCGGTGGCATCCGCCGTC
>JALHFZ010000013.1:0-1933 GCA_022837505.1 Synergistaceae bacterium
TCATTTCTGTTATTCATTTTCTGCGCTTTGTATGAATGGTTTTTCAGCCCTGAATAAGGTTCCTTTCGTTTTGGGGGAACTGTTGAAGCCGGTTTCCGCTGTCAGTTCAACGTTTTCAAATCCAATCTGCTTGAGTAATGCCAGGAAAGCCTTTCCCGGTATGGCCCCGCCTTTTCACTGGGACCAACTGATTACCCTTTCTTTTAGATCTTGCTGCACCTGACCTGTCAGTATTTGATCTGCGATCATTAACCGCCCTCCGGGTTTTAACACGCGCAGGGCTTCCTTCAGGGTGGCGGTTTTATCAGGAATCAGATTGATCACACCGTTAGAGATCACCACATCGAAACTCTTCTCTTCAAAAGGCAATTTTTCGCCGGATGCCTTGAGAAAGGCAACATTTCTCAGGTCCGTCAGCTCAAGATTTGCGTTGGCCCTTTGCAGCATCTCGGACACGATATCCACGCCCACTGATTTTCCCGTCGGTCCTGCCATCATGCCTGCAATTATGGTGTCCACCCCGGCGCCGCATCCAATGTCCAGCACGGCTTCTCCATTGTTGACCAGGCCAAGAGAAAACGGATTGCCCACTCCGCAGTATGAGGCAGTCACAGGTTCAGGCAGCTTCTCGATTAGCCCGGGATCGTAGTCCAAGGCCTCCAGACCGGCACGGCCAGTAGGGTACCTGAAAAGTCCTTCCGGGCTATCCGCCACCTTTTCATATTTCTCCCGAATGCCAGCCTCGATCGTGTCTTTGTCCTTATGGGATATCTGAGCCTCCATAGTTTATATCTCCTCTTTAAAGTATAGTTTTTTTCATTCGTTCAAATTCCTCTTCAGTAATTTCACCCTTTGCGTAGCGTTTTTTGAGTATGTCCAACGCGGTTTCAAAATCCATCTTTCTGTTGTAATAATTTTCGTGACCCTGCCAGGGCGTCCTGAATCCGCCGCGCCCAAAAATAAAGTAAATAACAATGAGCGCAATTGTGATCATTATGATGGGGAATATCCACATTCCACCCCAAAAGAAATATTCTGGTCTCATATCGAACCTCCTCAGATGTGCAAAACTTTTTCATCCGGAATTACTGTTCTGAATCGGCACCCTTCGGGGCACTCGCTTCAATCTTTCCCGATTTCGCCAGCCGCACGATAATGAAAATGGCGCTTTCCCGGGAGATGGTCAGTTTTTTCTCCAATGTCTGGGGGGAAGCGGAATCCTTTTCCCCATGTAGTCCATAGCCTCTTTCTCGACTTCTTCCAATCATTCCATATTATAGGGGTGAAAGTATCACGAATTAACAATGGCAATAATTTAATGACAGCAATAATTTAATGACTTGACAAAAGAAATTAGCCATAATACTATGCCTGATAATAACATAAATTCCTACATCACAGCACAAAAAGGAGAATGATATGACAAAATACAGATGTACCGTCTGTGGCTATATTTATGACCCCGAGGCAGGAGATCCGGACGGGGGAATAGAGCCTGGCACCAGCTTTCAGGACCTTCCCGATGGCTGGGTCTGCCCTGTCTGCGGCGCACCCAAAGAGGACTTTGAGAAAATCTAACCCATGGAAGTACCGGTAGAGGAATGCAGGAGATGCTCCGGCAAAGGTAGTGTACCAGTAGAAAATGACTGGCGGACTTCCCCGGGAAATCAGGGGAAAGATAAGATAAGAAAAGAGGGATATCGATGATGAAGAACACTTCGGCAGAAGACACCATGAAGCTGTGCGCCCGGATGAAAAGCCATATTCTCAGTCGTTTACCCCACTTCGCACATTATTCAGCCCGCATCCCCTTGCGGATAATCGCGGCGGCGGCATTACTCACCCTGCCAAGTGCGGCTTTTGCCGCAACCGTTTCCAAAGTATATCAGGCGGACCTGACCCCCCTCAACGAATCGGCAGGGGGCGGAGCGAG
>JALHFZ010000013.1:1943-48806 GCA_022837505.1 Synergistaceae bacterium
CTCACCATTGAAGCGGAAGTTACAGGGCTGAACCCTCCCGGCATGCACATGATCCATATCCACGGCTTCACCACGGGGGACAAGGCGGCCACGTGCGCCGGCCCCGAGCAGGATGAGAACAGCGACGGTATCATCGACCTCATCGAGACGGAGCCGGTTTCGGGCACGACCCTGATACCCTTCCATGATCAGCCGGAAAGCCTCGGCATTCCCAGTGATAAATACCCCGTGTCCGATGGTGAAGGTAAATTCACCTATAAGAAGACCGTCTCATTGAAGGAATTGAACGAGGGGTTGAAAAAAACCTTCGGCATCGATGACGTACAGCTCGACAGACGGGTCATATACGTCCACGGCGTCCCCGACACCCCTCCCCTGCCTGACACGGTGGCTTCTCTTCCCGGCGTCCCCGCAAAGATGACGCTGCCCGTTGCCTGCGGGGTCATTCGCGAGGTCAAATAGCCTCAGTCTGAAAAAGATCCTTTCGCTCCATGAATGCAGCCCCGGACGGGCCGTCCGGGGCTGCATTCATGTTTACGGAAGCCCCGTGAACAGATCGCATTGTCTGACGTTGGAAGAGTTAGCGCAAAGGACAGCAAAACTCTATTTATGATTTTCGAAAGATCCGTCCAGTCTATTTCATTGACAGGGGCAGAGGGCAAAAGTAGAATCAACTTGTCTGATGAGTAGACATCAATGCTTTCCCATGAAGGAAGTCTGGCGGGAAAGGAGGTTCGAGCCGGAGACCGCCTGCAGAGAAAAGAAGAAAATCTCAACAGCAAAGGAGATGGCGCCAATGTTGAAGTCCCTGCGGGTCACGGTACTTGCTGAGGATACGGTCCCCTACGAAAGCCCTCTTCTCGGGCAGCACGGAGTTTCATTCTGGCTGGAGGCGGAGGGGGCGGACGGCGGAAAATCGAACATTCTCGTCGATGTGGGGCAGAACCCCGACGCTCTTCTCTACAACATTGAAAAACTCGGCATTCCTCTTGATAGAACCGATGCCGTGGTCATCACCCACTGTCATTACGATCATACCCGGGGGCTGACAAAAATTCTGAAGGCCATCGGAAAAAGGGATCTTCCTGTCATCGCCCATCCGGCCCTCTTCCGCCCCAACTTCATCATGGACCCGTTCATCCGCCACGTGGGAGTTCTCGATGGAGACTACCCCCAGAGCCTTCGTGAAGCGGGGGCGCAGCTGATTCTCGTCTCCGAACCCCTTCAGCTCATGCCCGGCCTTGTCACCACCGGGGAGGTCCCCCGGAAGACGGACTTCGAGGAAGTGGGCATCAGCCTCTACACCCTCGATCCGGAGGGGAAGCCCATTCCGGACCTCATGCCAGACGACCTCTCACTGATCGCACGGGTGGAGGGCCTCGGGGCAGTCGTCGTCACGGGGTGCAGCCATGCCGGGATCATCAACATAGTGCGTCACTCAATCAAAGAAGGAGAGCATCTCGAGGCCGTTATAGGCGGGCTGCATCTTGTTGAAGCGTCGGATGAGCGTATTCAGAAGACGGCATCGGCCCTGGAAGAGTTCGCTCCCTCCCTCGTCGCCGCCGGCCACTGTACGGGGCTCCGTGCCCAGTGTGCCTTTCTCGGGATCTTCGGAGAGCGTTTTGCCCCCATGGGGTCGGGTACGATTTTCACCTTTCCCGAAAAGGGCCGAAAAAACGTGAACTGAAAAGGAGCCCTTTTCCCTCTGCCGCAGCTCATTCCCCGAATTTTTTCTGAAGGGTTTATTCTCTCTTTTCCTATTATGTTATTATCAGAGGGGAAATCAGGGAGGCGCTCTTCGTGGTATGCCGCCGACCGGGAAATTGCCGCGGGCAGGAGGAGTCATGTTGAAAAATAATGGGAATGTTGCGAAGTGTTTTGTTTATGATACTCGAGCGGATAAGGGCGGGCCGCTTTTGTTCCCCCCTTGTGAAGAACCAGCCTCCGGAAAAGGAGGGCAACCCTGATGGAGCTGCCGAAATTCAAAAGGCTGCCGAAGCACGTCGCCTTCATCCCCGACGGCAACCGCCGGTGGGCCCAGGACAGGGGGATGCGCAAGGAAGAAGGGTACGCCTACGGCCTCGAACCGGGGCTCGAACTCTACTTTCTCTGCCGGGATCTGGGAATCGAGGAGCTCTCCGTCTACGGCTTCACCAGCGACAACACAAAACGCCCCCCCGAGCAGACAGCGGCCTTCCGCAAGGCCTGCGTCGAGGCGGTCAAAATACTTTCGAAGTATGACGCCTCACTCCTCGTCGTGGGCAACGACACCTCCCCCCTCTTTCCTCCCGAGCTGATGCCCTATCGGACCCGGCAGACCCTCGGCAAGGGGGGGATCAAGGTTAATTTTCTCGTCAACTACGACTGGCTGTGGGATCTCAGCAGGGCCGCGGAGTACACGGACAGGAACGCTCCGGGGGTCCGAAAGGCCTTTCTGGAGGGGCTGGGATCGTCGGAGGTATCACGGATCGATCTCGTGGTCCGCTGGGGAGGGCGCCGCCGGCTGAGCGGCCTTCTGCCCGCCCAGTCCGTCTACGCCGACTTTTACGTAGTGGGTGACTACTGGCCCGACTACCGGCCGGAGCACTTCTTCGACGCCCTCCGGTGGTACGAGTCTCAGGACGTCACCCTGGGAGGGTAGAAGGGGAAGGGATCAGGAGGGGACATCAGCGGAAGAGCCGCCCCCCCTTCCCTTGCGGCATCGCCGCCCCCGGCACTGCCCCAGTCTTCCGAAGGGCCCTCTCCGGGCAGGGGGGGCGTCCTCTTTTTGAAGCAGTTCCCGGCATCCGCCGCACAATCCTGCGATGGAAAGGGACTGGGGGAGCAGCTCAAGCCCCGACTCGGCAAGCCATTCCTCAAGAAGGGCCTTTTTCTCCTCTCCGCCGGAAAGGGGGAAGAGGCTTCCGCAATGGCGGCAGAAGGCCGTCAGCGATAATTTTTCCTTCGGCATCTCAAGACGGAACTCCCCCTCATTCAGATAAAGAACATTCAGCAGCCCCATTTCCCCCAGCAGATTGATGGTGCGGTAGACCGTGGCGATCCCGATGGAGGGATCAAACTCCCGGGTCTTTGTCCAGAGATCCTGAACAGTCGTGGGCTGACCCAGGCTCTCCGCGAAGACCTTGAAAAGGGTCTCCCGCTGGGGGGTGACCCGGAGGCCGCTTTCCCTCAGCTTTTCAAGAAATCCCGCCGCAGCGGTGGTGATTTCATGGTTTTCCATTGGTTTCCTCCATTGATATGAACATCTTCCTTGACATAATGCCACAAAAGGGTATAATATGCAAATGATAATCAATATCAATAAAGGAGGAAATGCAAATGCCTGGAAGAGACAGAACAGGACCCGTCGGACAGGGACCCATGACCGGCTGGGGCAGAGGAATGTGCGGCGGCGGATACGGACGGGGACGGTGCTTCCCTCGTTTCGGCCGGGGAATGGGATGGGGCGGCGTGTGGGCCGAGCCAATGACCCGCGAGACGGAAGAGGAATTCCTTCGTCGTGAGCTTGAACTGACCGAGTCAAGGGCAGCGGAACTTCGGGCCCGCCTCGGCAGAGGAGAATCGGAATAATGACCCGGGCCGCCATCGCAATGGACGGAAAAGTCATCTCCGAGCATTTCGGCAAGACGAAGTCCTTTCTCTTCGTCAATTATGAAGGGGACCATCTTCTCTCAAGAGAGGTCATCGCCGCTCCCACTGAGGAGCATGTCCCCGGGCTTTTCCCGAAATGGATCAAGGAGATGGGGGCCGACAGAGTCGTCGCCGGAGGCATGGGATCCCAGGCCAAGAGGTTTTTTGAATCCCTTGGCATCGAAGTGCTCACCGTGACCTCCATGGATGTGGAGGAGGGCGTGAATGCCCTGCTCTCCGGAAGTCTGGCCACCGTGGAAACCGACTGCGGGCACGACTCCGACTGCAAAAAATGAAGATCGCTGTCGCAAGCGGAAAGGGAGGAACAGGCAAGACCAGCGTTGCCTCCTCCCTTTTTCTTGCCCGCCCGGGTACGCTGGGCATTGACCTCGACGTGGAGGAGCCCAACATGGGAATACTCCTCGGATCCCCTGAGATGGAGGTCCGGCCGGTACACCTTCCCGTTGCGGTCATCGACGGAGACATCTGTACCGGATGCGGCCTCTGCGCCCGGGAATGCGCCTATGGTGCCCTCGCATGGTTCGGCTCAGGAAAGCCGGTGGTGAATGATACCCTCTGCCGGGGGTGCGGCCTCTGCCCCCTCATCTGTCCTGTGAAGGCCATAGGTGAGGAAAACCGGGAGGTGGGAGATGTGACGGTCGGCACTGTAGAGGGAGCTCCCTTTATAGAAGGGCGCCTCAGAGTAGGTTCGATCAACAGCGTCCACGTGATCGAGGCGGCAGTCAAGGAGGCCTCGGCCTTCGAAAACCCCGACTGGGTCATGGACTGCGCTCCCGGCGCAGCCTGCCCCGTTGCGGCAGCCCTCCGGGCGGCGGACCTGGCCCTCCTCGTCACTGAACCCACCCCCTTCGGACTGTCGGACCTTGAGGGTCTGCTCCAACTCACCTCGGAGATGGGCATCCCCGCTGCCCTCGTGATCAACAAGACCGGCATGGGGGACGAATCCTTTGACGATATCTGCGAACGCTACGGAGTGGAGATCCTGGCCCGGTACCCCTTCAGCCGCTCCCTGGCCGAATCGGGAGCACGGGGAGAATCCCCCTACCGCGCTGATGCCTCCTGGGCCCGCACCACGGACGCCCTGTGGGAGACACTCGAAAGGAGACTGTCATGAGCCTCCGGGAGATGGTGGTCGTCAGCGGCAAGGGAGGAACGGGAAAAACGACCCTGACTGCATGCTTCGCCCTTCTGACGGAGGAGAAAAAAGTCCTCGCCGACGCTGACGTGGACGCGCCGAACATGGCCCTCCTTCTTCAGCCCGAGGAGACGGACCGCCGCCCCTTCTCAGGCATGGCCGTAGCCTCTGTGGACAAGGATGCCTGTATCGGCTGCGGAGACTGCGCAGCCTTCTGCCGCTTTTCTTCCATCACCATGAAGGAAGGAAAGGCAGTGGTGGACGAGGGGTTCTGCGAGGGGTGCAAAGGGTGCCTTCATGTCTGCCCTGTGAAGGCCATATCGACAAAATTCATCGTCCGGGGTACTTTGAAACGGGGAGACACTCCCTGGGGGCCCCTCTGGCACGCCCACCTCGGCCCGGGAGGAGAGAACTCCGGCGCTCTCGTGGCGCAGATCCGCCAGGAGGCGAGAAAAGAGGCCCTCGAAAGAGGAGCGCCCCTGGTGCTCATCGACGGACCTCCGGGGTTGGGGTGTCCCACCGTCTCCTCAGTTACCGGAACAGACTACGGAGTGATCGTTACCGAACCCTCCCGCTCGGCCCTGTCGGATCTTTCCCGCATTATCGAACTCTTCCGCATTCTCGATGTCCCCTTCGGGATCGTGATCAACCGGTGGGATCTCTCCCCCGAACTCACGGAGATCATCCGCAGGCGGTGCGACGAAGAGAACTGGACGCTGCTGGGGGTTCTTCCCTTCGAGGAAAAAGCCGCTCAGGCTGTAGCGGAGGGGCGGATCCCCGTTGAGGAGATGGGCCCTGAACTTTCCATTCTCTGGCAGAATATCAGAAAAAGGCTATAACAACATGAAGGAGGCTGTTATAATGAAGCGTATAGGAATTCCGTCCACAGGTATGGATGAGACATGTTCTGTGGCTGACAGATTCGCCCGGGCACCTTATTTTATCGTCGCCGACGGTGAGGGAAAAATTCTTGAGACAATGGAGAACAAAGCCGGAGATGAACAGCACGGCGCGGCGTCGAAAGCCCTCATGTCCCTTTCTGAAAAAGGCGTCACCGTTCTACTCGTTCCCCGGATCGGCCCCAACGCCCTCGGATTCGTGAAGCAGGCCAATATGGAAGTCTACAGCGCGGAGGGACTGACCGTCCGGGAGGCGCTGGACAAATTTAAAAGCTCCACCCTTGAAAAAATTAACCCTTAATCCCAATTAAAGGAGCGGACCCGTCTCATGTCAGCATTACCGCCGAAAAGCGACCGGAAACAGATCGAAAAAATCTATGCTGTGGGCAGCGGCAAGGGAGGAGTGGGCAAGAGTTCCGTCACGTCCCTTCTCGCCGTTGCGGCGGCGCGGCAGGGGAAGAAGGTCGGAATCCTTGATGCCGACATCACCGGACCATCCATCCCCACCTTTTTCGGTCTCAGCACCTTCCCCTTCGGAAACACCGAGGGCATCGAACCGCCTGTGACACGAACGGGCATCAAGGTAATGTCCATGAACCTGCTGCTCGAAGACCCAGCGAAGCCCGTGATCTGGAGAGGCCCCCTCCTCGGAAGCGCAATAATGCAGTTCTTCAACGAGGTGAAATGGGGAGAGCTCGACGTCCTCTTCGTTGACCTTCCCCCCGGGACAGCCGACGCGGTTCTGACGGCCATGCAGAGCATTCCCATGGACGGGTTCCTTCTGGTGACTTCACCCCAGGAAATATCATCCCTCGTGGTGCGCAAGGCTGCCGCCATGGCGGAGATGCTTGAAGTACCCCTTTTGGGTGTTGTGGAGAACATGAGCTCCTTCGTCTGCCCGAGCTGCGGCACCCGGACGGAACTCTTCGGGCCCAGCCACTCGGCGGCCCTCACAAAAGACCTCGGAGTCGCCTTCTGGGGTGACCTTCCCCTTGATCCCATGATCGCCAAGCTGGCCGATGCGGGCAACATCGAGGATTATGAAAACGAAGAGATCTTCGCCGTGCTCGAAAAGGGACTGGAAGGCAAAATCTGACAGAAATAATAAGCAAGAATAACTGGCGCCTCCCCCAAGGGGAGGCGCTTTTGTGTGTCTTTTACGCACGGAGCGTGGCAAATTTGTGTTATGATTGTGAATTGAAAGAAATTGTGTGGGAAGGCTACAAAATAAATCCAAGGGGTACTGCGAATGCTGCGTTTTATTTTCCGCCGTTTACTTCTGCTTATTCCTGTTCTAATAGGTGTTTCGATTGTCGCCTTTCTTATTCTTCACCTCGCCCCCGGCGACCCTGCGCAGATGATGGGGGGCATCGAAGCCAGTGAAGCCGACCTGATCATGCTCAGACAGAAGTTCGGGCTGGACCGGCCTCTGCCCGTTCAGTATTTTATGTTTCTGAAGGGCATGTTCACCGGCGAGCTTCTGTCTCTACGCTATGAATCTCCCGTCATGGAGGTCATATGGCCCCGTCTGAAAAATACCCTGGCCCTTGCCTCGGTGAGCATCGTCATTGCGGTTCTCATCGGCGTGACGGCAGGGGTCCTCTCCGCCGTGAAGCGGAAAACCTGGATGGATTATACTGCCACCGTTTTCGCCCTGCTGGGGATCTCCATGCCCGTCTTCTGGTGGGGGCTCCTTCTCATGCTTCTCTTCTCGGTCAAACTCATGTGGCTCCCCTCCGGCGGCATGGGAACCCCTCTTCATTACATCCTCCCCTCGATTGTGCTTGGAACGGCCTCTGCGGGAATCATCGCTCGAATGACCCGGTCGAGCATGCTCGATGTCCTCCGGCAGGACTATATCACGACGGCAACCGCAAAAGGGCTTTCCCGTCGTCTTGTTGTGGGGAGGCATGCCCTCCGGAACGCCATGATCCCGACGGTGACCGTGGTGGGCCTTCAGTTCGGCCAGCTTCTGGCCGGTGCGGTTCTTACGGAGACGGTCTTTTCCTGGCCGGGAGTCGGAAGGCTCCTCGTCACATCCATTCTTGCAAGGGATTATCCCGTCGTTCAGACGTCCCTTGTCCTCATCGCCGCTTTTTTTGTTCTGGTCAACCTCGCTGTGGATGTTCTCTATGCGGTGCTTGACCCGAGGGTCCGCTATCATGGGTAGCCGGGATTCACGGGCCATGCTGGTTCTCAGGCGCATAGGCAGAAATCCCGTGGCCCTTCTGGGATTGATCATCATCATCGTATATATCGGAGTGGCCCTTTTTGCTCCGATCCTTGCGCCCCACGACCCCATCGACCAGAACCTCTCCAAGAGCTTCGCCCCTCTTTCTGCGGAAAATCCTCTGGGGTGCGACGAATTCGGCAGGGATATTCTGTCCCGGATCATCTTCGGAGCCAGGACTTCCCTCATCATCCAGGTATTTTCCGTCCTCATCGCCCTTGTGACGGGGGTATTTCTCGGGGCTGTGGGGGGATATTTCGGAGGATGGCTCGACGAGGGCATCATGCGGGTGATGGACATACTCCTCGCGTTTCCGGGCATTCTCCTTGCCCTTGCCATAGTGGCAGTCCTCGGGCCGGACCTGAAGAACCTCATCATAGCCATCGGAATATACTCCATACCCCAGTTTGCCCGGATCACCCGGGGTTCCGTCATCACGGTGAAGCAGAGCGAATATGTCACCGCCGCCCGGGCGATAGGGGAGTCTCATTTTGTCACCATCATGCGCTATGTGCTGCCCAACGCCATCTCTCCTATCATCATCCAGACAACTCTTCGTATGGCCACGGTCCTCCTCACCGCAGCGGGACTGGGATTTCTCGGCCTTGGCGTTCAGCCTCCCCAGCCTGAGTGGGGAACCATGCTGAGCACCGCCCGGATGTACCTCCGGAGCGCCCCCCTCGTTGCGGTATTTCCAGGGGTCTCCATCATGATCGTGGTGCTCGGATTTAACTTTTTAGGCGACGGACTTCAGGATGCCCTGAATCCGAGATTGAAGGATTGATGTCATGAGTGCCATTCTGTCGGTTAAAAATCTTACGGTTCATTTGAGGATGTCTCCTTCTCCATAGAGGAGGGAGAGATTCTCGGACTTGTGGGAGAGACGGGCTGCGGCAAATCCGTCACAGCCCATTCCGTCATGGGGCTTATTCCCGTCCCTCCCGGTAGAATCGTCGGAGGAACCGTGACCTTTGGTAAACACGGAAATTTGCTGGATCTCAAGGAAGAGGAAATGCAAAAACTTCGGGGCAAGGAAATGTCCATGATATTTCAGGACCCCATGAGCAGCCTGAACCCTGTATTTACCGCAGGATTCCAGGTCGAAGAGGCCATTGTGACCCATGACCGGCATATTTCCAAAAAAGATCTTCTTTCCCGGGTTGTGGGGCTTTTTAAGAAAGTGAATATCAGCGACCCGGAAAAAAGCGTTCACAGTTACCCTCACATGCTCTCGGGGGGAATGAAACAGCGGGTGATGATCGCCATGGGGCTTTCCTGCGGGCCGAAGCTGATCATCGCCGACGAACCCACCACAGCGTTGGACGTCTCTATTCAGGCGCAGATACTTACGCTTCTGAAAAAACTTCAGAAGGAGGAGGGAAGCAGTGTCCTGCTGATCTCCCACGATCTGGGAGTGATCGCCGCCATGGCCAAAAATGTGGCGGTGATGTACGCGGGCAGCATCGTCGAGTACGCCCCCGTTTCCGATCTCTTTCAACAACCGATGCATCCCTACACGAAAGGCCTTCTCGGAGCAATTCCCCGGCTCGACAGAGATATCGAAAGACTTGCCGTCATACCTGGAACGCTGCCCAACCTCTTCGATCTCCCCGAGGGGTGCAAATTCCGGGAGAGATGTTCGGAGGCCCTCGAGATCTGCGCTTCCGTGCGTCCCCGGCTGATTGAAATTGAACCAGGACACGAGGTGGCATGCCATGCATGTGCTCGAGATAGATAATCTTGTCAAGCATTTCCCCCGGGGAGGACTCTTCGGCGGGGAAAAGAATCCCGTCCGGGCCGTGGACGGCGTCTCCCTTGCCCTTGGCAGGGGGGAGACCCTCGGCATCGTGGGTGAATCGGGAAGCGGAAAGTCCACCGTGGGGCTCCTTTCCCTGGGGCTTATCCCCAAGACCTCCGGGACTATCCTTTTTATGGGAAAGCCTGTGGATGAATTTGAGGGGAAGGAACTGATCCTTTTCCGCAGAAAAGCCCAGATCGTTTTTCAGAACCCCTTTGCCTCCCTCAATCCGAGGATGATCATCCGGGATATTATCGGCCGGGTACTCGAAATTCACGATATTGTGCCGAAGAGCCAGATCGCCGGCAAGGTTGGAGCCCTTCTCCAAGAAGTGGGCCTCCGGGGAGACCAGGCGAGCCGGTACCCCCACGAATTTTCAGGAGGGCAGCGGCAGCGGATTGCCGTAGCCCGGGCCCTTGCCTCGGGACCGGAGTTCATCATTCTGGATGAACCCACCTCGGCCCTCGACGTCTCCGTTCAGGCCCAGATTCTCAATCTTCTCGGGGATCTTCAGCAGGCCCGGGGGCACGCCTATATTTTCATCTCCCACAATCTTGCGGTGATTCGCCATGTCAGCCACCGGGTGGCGGTCATGTATCTCGGCAAGCTTATGGAGACCGCCCCTAAAGAAGCGATCTTCTCCCGGCCGGTCCACCCCTACACGAGAGCTCTTCTCGCCAGCGTGCCCAAGCCCTTCGTCACCGATGAGGACATTGAAAGCAAAGTTATAGCAGGCGATATCCCGAGCCCGACGAATCCTCCCTCCGGATGCCGTTTTCATACACGTTGCTCTTTTTGCATCGGCGTCTGCGAGGAAGCGGAACCTGCCTGGAGGGAGGTGGCCCCGAAACATTTCGTAGCCTGTCACAGAGCGGAAGAATGGATATGAACAGACACTGTACTTTCCGGAAAAAATCTGTAAAAGGAGGAATATTTACCATGAGTAAGAAACTTGCAGCCCTGCTGTTTTTCGCGTTTCTGTTGGTCTTCTCGGCGGCTCCGCTCCTCGCGGCCGATACCACCCTCACCGTAGGCCAGGGTGCCGAACCGGTCGAGCTGGACCCGCAGAACATCACGGACAACCCCTCTGAGGAAGTCTGCTTCCAGATCTATGAAGGTCTTGTCGGTTTCGATGTGGTGGACGGGAAACTAGAAATTGCTCCCCGCCTCGCAGACAAATGGGAAGTCTCCGCCGATGGCAAGACCTGGACCTTCCATCTCAAAAAGGGAGTGACCTTCCACAGCGGCGCGCCCTTCAACGCAGAGGCGGTAAAGAAGAATTTCGACAGACTTCTGAGCGGAAAATACAAGAGAAGCACTCTTTTCTCCGTCTTTCTCTCCGAGGTAAAAGTGGTGGATGATCAGACGGTCCAGTTTTTACTCTCCATGTCCTTCGGGCCCTTTCTGCACACCATGTCCCATACGGCGGGGATAATTATCGACCCTACGCTGATCGATGCGAACGCTGACGTCAAGAACAATCCCTCCGGAACCGGCCCCTTCAAGTTCAAGAGCTGGCAGAAGGGGGAGAAAATAACCTTGACAGCTTTCGAAAATTACCGCGAAGGCAAGCCCAAGATGGAGACGGTCATTTTCATGACCATTCCCGATGACAACTCCCGCACGATGATGCTTGAAACGGGAGAGCTCGATATCGCCGAGCGGATAGCCTCCTTCGAAGTGGATCGCCTTAAAGAGAATAAGGACATCGCACTCACCATACAGCCGGGAATGAGAGTCATGTATATGGCTATGAACAACCTCGATCCCATTCTCAAGGATGTAAAGGTCCGCCAGGCCATCAACTATGCCGTTGACAGGGAATCCATATGCAAGAACATTTTGAAGGGCTTTGCCCGCACCATAGATTCCCCCATGGCCTTTGCTGTGAACGGATACGCCCCCGTGAAGGGCTACACCTACAACCCGGAAAAAGCAAAGGCGCTTCTCGCCGAAGCTGGCTGGAAGCCCGCCGCAAGCGGCAAGGTTCTTGAAAAGGACGGAAAAAAACTCGAGATCAAACTCTGGTCCCCCAATGGCCGCTACCCCATGGATATGAAAACAAGCGAAGCCGTTCAGGCTTTTCTCAATGAAGTGGGGATAGATGCAAAACTGTCCACCATGGACTGGGCCGCTTTTCTTGCAGCCACATCCAAAAAGCCGGAAGAGAATAATTCTCAGCTCTTCCTTATGGGCTGGTCTCCTTCTACCGGTGATTCTGACTGGGTCCTCCGCCCCCTTTTCCATACAAAAGAGTGGGTGCCGGGAGGAGGCAACCGTTCCTTCTACTCCAATACAGAGGTTGATGCATTGATCGACCTGGGCATGACGGAAAATGACCCCGATAAACGGAAGGAAGCTTACAAAAAAGCCCAGGAACTCATAGTGGCGGACGCCGCATGGCTTACCCTCTTTGTTCTTGACAACGTGAACGGGCGGCGGAGCAATGTGAAGGGACTTGTGGAATCTCCCCTAGAGCTTCTTTTCGTCAAGGGAGTCACAAAGGAGTAGCTCCGTTTCTACAGATTTTCCATCTGCGGATGACAGGACAGCGGGGCGGCAATGCCGCCCCGCTGCTCATAGAAAGCGGTAGGTTGAAATAAAAAGCACGTGAAATTCGCCGGTGCTGGCTGAAAGGAACTCTAAAAGATACTTCTTCCAGTGAAGGGATGGATTCAAAGGGAATGTTGGAGCATTTTTATGAAAAAGCGCCCGAGATGCCTTCAACAGGCGCAGATACGTCGGGCAGCGAGCGTCAGGAGTGCTACATGGTACTTGTTGGAAGAGAGGCTTCTGCTGATGGTTCCGTCCTGCTGGGCCACAATAATGACCTCGAGGGCAGTGAAGCCTCCATGATCGAGAAAATTCCCGGAAAGAAGCACGGCCCGGGAGATGTGGTCGCCTTCCCTTCGGGGTTGGAGATACCCCAGGCGAAGGAAACCTGTGAATGGATGGTATTGAGAATTTACAGCGGCTACGGAACGGGGGATGCCGTGGGCGTCAATGAATACGGCGTTGCCATTGCGGGAGGAGTCGCCCTCGGCGAAGACCGCTCTCAAAAAAGTTCCGAGGCAGATCCGCTGGTGAAAAGAGGGCTTTCCGGTGCGGTCAGATATCATGCCCTTGAACGGTCGAAAACGGCGAGAGAATGCATCGAACTCTTGGGGAGGCTCTACACCCGGTACGGCGTCACCTATCCCAGCGGCGTGGCCGTGGCTGACGGAGATGAAATATGGTACATCGAGGCAGGGGGAGGTCATCAGTGGGCTGCCCTTCGAGTTCCCGACGACAGGTATCTTGCCGTCGCAAACGCCTACCGGATCGGCGAAATTGACGTCGAGGACGGGGAGAACTGCCTGGCTGCTCCCAACCTTTTGGATTTCGCGAAAGAGAAGGGGTTGTGGGACGCTGCGAAAGGTCCCTTTAATTTCAGGAAGGCCTTCGGCGGTGGACGAATCAGTAAAAACCCCCGATACGACTCGCGGAGAGTCTGGAGGGGACTGAGTCTGCTCTCTCCGGGGGCGGAACTGGACCCTGATGCGCTGGATCAGCCATTTTTCATGAAGCCCGATGAAAAAATCACCCTGGAAAAACTGCTAGAGGTTCTCAGGGATACCTATGCAGGAACACCCTATGACATATATTCTCCGGGTGAAAAGTCAACCCACGAAAGGGCCATCGCGGCACCGCAATGCGTTCACTCCGACGTCCTCCAGCTAAGAAGGGGGATGCCGGCAGATATCGGGTCGGTCCTATGGGGCGCCTTGGGCTGTCCTATTACCACCCCCTATGTTCCCTACTATTTCGGTATTAATGACACTCCTGGGGTGTGCAAAACGGCAGGTCCTTCCTATGACCCGGAATCAGGCTTCTGGATCAACCGTTCGCTGCAACAGCTGGTTCTTCCTCAGTACACTCGTCTTATCGGAGAGGTGCAACCGTTCTTCGAAAGATTTGAAGCCGAGACGATCGCTTTCCAGCAGACGGTGGAAAAAGCCGCGCTGGAGTTGTTTAAGACCGGTAATGATCTCGGACGGAGTTTCCTGACCAGCTACAGCAGCGGTTTAAGCCTGACGGCCCTTGAAAAGACAAAACAACTTATCAGTCTGATAAAAACCAGGCTGGCGGAGAACAGCCGCAGCTGGAACGCCGGAAAATAAAAGAACTCATGGAATGATGGATAGAAACTGGTATTTTGTGTTGCTTTTATCCAAAATAGTTTTTTGGGCTCATCTCCCTTTCTCATTGAATTTATGTTTTCTTTTTGAATAAAATTCAACCTGGAGGTTTTAGAATGAAAGAATTCAGTTACAAGTGCTGCGGCTGTAACAAGAAATTTCCTGGTACTCTTCTCCGATTTCGATGCCCGGTTTGTGGAGAACCTCTTGAAATTGAATACACAGGTCATGGGAAAATTAATGGAGAAGGCTTTCCTGAAAACATGCTGGAGAGGTACGCAGATTTTTTCCCCTTTTCAAGCGTCAATAAAAATATTTCCTTGAGAGAGGGATTCACTCCCCTTGTAAAATCTTCCAGACTCAGAGACGAGTTAGGAGTGGGAGAAGTTTACTTGAAAAACGAAAGCATTAACCCGACGTGGTCCTTCAAAGACCGTGGAACACTTACAGGAGTGAGCCATGCCCTGGCCACAGGATATAAGGCGATCGGGACCGTCTCCACCGGCAACATGGCCGCTTCCGTGGCGGCCTACGGAGCCAGAGCAGGGCTGAAGACATTTATCCTTGTCAGTCAGACGCTTCCTCCGGAAAAATTGAATCCCATAGCCGTCTATGGGGCTGAGGTCATCAAAGTTAAAGGTGACTACGGAAAACTGTATTTTGAGAGCCTTAAAATTGGTGAGAAGCTAGGAATTTACTTTATTAACAGCGATGTCCCCTTTAGAGTTGAAGGATCAAAGACGATAGCTTTTGAGATCTATGAGCAGATGAGGGGGGATATTCCAGATATAGTGGTAGTCCCCACCAGCAGCGGAGGGAACATCAGAGGAATCGCCAAGGGTTTCAGAGAATTAAAACAGTACGGGCTGATCGAGACTCTTCCGGTTATCATGGCAGTGCAGGCGGAAGGATGCTCGCCCATTGTCAATGCATGGGAAAGGGGTGTTAAAACCGTCGAAAGGGTTGAAAAACCTGAAACGATAGCCCATGCCATTGAAAACACCTACCCTCCGAGCGGCAACGAAGTGCTGCGAATGCTCTCATCCGGTAAAGGTCTGGCAGTTAAGGTGACGGATAAGGAGATTTTGGAGGCTCAAAAGAGGCTTGCCGGCGAAGGACTCTTCGTCCAACCGGCTTCAGCCGCCCCGATAGCGGCGATGGCTAAACTGAAAAGAGAGGGCTATTGGAAGGGACGAGAGAAAGTAGCCTGTGTTCTGACTGGCGGCGGTCTTAAATATACCGCTGTGTTTGAAAAGCTTGGGCTTTCATCCCGAACATGTGATATTCAAGACCTTGAAAGGTTGATACCACAAATTCAGCAGGATTAACCGAGGGAAACTCTTATACTAAATGATGGTCTCGAAGCATTAGCCGACTAATGTGCATGAATCGACTTCCATGAAAAATTGGGTTATTTTTACTTTTATCCAAGATGGGTTTTTGTGGAATTTACCGTAAGAAAAAGAATGCAGCAATAGGATTTGCTGAATTTTTTGACTTGGACAACACGTGGGTCACAGCAGAAAAAAAGGGGGTAGTCTGTTGAGCGTAAATTTCAAAGAAAAAGCGGAGATTCTAAAAAAACACCTTTTTCTGAAAACGGAACCTTTGGGCATCGGTTTATTGAAAATCGGCGAAGAAAAGCCTGCTAATTTCCTCGAACCTCTGAAGGATCTGGGATACCACTTGTCCGCATGTCAGAGTTTTGCTCTTTCTCGAAGAAGCAAACTGGCACTGCTCATGACCCTCGACGATATGTGGTGCTTTGAACCAGCGGTTGGATTCGGCCTGACGGAACCCCCAGTTGATTTTCTTGAAGGGCATAACAGATATCCGGGCACCGCGAGTTCCATTGAAGCCGGGAAACAATGGGCTTCCAACATGCCCCGGTTTGCTGAAGGAAAATACGAGGGGATTTTTTCCGCCCCGCTCTCTTTCTTTGGTGAAAAAGTATCTCCTGATGCAGTGATCATCTATTGCGACCCTTCTCAGCTGACGCAGATCATGACTGCCGTGAACTGGATCGACGGGCGAGATGTTTATTCCCGGATTTCAGGGCACGCTGCGTGCGTTTACGCCGTTGTGCCCGCTATTCAGGACCGTAATTTTCAGGTTGTCGTTCCTTGCGGAGGAGACAGAAGAAGGGCCGCCGCGCAGGACAACGAAATTATTTTCAGTTTCCCCGTGGAAAAACTTGAGAAACTTGTCGAAGGCCTGGAAGCGATTGAAAGGTCGGGCGGCGGACTTCCCGTTAAATTTACTCTGAAGGAAGAATACCCCCTGGAGCCTGTCTACAAAAAAATGGGGTTGAACATGGGGATGAAACTGGACTAAAATTTTATAAACCTGAAATAAGTTCCGGAGAAAACCGACGTCAATCCATCTGCGAAAAGAGGCAGGAGAGAGCTGGTTGGAACAAGCAAAAGATCAGGGCCGCAGCGACAAACGCTGCGGCCCTGATCTTTTATTCAAACGTCCCCTTGACGATAACCTCGCCGTCCTCCATGAGAAGTCGTCCTCTGGCGGCCACGGAGCGCAGGCGGTATTCCCCGTCGAATACGAGCACGTCTCCGTCGCACCCAGGGCGGAGGCGGCCTTTTTTCGGCAGCTTCAGATGGTCGGCCGGGTTGGACGTCACGAAGGAGATCACGGTTTTCCGGTCGATTGCCCCTTCTTTCAGCATCCCTGTGACGGAGGTGAGGACTGAGTCGAGGGGGCCCATGCGCAGCCCCGTCATCTCTCCCTTTTCGTTGAAGGATGGCATGGAGCCGTTGCCGTCGGAACTCAGGGTGATGTTTTCCGGCGGAACTCCCTTTTCCAGTAGGGTTGATACGACCGCGGCAGTGGAGAGCTCAGAAGCGGGATTTTTCTCCAGGGACGTGGTGATGTCGAGGAAGCCTCCCCGGCGCCCGAATTCCACCGACTGGTCCACCAGAGCTTTGGTCCGTGAGATGTGAGTGGGGGCGAACTGGGTGATGGGGATATCCGTCCCCTCGATTGCCTCAAGGAGGGGAGTCAGCCCCGCTGATTCGCTTCCCATGTGGACGCAGAGAAATCCGGCCTTCCCTGAGAGTATCCCTCCCACCCGGATGTCTGAAACTGCCCGGCGGATTTCCTCCGCGGAGGGGTGGGCGCTCCGGTGGTCAGACACGGCGAGTTTCAGGCCGATGATCTTGTGTAAGTGTAGGGGAGGGGAGGCCGTAGCTTCCCGTCAGAATCCACGTGGAGATCCCTTCCTCTTCCAGTCCCCGGGCCTTCATGAGAAGTTCGGGAAGGCCCCGGCACGTTCCGTCCGTCCCGAGGAGCCCCACCGCCGAGGTCACCCCGGCCTTGACGAAGGAAGAAAGCTGCAGGGGAGGCGTCCGGTTGGCCGGCCCCCCCTCTCCTCCCGCACCGTTGAAATGGACGTGACGGTCGATTATCCCCGGCATGGTCAGGCAGCCCCGGGCGTTAACTACCGTGGTGTCGCTCAGGGAAGAAAGAACCCTCGGGTCGATTTCCCCCGCCGGGCGGACGGCCAATATCTGCCCTCCGGCGATGAGAAGATCGCTGAGGCCCTTCGGTTCGGGATCATAGAGATCGGCATTTTGAATCAGAAGCATGATGATTCTCCTTTCCTCCGCTCCCTGACGGGAGGGAAAACAAAATCCGGTACGAATATTGTACCCCAGTTCAGCCCTGCGGGAAAAAATTTTTATCTCCATCCTCTTCCGGAGAAAACTGCATGGTTTTTTCCTAAATGAACAATATTCGCTATAATTATTATTCCTTTTCATTTGACTTTACGGAGGGAGAACTCTATGATATCCGTAGAAAATCATCAGAATCAACCCATCCCGAAAATAAAGGAGTGCTCAATTTTATGGTGAAAAAATTACTCAGCGCGGTGATTCTGCTCACTTTGTTCGGTTTTTCGGCCTCAGCTTCTCCCCTTGACCCATTCAGGGGTATGAAGGGGTCTCTGGACATAGCCGGAGGAACGGCCCACATCCCCGTGATGAAGCAGGCCGCTCAGAACATCATGACCTTCAACCCGGACATCCGCATCACCGTTGCGGGGGGCGGATCGGGGGTAGGGGTGCAGCAGGTGGGCGAAGGGATCGCCCATATCGGAAACACCGGCCGCCCTCTGAAGCCCGAGGAGATGGAAAAGTACGGTCTTGTGACCCACCCCTTTGCCATCGACGGCGTGGCCGTGGCAGTACACCCCTCGAATCCGGTGAAAGCCCTCACCTCGGCCCAGGTGGCCGATATCTACAGCGGCAAAATCACGGACTGGAGTGAAGTGGGGGGAACACCCGGAGCTATCAACGTCTTCGGACGGGAGGATGGCAGCGGGACCAGGGACAACTTCACCGAAAAAGTCCTTGGCAAACAGACCATCGCTTCGTCCGTGAACGTGGTCAGTTCCAACGGCGCCATGAAGACGGCCCTGAGCAGGGATGTCCGGGGGATCGGCTATGTGGGGATAGGGTATCTCGACGACTCCGTGGCGGGGGTGACCCTTGACGGAGTAGAACCGACCCAGGAAAATGCCGCGAAGGGTACCTATTCCGTCGTGCGCTATCTGTACATGAACACGAAAGGGCAGCCCGAAGGTCTCACCGCTGCCTTCATCGACTATATTTACAGCCCCGAAGGGCAGAAGATAATCGAAGAGGACGGGTATATCCCCCTCCCCAGAAAATAATTTCCTGCCGAAGCCGCCGGGGTTTCTGACCGGCCTGAAAATGTGTTGAATGGGAGGTCCCGCGGTTGTTTTCTTCCTCATCCTCGCCCCCCTGGCTCCGAACCGTCTCCCTTGGGGTCGGAGCCATCCTTGCCTCAGTGTTTGCCTTTATACTCTTCTCCGCCCTCGCCGCCCTGCTGAGGGGGGTGGAATGGGAGTTCTTCGGTGCTGTCTGGAGTCCCCGGGAGGAGAAATTCGGCCTTCTTCCCATGATATACGGCTCTCTTATTCTTTCCTTTTCGGCGCTGGCCCTGGGGTGGGTACTCTCCCTCGGCTGCTGCTGTACCCTCCGGGGGCTGGGGCCCCGCTGGTTAGCCAAAATTCTCCTCACCTCCCTGCGCTTCATGACGGCCATTCCCACGGTGGTCTACGGTTTTGCTGCCGTCTTTCTGCTCGTTCCGGTGATCCGAAGCGCCTTCGGCGGATCGGGCTTCAGCTGGCTTGCCGCGGCGGTCATGCTCGCCCTCCAGGGGGTCCCCGCCATGACCCTCACCATGGACGGAGCCCTTCAATCCATAGAAGAACAGACCTCCCTCACTGCTGCCGCCCTGGGACTGACACCGGTGCAGCATCTCACCTGGGTTGTGCTCCCCGCCTCCAAAAAATGGCTTCTTTCCTCGGCCCTTCTGGGGTACGGCCGGGCCCTCGGGGACACCCTGCTCCCCATCATGCTCGCCGGAAACGCACCCCAGTTCGCCGCTTCCCCCCTTGAATCCCTGAGGACCCTGACGGCCCATATCGGCCTTACCCTCTCCACCGGCGCGGGCGGAGGGGAGCGTTCGTCTCTCCTTCTTGCCGGAGGCCTTCTTCTCGTCAACAGCATGATCGTGAGCCTCACCGCCCGGGCCCTCGCCGGAAGGGGGCCGGCGGCATGAGAAAACGGGAGATGAGCCTTCTTCTGCTGAGCCGCCTGTCCGCCCTTCTTGTCCTCGGAGTTCTGGGAGGGCTGCTCGCCTTCCTCATAAGCCGGGGAGGGCCTGTGCTGGGAAAAGAACTTTTCTTCGGCGATACCCCGCCTCTGGAAGCCCTCCTCGGTCTTCGCCCGGTCTGGAACGGCCTGTGGCCGGCCGTCGCGGGCACGCTCTTTCTTCTGCTGCTGACCATGGCCTTTGCCGTCCTTCCCGGAATCGGCTGCGGCGTCTACCTCTCCTGCTTCGCCTCCCCGAGGGAAAAATACTGGCTCAGCCTTGCGGTTGACCTTCTCGCCGGCATCCCCTCAATCGTCATGGGGCTCTTCGGCTTTCTTCTCATCATCTTTCTCAGGAGGACTCTGCTCCCCCGGGGCTCCACGGGGATGCTCCTGGCCGCCTTCTGCCTCGCTCTCCTCGTCCTTCCCTCCCTCATCGTGGCGACCCGATCGTCCCTCGAGGCCCTGCCGGACAGCCTCCTCCTCGCCGCCGAAGCCCTGGGGTTCTCCCGGGGGCAGACCCTGCGCCACGTCCTCCTCCCCGCAGCGGGGCAGGGAATTCTCGGAGGAGTCATGCTCGCCCTGGGAAGAGCCGCCGAGGATACGGCCGTCATCATGCTCACCGGTGCGGTGGCCAGCGCCGGGCTGCCCGGGGGATTGACCTCCAAGTTCGAGGCCCTTCCCTTCGCGATCTACTACACCGCCGCCCAGTATGCCGACAGGGCCGAGCTCGACAGAGGGTATGGTGCGGCCCTGGTCCTCCTCTGCCTGTCGGGGGGGCTGCTCTTTCTCTCCTGGCGGCTTCAGCGGAACCTTGAACGGCGATGGAAGGGGGTGCGGTGATGGAATTCTGCGTCTCCCTGCGGGACCTCTCGGTCTCCTTCGGCAGCAGACAGATACTGAAGGGGGTGAACGTCGATTTCCCCTGCAGGAAGGTTACGGTGCTCCTCGGGCGGTCCGGCTCGGGAAAGACCACCCTCCTGCGGTCCATCAACCGCCTGAACGAGAGCTTCGACGGCTACCGGGGGTATGGAACGGGAAGGGTCTTTCTCGACGGCGTACTCCGTCCGATCAGCGGAAGCGGATCCCTCCCTCTCTCCATACTCCGGAGGAAGGTGGGGATGGTCTTTCAGTCCCCCAACCCCCTGCCCCTCAGCATAGGAAAGAACATCCTGCTGCCCCTGGCCCTCGTGGCCGGAAAGGAAGGGGAGGAAGGGAAGGATGCCATGAAAAAGGCCCTCGAAGAGGTGGGGCTCTGGAGAGAGGTCTCAGACCGCCTCGACCGGCCGGCCTCAAGTCTTTCGGGCGGGCAGCAGCAGCGCCTCTGTCTTGCCCGGGCCCTCGCCCTCACCCCTGAAATCCTCCTTCTCGACGAGCCCACCTCCTCCCTCGACCGGGCTGCGGGGAGAAGAATCGAGGAGCTCATCTTCTCCCTCCGGGAACGGTATTCCATTCTGATGGTCTCTCATAGCCTCTCCCAGGCCCAGCGCCTCGGAGACTATTTCGCCATCCTCACGGAAGGCACCCTCAATGGCCTTCTGCCCGCATCGGAACTTCCCCACGGTGCTGAGGCCGAAACTTTTATAGCAAATTTGCTGTAAAAATTTTACTCACGGTTGACTGTACACCCCTTTCAGAATACCATAAATGAGCAATCATGAATTATCATTAGGATTGAAGGAGGGATGGAAGTGAGAAAAGCGCGGGATGGGTGGAACCCCTATCTTATGGGCGGTCTCGCCGGGCTTCTCTCGGTATGGTCGACCTACTACGCCGGGAAATATTTCGGCGCCTCGACTTCTTTTGTGAGGGCGACGGGCTTCATCGAGGGAAAGGTGCTTCCCGAACGGGCGGCGGGGTTGGAATATCTCGTCAAAAATGCTCCGAAACTCGACTGGCAGGGGATGTTCGTCATCGGCATATTCCTAGGCGCCCTGCTTTCGGCTGTTGTTTTCCGGGAGTTCAAAATTCAGGCCGTACCCGATATGTGGAAGCGCAGTTTCGGAGGAAACGCCTTCGCCCGGGCCCTGGTGGCCTTTCTCGGCGGAGGGATCGCTGTCTTCGGAGCGCGCCTGGCCGACGGGTGACCGAGCGGTCACGGGCTGAGCGGGACGCTTCAGCTTGCGGTCAGCGGTTATGTGGCACTCTTCCTCTTCTTTATTACGGGAATCATCGTAGCGAAGATGATCTACGGAGGTGGAAGGGATGGACTTTGATCAGATCCTCTTCCATCTGAAAGGCATAGCGAATGCGGTGGATCTTGAACTGCGCTTCGGCCTCGTCACGGGCATTGTCTTCGGAGTACTTCTTCAGCGGGCGCACGTCATACGGTACGACCGGCAGCTCGCCGCCCTCCGGCTTCAGGATTTCACCATCCTCAAATTTATGATGTCCACCATACTGGTGGCCATGATCGGCACCTATTACCTCTACGACCAGGGGCTCGTGAAGCTCTCCATCAAGCCCACGATCCTCGGCTCTCTTATCGCGGGAGGCATTCTCTTCGGAATCGGCTGGGCCCTTCTGGGATACTGCCCCGGTACCTCCGCCGGAGCCCTTGGAGAGGGCAGGGTGGATGCCTTCTGGGGCATTCTGGGAGGGTTTGCGGGAGTCGCCGTCTACTCCGAGATGTACCCCTTCATGAAGGAAACGCTCCTCACCATGGGGGATTACGGCAAAATAACAATCCCCCAGGTCCTCGGAGTGAACCACTGGTATGTCATCGCGGCGGTGTCGGTGCTCATCCTTCTCTTCTTCGCCTGGGCGGAGAAGAAGGGGCTGTAGATTTCCCCTTTATACAGCAAAAAAAGGCAGATCCCGGTTGACTTCGGGATCTGCCTTTTTCGTCTCCGGACCGCAGGGACGTCCGGCATTGGTGCCGAGGGAAGTAAAGCTGCTGATTTTTCGCGATTCCGAAAGGGAATTCCCCGCCCGCCTTACCGGGAAAAAGCCCGCTTGTACTGTTCGGGCCAGGGGAGCTCCACGCCCATCCTCCGGGCCTCCATGAGGGGGAAGAAGGGGTTGCGGAGAAGCTCCCGCCCAAGGGCCACGAGGTCGGCCCGCTGATTTCCCAGAATTTCTTCCACCATCTCAATTGTGGAGATCAGCCCGACGGCGATGGTGGGGACGAAACACTCCTTTTTAATCAGTTCGGCGAAGGAAATCTGGTATCCGGGGTAAACGGGGGGCGGAACGGGAGTGACACCCCCTGAGCTTACATGGACCACGTCCAGTCCCTCGAGGGATTCTTTCAGCATTTCCGCCATCCCCTCGGGGGTGACCCCTCCGTCGGAGTAGTCCGAGGCTGAGACTCTTAGGAAAAGAGGTTTATTCTCGGGCCAGCGGGAGCGCACCCCGTCTGTGACCTCCCGGAGAAGCCTGGAACGGTTCGAGGGAGAGCCTCCGTAGCTGTCCTTGCGGACATTGCTCAGAGGGGAGAGGAACTGGCTCAGAAGATAGCCGTGGGCACCGTGGATCTCCACCACGTCGAAGCCTGCCTCAAGGGCCCGGCCGGCGGCGGAGGCGAAGGCATCGGTCACGTGGGCGATATCCTCTTCCGTCATCTCCGCGGGGTCCTGATAGCGGCCGTCGTCGCTGTAGTTGAGGGCGCTCGGTCCGTAGATCCTCTTCGCCGCCGCGCCGCACTTCCGCCCGGCGTGGTTGAGCTGAATGCCTATCTTCGCCCCCTGGTCGTGGACCATCTTCACAAGCTTCGCCAGGGGAGGGATCTGATCATCCCGCCAGAGGCCGAGGTCATTGTCGGAGATCCGCCCCTCGGGGAGCACCCCCGTGGCCTCCACGATGATGAGGCCGACGCCGCCGAGGGCCCGGGCGCAGTAGTGCAGATAATGAAAATCCGTCGGGACGGAGTCCGGGGCGCTGTACATGCACATGGGGGGCATGACGATCCTGTTCTTCAGTTCGAGGTCTTTAATGGAAAAGGGGTCATAGGATTTCATGAAATTTCCTCCTTTTGAATATAGGGTGCGAAAAGTATATCACTTCGACATGAAAGAAAATGAAAACCCCGGTCGGCACACATGAAAAAAGTCGGAGCGGCTTCACTCCCACTTGGTTGGGAATGATCGCCTACTCTTCAAAGTGTGATTTAACGCCATTTTCTCATGAACCCCGGGGACGAGTCACTCCTCGCTGGTCGATATTCGGCACAACTACACTGTCCGAGACCTTGGTGTCCACGAGTTGTCCTTTATCGATGGCGGAGCTGCCCGGGCCAATGGCACATGTCCTGGTCGGACCTCAGTTGTCGGCAAGAAGCTTGGGTGTCCTTCTACAAGCTTGACGTACTTTTAGATACCGTTTTTGTGGCCGGTGGATCCCATATTTCCTTCGTCTGCCGTTGCGGGTCAGTTCTCGGCTAATCGTGCTTTTGTGGCAACCGACGATTTCGACAATTTCGGAGCAGGACTGATTTTTCCATACGCCGGGAAGTCTTTTCTCCCGACATTGTGAGGTAAGATGGTGGTACCTCATGACAGGGACCTCCTTACTCGGATGTGTTACTGCGATGGTTCCATCCTGGCTGGAATTTCTGTCGTGAGGCGTTGTTTTATCATTAGAAAAATTCAACCTGACCGTTGCACTTTAGATTGTAAATCCAAGATTATATATTCAAAAAAACAGGGGGGAGAATATGCCTGGAAAAAGCGGCCACGTTGAAGACATCGTCTACTTTTCGG
Organism: Synergistaceae bacterium; assembly: GCA_022837505.1. Taxonomy (GTDB): domain Bacteria; phylum Synergistota; class Synergistia; order Synergistales; family Aminobacteriaceae; genus JALHFZ01. Next base: position 26,171 of record JALHFZ010000013.1, read on the forward strand.
AACGGCTTCTGTTGAAACTCTCCCGCGTAAAGGACTATCCGCTGACGATCGTCGAAGCACCTTCCGGTTTCGGCAAAACGACGGCCTTCCGCGAATACCTGCGCAAGAATATTCCGCCCTCCGCGAGGGTGTTGTGGTACACGAGCCTTGGAGAGCCTTCGGCGAAAGCCTGGTGGAATATCTGCGATCTGTTCGACGGCGTCGACGCCAGCACCTCCCGAAATCTTCGCGGCCTCGACATGCCGAACAGAGAGACCATGGCCGACGTGGCCGCGATCATGCGCGAATGCACGTGCGACCGTGACACCTTTCTGATTATCGACAACTACCAGCTTGTTCCAAGCGAAGTGCCTTCCGACATCGTCAACGCCTTTTCGCTTCACCACAACGAATTGCTCCATATCGTGTTTATCACCCAGAAACTTCCGAAGAACACAACGTGGCATGCCCCCGATATTCACACCATCGGTTCCCGCGATTTTGCCCTCGACAAACAAAACGTGAAGCGGTACTTCGCTCTGGCCGGCCTTGCGCTGTCGCCTCAAGAGCTGGAGACGATCCACAATGCCACAGAGGGGTGGATCGCCGCGATAAAGCTTCACATGCTGAACTACAAGGCTACAGGTTCCCTTGCGCCAGTTGAAAACATGAGCGATCTCATTGAGACCGCCATATGGAATCGATTCTCCGAGGATGAAAAACAATTTCTGCTTTCCGTCTCACTTTTCGACAGTTTTTCACCCCGTCAGGCAGCCATGATGCTCGAAGGCATCTCAGAGGATGGGAATATAGACGATATTCTCAGGCGAAACGCCTTTGTTCCCTATGTTCCCGGCGAGGGCGCCTTCTATATGCACCGTCTCCTGCAGGACTATCTCAGGAGCAGATTCGAACGGGCGGGGGAGGACTTCCGGCGCCGAACCCTCCGCAAGGCGGGGCGGGTTTCCGAGACGGTTGGGGAGTATTTCCACGCGACCCAATTCTATATCGAGGTCGAAGACTATGACGCGATCCTCTCCATGCCGTTCACGACGCAGTATTTTTATAATCTCAGAGAACGGAGCGTCATCGACTTTTTTGAACGGCTTCTCGACGAGTGCCCGGAGGAAACGCTGCTGAAGTACCCCATAGCTCTTTTGACCTTCGGCCAGCAGTTTTTCAGAGACAGGAGGATGAAACCTTTTTCGAAGGTGACGGGGCTGGTACAAAAACGTATCGACGCTCCCGCCGGGCTGTCGGAGTCGGAGCTTTTGAGAATCAAGGGAGAATTCTTTCTGCTCATGTCCTTCCCCCGGTTCAACGATATCGCCAAAATGAGCGAGTATCACAGGCGCGCGTACGATTGCCTGAAAGTCCTGTCCGATCCTCCTCGATCTGTTATTTTCGGCGGCGCCATGCCATGGACCATGAGCGGAGCGTCGGTGCTTTTTCTCTATTGGAGGGATAGGGGCGGACTGGAAAAAACCCTTTCGGTCATGGAGGATTGTCTGCCCTACTATGTCACTCTTGCAGGCGGGCACGGCGCAGGAGGGGAGTGTATTTTGCGCGCTGAGGCGAATTTGCTCCGGGGCGAGGACTCCGAGGCCGAGATTCTGTGTCATAAAGCCATTTATGAAGCCCGCGCTGCAGGGCAAATCGGCAACTGCCTCTGCGCCGAGCTTTTGCTGGCCCGCATCGCGATTCTGCGCGGAGACTGCGAAGCGTATACTTCCATCCGCCAGGAGATTGTAAAGGACGCGAAAGAAGCACGTCAGACGTCCATTCTGCGCATAGGTGATCTCTGCCTGGCCCATACCGATCTGGTCATCGGACGCCGGGAAGATCTGCCCTCCTGGCTCCGCGACGTCGAAAGCATTCAAAAAGTTGTCTATACCGATGGGCAGGCCTACGCGCTCATGCTTCACGGCATGGCCCTGCTTCGGGAAGGGCGCTACGCAGAGCTGTATGGCATCGCGGAATCCGTTATGAATGTTGCCCGCAGGATGAACTATCTGCTTCCTCAAGTCTATTACTCCATATATCTCGCTGCCGCGAAGAGCGTGGAAGGCCGCCGGATGGAGGCTATGCCACATCTCGAAGAGGCGCTCTCGCTGGCAATTCCTGATAGAGTCTTTCTCCCCTTCGCCGAACACGGGGAGTATCTGATGCCACTGCTCCAATCCCTTGCGGGTGGCTTCCCCGCCGAAGAGATGATCGCTCTGCTGGAGCTTTGCACACGCCAGACATCGGGAACAAATGCAATGCGACAAGCGCTCTCCGGAACGCGTTCCGTTCTGAGCGTCAGACAGCGGGAGGTAGCCCTTCTCCTCAAAGAGGGGCTTTCGGTAAAAAAAATCGCAGAAAAACTTTTTATAACGGAGAACACGGTAAAGAGCATTACGAAGACCGTCTACGAAAAATTGGGCGTGCACTCCCGCATCGAGCTGACAAAAATCTCGTTGTAAGGAGGCCCCCTTCGCGGCTGGAATTAAGGACCGGGGAGACATTCTCCGGTCCGTTTTGCTGTCGGAAACAGCTGGGTACAAAGGGTCACGGGAATTTTCCTCGAAACCCCCCCTGAAAAACCACCCAGCGGGTGATTCCATAAATCAAAGAGTTGCCGTATCGTCTAAACTGCTTTCAAATTTCATTCATGGGGAGTGATTTGTATGCAGAGAAATTGTGGTTTCACACGGTCCTTTTTCGCAGTGTGCGTGGTATGCGTTGCCCTGCTGGCGGTTATGATGGCAGGAACATGGGCTCATGCCGCCGAGAAGCAGAAGCAGTTTGTCGTTGAGGATGGTGAGTGGATCCGACGGAAGGGCAGCGAGAAGCTTGAGACTCCCGTTCCTAACGGCGCACAGGAGACGGAGATCGGATGGATTTACTGGCTCTTCGTGAACCCCGATGTTGACGAGAGCCTGAAAGGTGAAACCCGAGGCGTTCATTTTTACAGTGACTCAACGAAAAAATTCTCGTTTCTGCCTCTCGAGAAGGGGAGAGAAATCAACGGCATTCATTTCAGCCCCGACGGAAAACGGTTGATTATCGAAAGCCCAGGAGAAGACATTACACTCACTTTATATACATTTGCCGATCTGGAACTCCACTTTGAGGCGAAGAAAGTGGAGATGGTTCCCATGTGGGTGGACCCGGCACGATTTATCTACTCCAGGTACGAACCGGGAACGTCTCGCGGCGTGCCCGACGACTACGCCGACGAATGGATCTCCCTTGTAATCTACGACGTTCTTTCCGAAAAAGAGGCGGTTTTGAAAGCTGCCACAAAGACCTCCAACTTTTCACTGCTCTATCTGAACGAAAAGGGAGATATCGTGGCGGATGAGAGCTGGGTCAAGTCAGCTGAAGACTGGGCAGACCCCGAGAACAAGGTAAAATCCCGGGAAATTGTCGTCCCGATTCCTGCCGCGAACTAGCGCTGCCGTCCCTTGGCATAAGAGCGGGAAACGTGTCGGAACGTGTACGAAGCGGGAGGAAAGTCATCGGGAACAAGACAAAAGCGAGTCGTCTTTAAAGCTTGTTGAAGGAGAGGGATTCATATGAAGAGTTCTCTCGGTTTTAAAGGGTCGGTTTACATAATGTGCGCGGTGTGGGCTGCACTGCTGATTGTTCTGACGTCGCCTTTGAACGTTTACGCCGCCCCGGCGCAGAGCAAATTTGTCGTCGAAGACGGGGAGTGGGTTTGGCGGAAAGGCGGTGAGCTGCTTGAAATTCCGTCTCCGCACAGCTCTGAGGAGACGGAGCAGGGGGCTGTCTACTGGCTCGTTATGGACTCACGCAACGAAGAGAGCATGAAAGACGAGAAAAACGGGGTTTATTTCTACAGCGATTTTACTAAAAAATACTCCTTCCTTCCTCTTGATGAGGAGATGGACAGGATCGACGGCTTCTCTTTCAGCCCCGACGGAGAGAGATTCATTATCCTGCGAGTCGGCGGAGAGCATTCGAATTCCTATTCTCTGTACACCTTTGCTGATCTGAGTTCACGCTTCGAGTTTAGAGCGGAGTACGGCCCTGTGTGGGTGGACTCAGCGCGCTTTGTCTACTCCAGGTACGAGCCGGGGACATCCCGCGGCATGCCCGAAGACTACGCCGACGAATGGGTCTCCCTCGTTCTGTACGACGTTCTCGCCGAAGAGGAGACAATTCTGAAAGCAGCCACGAAGACATCCAACTTCTCGTTTTCGGAAGTGAACGAAGAGGGCGACATCGTGGCGGAAGAGAGCTGGGTTGAATCCCCGGAAGATTGGGCGGACCCCGAGAACAAGGTCAAGACACGGGAAGTGGTCGTGCCGGTACCGGCTGCGGGCTAGACATACTGACGGTAAGAGCAGAGGGGGACATCTCCCCGCCAACGCCCCGGAAGAGCTGAATACGGCAACAGAAACGGAGGACGTACATCATAAAAAATCCCTGCGAATCTGACAGGGCGATCAAAAAGGCTATCAATACTGAGCACTGACGAAAACACTTCGGCACAAAAGGAAGGCGCCACGAGATTCATTTTTATAGTCCCACACCCTCTTTTTTCCCAGCGGATTTTTCTGGATCGCGAAATCTGTACGGCTGTGTTAAAAAAAAGGAGTGACAAGAATTGAGAAGAACCCTTCTATTATATGCAGCGGTGGTATTTATGATCAGTGTGTTCGCTCTCCCCGCTTCGGCGGCGGATGAACAGTGGACATCCTACGACAACGAACGTTTCGGCTACTCGGTGGAATACCCGGAAATTTTCACGGATGTCAAGGAGTCGGACAACGGCGACGGCGTGTGGTTGAGCACCGAGGACGACAAGTACGGGCTGACACTCTCGGGTGGCTTCAATGTCCTGGAAGAGGACGGAGAGGCCAGACTGCGGAGCAGGCTTGAAAACGTTGCTCATATCGTGCCCGGATCCGATGAAAGCGCTGCCGGGTGGTACAGAGTGATCTATAGCGATGACGGAGGAAAGGATGGGCACGAACGCCTCTTCCACGAATACGGGATCATCGACAAAGAAAACTGGTCGTCCTTTATCCTCGTCTACCCAGTGGAGGAACAGGAACGTTTCGTGTCCATAGCCGCTAACATTGAGAAAACACTTCTGCTGCCCCCTTCCGATGGTGACGAGAGCAAAAAGCTTCGTACGGACGCCTTTGTTCTCATGAACGGTCACGTAGTATTAGACGGAACGCCTCTCGAATGCGAAGTGTACGAGACTCCGGACGGGCTGGAAAATGGCATTAAATATTGGGCCGTCATCGGGATGGAAACCTCCGATGCCGTGACTGAGGAAGAAACCGGCGTCTGGTTTTTCGGAGCGGAGGGGCAGTTCGTGACCTTCATTCCCCTGGAGAGCGAGAATGAATATCAGGGTCTTCTCTGGAGCCCGGCGGGTGACCGACTGGTTCTTGTCAGAGGAAGCGGCATGAGGCCTGATGTGTTCTTCGAACTATACGCTGAGGGTATGGAGAAAAAGGCTGAGTTCAGCGGCATGCTGGGGCAGATCGAGTGGTTGGAGGACGGCATGCGCTTCGTCTTCACACGGATCGACGATATTCGAGAGGGAGGTGCGGAACCTGGCGTTTCCATTGGATGGAAGCTGTCCGCCATCCTGTACGATTCAGCCATAGAAGAGGCGATACCGTTGAAAGAATCCACAAACACGAAAAACTTCTCCTTCGACTCGGTCTCCGAAGACGGGGAAAATCTCGTGCTCTATGAAATGTCCGTTAAGTCCACCAAGGACTGGGGCAACGAGGATAAAATGAAGGAACGGGAGATAACGGTTCCCGTGCCGCCGGCTGGTTAAAAATCCCGTCACGGTATGTATGGGTCGGCCTTCGGGTCCCCCCTGCCACAGGAATAACGAGGGGCATTTATTACGCTACGTGCGCGTCCCCGGTTCTTGCAGTAGAATCTTGGCCGGTACCCCGGAAGACATATCGGGCCGCCGCCCAAGGACACTGCATCCGAGTATCGGGATGAAACGGAAAGGATACCCCATGCGCGAAATGAAAAATCAACGAACCCGCAGCGAGGCACACGTCTTCCCAGAGCGTCTTACGGCTCTGCTGGCCGGAATTTCAGGGTACCCCGTCACTGTGGTGGAAGCACCATCGGGTTTCGGCAAGACAACCGCTCTCAGAGAATTTCTGAAGGGGATGGAACAGGACGGCGGCAGGCAGAGTTGGTATACCTGTTTCGGAGAACCTCCCTCGAAGGTGTGGGAAGGTGTGTGCCTGCTGTTCGGGAATGTGGACATGGAGGTCGCGCAGAAGCTGAAGGGACTTTCCCATCCGACGATGGAAAGTCTTCCGGACATCGCGGCGCTGATGCGCGAATGTCGCTGCGACATGGAGACATATCTCGTGATCGATAACTACCAACTGTTCGAAACCCCCATACCCTATGGTATCGCCCATGCCTTTTCCGCTCATTCTAATCAAAATCTGCATGTCATTTTCATCTCTCAGCCCCTTCCTGCCTTCGAAAATACTCTCCATGACGGGAATATTCACAGGCTTGGCACGAAAGATTTTTTCTTCGACCGAGAAAACACAGCCCGCCTCTGCCGTCTGAAGGGAGCGCGAATGTCGGAGTGGGAGCTCGATCAGGTCCAGAGTATCTCCGAAGGATGGGTCTCGGCCATACTTCTCCAGGCGTCGCTCTACAAGGAGACAGGGTCGCTCGCCGACGCACGGGACATGGGCGCTCTCGTCGAAACGGCAACATGGAACAGAATGTCCGAAGAGGAGCGCGATTTTTTGCTCGGTCTTTCGCTCCTGGACACATTCACTCTCAAACAGGCAGCCATAATGGGAGGGTATTCCACCCTACCGGAACCTAAGCTCAAGATGCTGAGAAACAGCTTTTTCATCTCGTATATTGCGGACAAAGGGGTTTATTCCGTTCACAACATCCTGAACAACTACCTTAAGCAGCGGTTTGAGAACCAGCCCCGGGACTTTGTGCAAACCATGACGCGCAGGGCCGCAGTCGCCTGCGAAGCTGCATCGGATTACTTTCAGGCCGCGAAACATTTCATTAAACTTCGCGACTACGGCGCAGTCCTCTCCCTGCCGTTCACAAGCAGATATTTAAACGAACAGAAGGAAAAGGACATTGTCGATTTTCTCGAACGGTTCGTCGGGGAATGCCCGGAGGAGACTCTCCGCAGGTATCCTTTTGCCCTTCTCACCTTTGCGTTTCAATTCATGAAAAGCGGAAAGGTCGTTTTATTTTCACAGCTGCTGCGTCTGCTGCGTATGATTACGAATGCTCCCAAGGGATTTTCCGAAGCAGAGCTCTCGCGCATCAAGGGAGAAATGGCGTTGCTGCTTTCCTTTACGGAGTTCAACGACATCGAGAAGATGAGTTTCTATCACAGAGAAGCCATCGCCCACCTGACCATGAATGACGAATCCGATTCTCCGCGAACAGTTATCTTCGGTTTGACGCCCTGGACATTCGGTGTTGTGTCGGTGCTGTGTCTGTTCTGGAGTAGAAGCGGTGAACTCGACACGCAGCTGTCGCTCATGGATGAATGCATGCCCTGGTACGTGAAGCTCTCCGGCGGTCACGGCACAGGAGCGGATAGCGTGATGCGCGCGGAGGCACATCTATACCGCGGCGAAGAGGCAGCGGCGGAGGCAGCAAGCCATAGAGCCCTCTATCTGGCTCGCAGCACTCGTCAAATCTGTATCTCCCTCTGTGCCGAACTTGTTCTGGCCCGTCTGGCGATTCTGCGCGGAGACGGTGGGGCGTACGCGACCATCCGTGAAAATATTCGAAAATACGGAATGGAGACTCCTGAAAGGGCCGTCTGGCGCATGGTCGATCTCTGCCTCGCCTCCCTTGACCTCTCTTTGGGAACGACGGAAAAACTACCTGACTGGCTTCGCGAAGTCGAAAGCATCAGGAAGACCCTGTATGTTCAAGGACATGCCTGTGGTCTCATGATCTACGGAAAACTGCTGCTTCTGGAACGGCGCTACCCCGAACTGTACGGACTGACGGAGCCTGCCATGGAGTTTGCTCACGGGTTGAAATACGAACTGCCCCGTCTCTACCAGCTCATCTACCTCGCCGTGGCGAAAAAAGACGAGGGGCTTGATGTTTCCGCGATGGAGTACCTGGTCCGGGCGCTCGAGATTGCTCTACCGGACGGAATGTACCTGCCTTTCGCGGAGTTCGGCACTATGCTTATGCCCTTGCTGGAGACCGCGAAGGCGAACTTTGACTTGGAGAAAATAAACGCCCTGATCACTCTGTGCAGACGGCATTCGTCGGGAATTACCTCTATCCGCGGATATCTGGAGCCGGAAAAGTCGTCTCTGACGCCCCGTGAAAGGGAGATCGCCCTGCTCGCGAAGGAACGGAGCAGTGTTCGTGAGATAGCATCCCGCCTTTTTATATCGGAGAACACGGTGAAATCGGCGCTCAAAATTATTTACGCCAAGCTGGAAATCCATTCGAAGAACGAACTTGCGGGAAAAAACTTCTGACCATGGCGAAAACACCCCCCTTCCCCCCCGAAATAGGGGGTGCGCGGAAGAGAACTTCGTTGCAGAATATCACAAGGTGACATCGCTGGAACAATATATTTAACTGGGATGTGAGGAAATGAAAGTACAAGAAGGTTACTTCAGGAGCGTCAAGGCCCTGCCGGGGTACCGGCTGGAAATTGAAATGGCCACGGATACCCGCATCGAGTTCGATTTCACTTCCCGGCTTGGTACGATGCGGTTCGGCGTTCTGAAAGATGAAAAACTCTTCGCTACGGCCTGCACCGACGGGGAATTCATCCTTTTCGGAAAGGAGGAATCGGAGGAGGTCAGTATATCGGCGACTGATTTCATGGATCTGCTTCTGGTAGACAGAACGGGCAAGTTTCCCGGGGCATGACCCTTCGGTCAGGAATCTCCACGACCGTCGGTGAAGCAGGAGCGATCGGAACACGTCTTCGAAAAATGCCGACTTCCCGGACATGACGGACGACATTCGGCGGAGGTGCGGCAAGGGGTACCATGGAAATTCAGAAAGGGGTCTTGGAATGAAAAAAAACGTATTCAGAACGCTGGCGTGCTTTATTCTTGTAGCGGCATTGACGGCTCATTGCACTTCCAGGGCCGAAGCATGGATCAAAATAACCCTGAATAACAAAAGATCCCACAGCATAGCTGTCGCCTTTTGCTGGAGCGGATTTGACTACCCGGACGACCAAAGAAAAGGCTGGTACCTCGTAAAGCCCGGCAAATCAAGGGTGATCACTCTGGCAGACGTGGTTTCTTCTCTCACAATGGAAGGCTTCGGATTTTATGCAAAAGGGACACCGAAGGGTGGAAATACAGTTGTTTGGTCAGGGGACATGAAACAGGTGATCATTGATCCCAAAAATGCCTTCGATGGGCACCCTGAAGATCCCATCCCGGGAGGTGTCACTGTGGGCTTCCAGAAAGTCACTCTCAAGAAAGTGGGAGATCAAAACACCGACGCCGTAGCAACCCTTTCATTCAACCCTTGAGTTATAGAAGGACATGAAGCGAAGACCAGCGGAAAGATCGCAGGGAGCTCCTTGCGCGGATTTACAATGGGGATATTCTCCACGAAAGAAGCGAACCTTTCCACCGAAGCAGCGAGGTGAAGACCATGCCCTTTTGGGCAGCAGCTCTATTGTTTTTGATATTTGCCGCAGCAGGTGCGCTCTCTTTCCGGAAAGCGCGAATGGGCGGCGGTGGGGTGTATTTTTGGGGGGGTATTTTTTCTACTCTCCTCGGTGCCGTCGCGTTTCTTTACGCAGCCGCAACATTGCTCTTTGTGGCCTCAGTGGACTGAGTTATTGTGGGATATACCGGATAGGAACCGCCTTTCATCCGTATTTTTTGTGAACAAAAAAAGAAACAAAAATATTCTAAGAAGAGGTGGTACCCATGATTCATAGCAAAATTAAACGCTTGTCCGCAATTCTGCTTGTGTGCGCGCTGCTCCTATGGGTCTGCAGCGTTGCTTTCGCCGGCGCAGATGCAAAAAAGGGGTATTCCAGCGCTGATCTGAAGAAGATGAGCACCTTTCTGTCGAACTTCACGGAGCTCGGTTATATGAATTTTGACGCGAAAGAGCTCACGGATGAGAAGGACCCTGCTGAGATGATACAGTTCGGCATCTGGCACAACTACAGGAACAACTTCAAGAGCCGTATTGCCCAGTGTCCGAAGAAGGACTGCAAGTGGGGGTCCCTCGTCATCCAGGGAAAATATGTGACCGAGACCATAAAAAAGTATTTCGATGTCGACTATCCGAACCTCGCCAGCGTGTCGGAAGCGGATATGCCGGTCTTTTATTTTGGAAACCACTATCACTTCGACGGAGCGGACGGAGAGGCAGTCTATTTCGCGAGGGTCGACGAGGCCGTCAAGAACTCCGAAGGAAGGATTGTGATGCGCGGTGAGATCTACAACGCGGAGGATGAAACCGATATTCTCGGCACTTTCGAGGCAGTGGCGAAACCTCATAAATTTGCCGGCAAGGATACATGGGCAATCCTCAGTATGAAAACTGAAACCGTGGAAACAGATGACGGCGAAACCTCCGACGAGGCGGTCAAGGGATTGTGGATCGAGGTTCCCGGATTTCCCGCGGAAGGGGAAGTCGTCGATTTTCAGATGAACGACGAGGGAGTGGCATCCTACACGCGCACCCTTGATGGGGGTGCCCTGGCGCTGGTAGTGGAAAGACTTCATGCTGCAGACGACGCAGGGGAGCTCACCACCCCTGATGACATCGGGGCGTTTGTGGCCGCTTTCGAGGGGATAGAAGAAGACACAATACACGTCTCTCCATCCCTTGATGAGATTGCAAAGCTTTATTCCTACCCCGTCGCCGGAGCCGAGTTCACGACCGGAGCGAACGAGGATTTGCGGAAAAACCTCGACCTGTTCATATTCACTGATCAATGGCTGTTCCGCATTCACGTGTCCGTGATGGCCGATTCTGCAGAAAATTACGAAAAGCAGATCGAAGAATGGTTCACGACCTTGAAAATGCGCGAATAGAAAAGAAGCTCATCGCCGATCATGCTTGCGCGCACGACGTCTCCTGAATTCCCGCCGTTAGTGCGAAATTCTGGTGGCATTCAACATCGAGCTGGAGGCCTGGTTACAATCTCGCCGGGATTTTAGATATATCTTGACTCAGGATTCAACTGATAAAAAAGGAGGTCCCGGAGTGGGGAGGGTGGGGCGACCCTCCAGTCCGGGACCTGTGCGTGGGGAAGTTCATCAACCGAACGGGATTGTTCTATTGATTGACTGTAGTATAGAGGCTCCTTAAAAAGAGCGCAATATTAATGTCAGTAATAATCTTATTGTTTATTATGTTCAAGAAACAACAATGTTCTGCCCTGGAAAAGGGAGCTGCCGGTGAACCCGCCCTCAGGAAGGGCAGTTTCCCTCCAGCCCCTTTTTCGTCGACGCGAGATGGCTCGCGATCTTCAGCCCATAGGCCGACTGCATTTTCCGGACGGCGGCGAGGACCTTCAGCAGGTCGATCCCCGTATCAACCCCCATCTGTTCGGCCATGTTGACCATATCCTCCGTGGCGGCGTTTCCCGCGGCGCCGGGGGCGAAGGGGCACCCGCCCAATCCGCCGGCTGCGGCGTCGAAGGAGGCGAACCCCATCCCGAGGGCGGTGAGCATGTTGGCCAGGGCCATGCCGTAGGTGTCGTGAAGATGAAGGGTAAAGGGATAGTCGCCGTACTTTTCCCGGATGACCGACAGAGTTGCGGCGAGGTATTTCGGGTCGGCCGTTCCGATGGTGTCGGCGAGGGTGATGCCGTCGGCCCCGGCCTCAAGGGCACGGTCGACGACCCGCAGGACCTTGCCGGGGTCAACGGGCCCGGCGAAGGGGCAGGCGAAGGCCGTTGCCACGGAGACCCGGAGCTTCGTGCTCCCCCTGAGCCCTGCGACCTTTTCCATTTCGGCCAGGGATTCCTCCACGGTGCGCTTCGTGTTGGCCATATTGTGGTCCTCGCTCGCGGAGACGACGAAGTTCATCCAGTCGGCCTCAGCGGCCAGGGCGCCCTCGGCCCCCCGCAGATTGGGGATGAGGGCGACGGAGGTCACCCGCCCCTTCCATTTTGCCCGAAAGGCGGCCATGACCTCGGCGGCGTCAGCCATTTGGGGGATGGCCTTCGGGCTGACGAAGGAGGTGACCTCCATGGTCTTTATTCCCGTGCCGGCCAGTTCGTCGATGATGGCGATCTTCGTCTCCGTGGGGATGAATTCCTTCACGCTCTGGAAGCCGTCCCGGGGGCAGACCTCCACGATTTCCACTGACTTCGGAAGGGACGGAAAGGTCTTCATGGTCATATTGCCCCCTCTTTCCGAAGGACTTCGACCTCTTCGGGGGTCAGATCGAGAAGCTCCCCGAAGAGTTCTTCCGTGTGCTCCCCCAGGGCGGGAGAGGGGGTGCGGACCGAGGAGGGGGTGCCCGTGAGCTTGATGTGGCTTCCCGTGACCGTGAGCTTTCCGGCCTTGGGATGGTCCATCTCCACGAACATCTCCCGGTCCCGGGCGATGTGGGGGTCGTTCACCACCTGCTCGATGTCGTAGATGGGTGCGCAGGGAACACCGGCGGCGGAGACCTTTTCGTAGATTTCGTCCACGGTGAGGGTTTTCGTCCACTCCTCGACGATGGGCTTGAGTTCTTCGTGCCTGGCGACCCGGTCGGGGACCTTGAGGTAGCGGGGGTCTTCGGCGAGTTCCGGCCTCCCCATGACATCGCAGAGGCGCGCCCAGAGCTTGTCGTTCCCCGCGCCGATGACGAGGCTGCCGTCGGAGGCCCGGAAGGAGTCGTAGGGGTAGGTGGATTCGTAGCGGTTTCCTATCCGCTGGGGGACCCTCCCTTCAACGAGATAGATCATGTTGATGATCTCGAGGCTCGCCACGGCGGAGTCCACGAGGGCCACGTCCACCTTCTGCCCCTCTCCAGTCCGGGACCGGCTGTGGACCGCCGCGAGAATGCCGATGGCTGCGGAAAGCCCGCCGAGGACGTCCCCCATGGCGGTGCCCGTGCGGGTGGGCTCTCCGTCGGGCCAGCCCGTGGTGCTCATCAGGCCGCTCATGGCCTGGGAGATGATGTCGTACCCCGGCCGCTGGCTGTATCTGCCTGTGTGGCCGAAGCCTGAAATGGCCCCGTAGATGATGCCGGGGTTCACTTTTTTCAGATCCTCGTAGCCGAGGCCGAGTTTTTCCATGGTGCCGGGACGGAAGTTCTCGATGACGATATCCGCCTTCTTCACGAGGTCGAGAAAGAGGGCCTTCCCCTTCGGGTTCTTGAGGTTCAGAGTGATCCCCTTTTTGTTGCGGTTGAGGTTCATGAAGTAGGCGCTCTCCCCACCCTTGAAGGGGCCCATCTGGCGGGTATCGTCCCCCGTTCCCGGCTGTTCCACCTTGATGACCTCCGCCCCCATATCGGCGTACATCATGGTGCAGAAGGGCCCGGCGAGAACCCGGGTGAGATCAAGAATGCGAAGGCCTGAAAGTGCTCCCCGTTTTTCCATAGCTATTTCTTCCCCTTTCCTGATACCTGTTGAATTTGATCGGACTTGGACGGCTGTTCTTTTTTCCCGGCCCGTTCCTTTTTCTTTATTGGGTCCACCCGCCGTTCGAAGTAGCTGAAATAGCGCCCCTGACGGATCTCGTCCAAGTTCCCCTCAAGAAGGGCGTTGAGAATTTTGAGGTGGTCCTCCACCAAGACATTCATGTCTTCCTCCGTGGCGAGGTCCCGGAGCACCGCCTGCTGAATCTGGGAATAGACCATCTTGAGCAGCCTCAGGGTCCACTGCCTGCCCGCCTTCTCGGCGAGGCTGAGATGAAAGTCCATGTCGATCCTGCTGAATTCGAGGAGGAATTCCTCCCGGGTCTCCTGGGTCTTTCCGAGAAGGAGCATTTTCGACAGGATCTTCTTCAGAGAATCGCGGTCCTCCAGGGTGAAGCTCCCCTTCCGGACGATCTCCCGAAAGACCATGTCCTCGAGGGCAAAGCGGATGTCGTAGAGCTCCTCGACCTCTTCGGGTGAAAAATCGACCACGAGGGACCCCTTCTGGGGGACGGACTTGAGGAGCCCCAGCCCCTCGAGGATCTTGAGCCCCTCCCGCACGGGCGCGCGGCTGACGTTGAGGGTCTTCGCGACTTCTTCCTCCCGGATGTATGAGCCCGGAGGATAGGCAGAGGAGAGAAGAAGATCTTTGCGCAGCCACGCGGCCACTTCCTCGGAGAGAGTGGTGTTCTTGAAGTTTTTTTCCGCAGGCATGGGAGGGATCACCTTCTTTCAAATGTAGAAATGTCGACATTTTGTTTTCGTGTTTATTGTATCAGAGATACTTAAAGATGAAAATGGGAGAAAAACAAACGGGGTCCCGAAATTTTACCGGGACCCCGTTCGTTTCCTTCAGCGGCAGAAGAGGGAGCTGATCCGCTTGTAGAGCCAGAGAGTCATAAGGGAAACCAGGGTCCCTTTGAGGAGGTTGAAGGGGACGATGGCGTAGAGAACGAGGGTGAACTTGTCGTGCACCGCCGGAAGAATGCGGGAGGAGAGATCGATGATCTTCTCCAGAGGGATGAGCCGGGAGTAGAAGGGCAGGAGAAGAAAGTAGTTGGCCAGGGCAGCGGTGAGGCCCATGATGAGGATTCCCGCGACCAGCCCGGCCAGGGCACCTTTTTTTATGCGGAACTGCCGGTAGATCATCCCCGCCGGAACGACGAGGGCGGATCCGATGAGAAAATTGGCTGCCTCCCCGATCCCCGCTGTGGACGTGGTGAAGGCGTGGAGCAGGTTTTTCACCAGCTCCACCAGGACCCCCGCTGCCGGTCCCCACGCGAAGGCGGCGATGAGGGCGGGGAGATCTGACAGATCCATCTTGAGAAAGTTGGGGAAAATCGGGATCGCCATATCGATATACATGAGTACCGCCGCCACTGAGGAGAGCAGGGCGGTCCAGACCATTCGCCGGGTATTATTGCATCGGCTGACAGCTTCCATCATTTTTACCCCCTCAAAAAAGAAAAGCCCCGACCGCACAGGCGGAACGGGGCGTACAGGCTCTGAAGGCCATCTTCTTCCATCCTGACTTGGCGGCCTTTTGACAGACCGCTTTACAGTCGGCTCCGGAATTTCACCGGATCAGCCTCTCAGCTCGCGGGCTTGAGGACGGAAAAACCGTCCCTTTACCGCCGGTAGGGATTTTCACCCTGCCCCGAAGATGGAGCTATGATACTCCCTAACCCCTTTTTTGAAAAGAGCAGAATCCCAGGAAAACCCCACAGGCCTGGAGACCCAGGCGTTAGCGCTTCCTTGATGCTCAAGAATATTTCACTCCTCATCCCTGAGTATTAAGGGATGACATTTTTCCTGTCCCCCTTTGGGATGACTTTATCGCAGTCCGACCACAAGCGCCCGAATGTCCCTTGACCCGGAGGAGGGGTGACCGTATAATCCGGTAGTCAATTCAATAAAGCAGAAGGAGCAGCGCAGGAAGCCGGTGAAAATCCGGCACAGCCCCGCTACGGTGAAGGGGAAACCCCAAGTCCGATACTGCCGCTCCGACTGTGTAGAAAGAGTCCTCGAGGGCGGGACTGCTTTCAGAACATCAGGATCTTTTTGCGCTCTCCTCGGGGGGCGCATTTTTTATTCTGCCCGGAAAGGAGCAGAGAACCGCAGGTGCAGTCCGCTCATTGTCTCCGGAAAACAGAAGGAAATATTTTATGAAAAGGAGAATTACGAAAAATGTCAATAAAACGTGGGTTTTTTATTCTCATTCTCTGCCTGATCCTGCTTCCGGCAGGCCTTCCTCTGGAGGCGGCCGAAACCCCTGAAAAGATCCCCACAGTGGTGGTCACAGGATCCCGCCTCGCCGAAAATCTCGAGGATGTTCCGGCGCCAGCCTATGTGATCACCCGGGAGGATATTGAGAAATCCGGGGCGCGGAACGTCCAGGACGTTCTGAACCGCCTTCCCGGAGTAGTGGGGCTTGCAGGCGGCGCATCCATGACCCAGCCGAAGGGGATCACCATCCGCACCCTGACTACGGAGGTCCTTCTTCTCGTGGACGGGATACCCATGATGAACACGAGCTACGGGACAGGCGCGGTGCTCGGAATGCCCTTCGACCTCAGGACCATCCCCCTCGAGTCCGTGGAGCGGATCGAAGCGGTGAAGGGGGCCTCGTCGGCGATCTACGGCTCCCACGCTGCCGCAGGGGTCATCAATATCATCACCCGCGCCGGCGCTGATGAGAGCCAATGGTCCCTCAAGGGCGAGGCGGGCAGTCAGGGGTGGTTTAGGGGCAGCTTCCGGGCCACCGCAGCAGGGGAGGGATTTTCCGCCACGGCGGGATATATGCGGACTCAGGAGGGGGAGATCAACCTCCGTCTTCTTCCCGGCGGAGGGTACGACCGGGCCCGGGATTTCACCGGGGATGATTTTTTTATGAGGCTTGACGGAGGGAAATGGCGGTTCCTCGCCGAGTGGGGAAACTCCTCCTCCTCCTGGGATTTCACTGATTTCTTCGGAGTTAAGGATGAAAACCGGCTGAAAAACGACTACCATCGGTTTTCTGTAAATTATTTCGACGGGGTCAACACCGCCCGAATCTATTCCACCGGAAACAGCAAAGATGTCTTCGACCTGTCAGGGTTCACAAACTTCGACGACACATCCTTCGGAGCCTCCTTCAGCCATCGGCAGAACCTCTTCGGCGTGCCCGCCGTATGGGGCGTGGATTGGCGGCGGGAAGAGGGTTCCTCCGTGAACCGGGACAACCCCTACGGCAACAACGACCCCTACGATCTCTCCCGGACCAACGTCGCCCCCTTTGCCGAGTTCTCTCTTCCCCTGGGGGATATGGCCCTCGACCTCGGCCTGCGGTATGAATCCTGGAGCGGAGACCGGGGTGCAGACGCCGATGAGTTCATCCCCCGGCTTTCCCTCAACTGGGAGAGTCCCTCCGGGAAATTATGGTATTTCACCGTGGGGCGCTTTTTTGCCATGCCCAGCTTTTACCAGCTTTTCATGCCCTCCCGCAGCTTCGGCTTGCCCAATCCCGATCTGAAGCCCGAAAAAGGGTGGACCTGGGACCTGGGCGTTCGGGGAGGCGGGGAAATTCACCCCTGGAACGTCGGAGTTTTCTACATGGACATGACTGACAAGATCAATTATGTCTCTGATCCGGTGACCTGGTTCGGCCAGTATCAGAATGTGGATGAGTTTCGGGCCTGGGGGGTGGAGGGGGAGATCACCCTCCCGATCAGTGACGCATGGAGCTTCACCCAGGGGTTCTCATGGACGGATGCCGAAGAGCGTCCCGCCGGAGGGGACTGGGTCCGTTCAGGCCTTCCCCGGCTGCAGCTCATCAGCAGGTTGAGTTGGTGGAAGGGGACGTGGTCGGGGGAGATTGAAGGGCAGTGGCTCGCAGACCGGGTTCTCACCAGCGCCGTCTACAAGGATGACGACATTTTCCTCCTGAACGCCTCGGTGCAGAAAAAAGGCCGGGAGAACACCTTCCGCCTCGGATGCGCCAATATCCTCGATGAGGAATATGTTCTCGACAGCCAGGGGTACGTTACCCCCGAGCGGCGGTTCTTTATCTCCTGGGAGCACGTCTTTTAAGGGAAAGAAACTGTGGCGAAACAGGGGTGTACAAGAGGAAGACGGGTGGAGGCTCGTCTTCCTCTTTATGTATCGAGCCGAAAGAGAAAAGGGATTCGCGCCCGGACCGTGACGTTATCGCTGAAGACCCATTGTCTTGCGGCCCGGAGGGCGGCGGCGTCCAGTCGGGTCGAGCCGCTGCTTCGTTCAACCTCGGCGTCTGTGACCCGCCCTGATTGTATGGTCACGAGAATGACCGCCTTTCCCTCCTCCCCCCGCTTGCGGGAGAAGAGGGGGTAGACGGGTACGACCCGCTTCACGATGGAGAGGGTCTCTCCGTCCACGGGCTCTGCCGCCTTTCCGGGAGAAGGAGAGTTTGAAACTTTTCTTTCTTCGCCGCCCCCGGCAGTTGGAGTCTTTGAAGGGAGCGAAACCCCTGGCGCTCGGGCCGAAAGAGGAGGTGCCGCCTGTGCTTTCTCCGGTACAGGCTTCCCCTTCGGAGGGGGCAGGTTTTTCTTCCCGGCCTTTTGAACTGGCCCGTGTTCCTTCTGCACCTTCCGTGGTGGCTGAGGAAGGAGCTTTTGTTTGGGAATTGGTTTTTCAAGCGCTGGCGGAACCACTGCAGGGGTAGTTTTCTTTTGAAGGGGGACAGGGCGTATTTTCGGAACTTCAGGCACGAGAGGTTTTTTGGCTATCTCTGGCACAGGTGGTTTTTCCTGTATCTCGGGAACAGGGAGTTCGGCTGTCAGCTCGGGTGTACCGGATGTTTCCAGTACCTCCGACGTGACAGCTTCTTTCGCGTTTTCCATAGGCGGAGGACTCGGCTGAGAGGCGGCAGGGGCGGTTCTTTCTGATTTTTCCGATCGTTCCCTCACCGGGGTCTCAATATGTCTCAGTACGAGGCGCAGAACGGGTGGGGTCTCCGACGCCTCAGGGAGAGAGGCGGGGATGAGCAGCAGCAGAAGATGAAAGACCAGGCTGGCGGCGATGGCGGGAAACCAGCGTCTCACGGCGTCTCTCCTCCCTCGAGGGCGAGCCCGGCGGAGGACACTCCGAGACGTCGCAGCAGATCGAGGACTTCCGCCACGTCGCCGTAGGGGGCTGACCGGTCGGCGGCCACGAGGATCTGTCCTTTTCCGTCGAGGGCGCTCTGCACAAGGGCGGGAAGATCCTCTCTGCCGATCTCCCGATTTCCCCACAGAAGGCCGCCCTCAGGAGTGACGGTCAGCAGCAGGGATCCCCCCGTCCCCTCCCGGATACCTTCCCCCTGAGGGAGATCCACCACGATCTGCCCGGAGAGAAAGGTGGCCGTAAGGACGAAGAAGATGATGAGCATGAAGAGGACGTCGATCAGGGGAGTGATGTCGAGGGCGATTCCGCCCCGCCTCCGTCTGCTCATGGCAGGGGCACGTCCTCTTTGGGGGAGGAGGAAAGAAAGCGCTCCCGGAGGAGGAAGTCTCCCCCCCGGTTCAGGCACTCCTCCTCGGAGTCTATTCTCCGGAAAAGGAGGCTGGAGGCGAAGAGTACGGGGATGGCCACGGAAAGGCCGGCCACCGTGGTGAAGAGGGCCTTCCAGATGCCCCCGGTGACTGCCGCCGCGGTGATCTGCCCTCCTGTCCGCAGGGAGGCGAACATCTCCACCATGCCCAGAACAGTCCCGAGAAGGCCGAGGAGGGGGGTCGTTCTTCCGATGACCTCAAGAAGGGACATGTTCTTCTCCCACCGGAAGAGCTCCCGGCGGATCTGCTGTTCCACCACGAGCTTCATATCCTCCCGTCCGGCGGACCAGTGCTCCACCGCGGCCTGAAAGAGCCGGTAGAGGGAGCTGTCCGAGCTGAAGACCAGATTTCTCATCCCCTGAAGATCCCCCCGGGCGAGATGGGCCCGGAAGGCTTCTTCAAGGGGGCCTGGGTCTGCCGAGGCCCTGCGGAAGAAGAGCAGCCGCTCCGCCGCCACGGCGAAGGCCGCGACGGAGAGGGCGGCGATGATCCACATGAGGACTCCGCCCGTACGCATCATCTCAAGCATGGCGATTTTCCTCCTTCATCTTTTCCCCGTCAGCAGCAGCCAGAGAAAGAAGATTGATCCGAGGCAGGAGGTGAGCACTCCCACCGGGATCTCCGCCGGCGCCCAGAGGGTCCGGGCGGCCGTGTCGCAGAGGACCAGAAACCCCCCTCCGAAGAGGAGGGAGGCGGGGACGAGCCGTCGATGATCCGCACCAACGAGGGCCCGGCAGATGTGAGGGCTCATGAGGCCGACGAAGCCGATGGGGCCGCAGATTGCCACGTTCAGCCCCACGGCGAGGGAGACGGCGAAGAAGAGGATTCGTTCAAGCTTCCCCACGGGAACACCCCGGCTCTGGGCCATCTCCTCTCCGCAGACGAGGAGGTTCAGCTCGGGGGCGTACAGCCGGGAGGCGAAGTAAATCAGGACGAGGGCCGGCAGAGCTGTAAGGGGTGCGGAGAACCCCACGGCCGAAATTCCCCCCATGGACCAGCGCATCATCCGGAAGGTGTCCACGTACCCCGCTCCGTACTGGATGAGCATGTTGAGGCTTCCGAAGAGAAAGCTCATGGCCACGCCGCTGAGCAGCAGGGTGGACCCGCCCCTTCGCTCCCGGGAGAGGGAGCCCGCGCCGTAGATGATCGCCGTTGCTGCCATTGCCCCGAGGAAGGCCGAGAGGGAGAGGCCCGAGAAGATCCCCAGAAAGGAGAAGGCCAGGCCGTACCGGATGGAGAGGACCGCGCCGAAGGCAGCTCCCGTGGAGACTCCGAGCATGTCCGGCGAGGCGAGGGAGTTCCGGAAGAGGGCCTGAAAGACCATTCCGCAGAGAGAGAGGGTCGCCCCGGTGATCCACCCCAGGAGCACCCGGGGGAGGCGGAGTTCGAGAAAAATCCGCCCCTCCGTCCCCGAGAGGGAGGCCCACAGGTCCGCCGGGGTGAGGGAGAGCATCCCCACGAAGGGAGCGAGGAGGACGGCCCCAAGGGAGAAGAGAAAGAGTACGGGGAGGGCGAGGCGTCTCATTTCAGAAGGCCCTCGGGGACCATGTAGGGGATTCCCCCGCCCGTCTGGCTGAAATAATGAAAGGGGGTATCGAAGAGCTTTCCCGGAAGATCGCCGGATAGAAAATCCTCCCGGGGGCCGTCCCAGAAGAGCCGCCCCCCCTTGAGGGCGAGGATGCGCCGGGCGCAGCGGAGGCTGAGGTTGGCGTCGTGGGTGATGAAGAAGATGGTGGTCCCCTCCTCCCGGTTGACCCGTTCGACCAGCGCGAGGGTCTCCACCTGGTGGCGGTAGTCGAGGTATGAGGTGGGCTCGTCGAGGAAGAGGATGTCCGTAGTCTGGGCCAGCGCCGCCGCGAGCAGGGCCTTCTGCCGTTCACCGCCGCTCAGCAGACCCAGGGGCCGGTCGGCGAGGTCATCCAGGCCGGTCAGGCTGAAAACCCTTGAAAGAATCTTCCGGTCCTCCCCGGTCTCTCCGGCGAAGGACTCCTTCCAGGGGTAGCGGGAGAGGAGGGCGAACTCCCTCACCGTGAAGGGGAGGTCATCGAAGCTCCCCTGGTGAACCCAGGCGATCCGCCGGGCGATCTCCCTGGCGGAAAACCCGCCCAGGTCTCTTCCGTCGATGGAAACCGAGCCCGACCCCCGGTCCTCGAGGCGGCCGAGGCATTTGAGGAGGCTGCTCTTTCCCGCCCCGTTGGGGCCGATGATCCCGATGAACTCCCCCTTCTCCACGGAGAAGGAGATGTCCCTCAAAATTGCCTGTCCGTTCAGGGTCAGCCCCAGGTTTTTGACTTCCAGAAGGGGTTTCATGGGGCCCAGGGGATTTCAGGGTGGATTTTTTCTGCAAAGGCCCGGAGAATCGAGGCCACCCGAGGGCCGGGGCGGAGGAAGACCGTTCCGTCGAAGATGAAGATCCGGTCCTCCCTGGTGGCCGGAAGGTCGGCGCTCGTCTTCCACCCTGCCTTCAGCGCGGCGGGGTTGAAGAGGGTGTCGAGGTCCACCGGTCCGACGGAATGATAGAAGGCCTTGTCCCCTACGAGGTCGAAGATGATCTCGGGGGCGATCTTCAAAACTCCCTCAAGGGATATGCGGGGGTAGAGGATCCCCTCCTCCCGGGAGGCGTTCTGTCCGCCGGCCATCTCTATCAGTTCGTCGTAGAAGGTGTTTCTCCCGGCGATGTAGACCGAGGTGAGGCGCTTTTCGGCGAGATCCCGGGAGACCGAGAGCAGGACCCGGGGGCGGGAGGGGAGGGCTGAAACCTTCCGGCGCACGTCCTCCATCTGATCGCGGATTGAGGCGATGATCCCGGCGGCCCTTTCCTCCGCGCCGCAGGCCGCGCCGAGGTCAGAAAGCCCCGTGAAGATATCCTCCACTCTTTTCTGCCTCAGCAGGACGCAGGGGATTCCGATGGCCCGAACCTGGGGGAGGAACTGTTCGTGGATATCCGAGAGCACCAGGAGGTCGGTCTTTCTGGCCAGAAGGGCCTCGAGGTTGAAGCCCGCGAAGCCGCCGATCTGCTCCTTCCTCCGGGCCTCGGCGGGGTAGTCGCAGAACTCCGTCACGGCGATGATATTCTCCCCCTGGCCGAGGGCATAGAGCATCTCCGTCCCCACGGGGGTGAGGGAGACGATCCGCCGGGGGGAGCCCTCCGCCGGTGAAAACAGCAGGAAAAAGAAGATAAAAAGAGTGGAAAGATGGATTTTTTTCAAGACGAGTGACGCTCCTTTAGGAGAAAAGAAAAAGGGGACCGCGGGGTCCCCTTGAGAGTGCTCTGGATGCTTTCTGCCCGCGCACACATCCGCCGTCTCCTTCAGGTTTTCTGGCTTCCGGGGATATTCTCCCGGATACAGTGGCGGGGCCGCTCCGGCGTTGCACCGGATTGCCCTGAAAGTTCCGTTCTCATATTCAGTTGGTCTCAGCCGGAATATTTTTCCCGGCAAGCATATTCTACGGGGTAAGGACTGCGGGGTCAATACGGAGATCAGCCCATCCGTCCCCCCATTCTGTTGAAG
>JALHFZ010000221.1 GCA_022837505.1 Synergistaceae bacterium
GACGGCCTTCAGCCCCATGACCACTGCGGCGAAACTCTGCTCCCCCGCCCTTCTCATGGAGCATATAGGGCAGGATCCTGCCAGGGTACGCCGGGCTCTCGAGATCTTCACCGCCGCCACAGTGGAGTTTGCTGAGGCCTCCGTGGCTCTCGGGGCGGACGGGCTCTTCTTTG
This sequence comes from Synergistaceae bacterium, assembly GCA_022837505.1. GTDB lineage: Bacteria > Synergistota > Synergistia > Synergistales > Aminobacteriaceae > JALHFZ01. The sequence continues at coordinate 174 of JALHFZ010000221.1, forward strand.
CCTCCCAGATGTCCTCCTCCAAGGTCATGGATCTGAAGACCCACGATGCCTTCGTCAGGAAATATGATCTGGAGATACTCAACGCCGTGAAGGGGAAAACATGGTTCAACATCCTCCATCTCCATGGAGCCGACACCTTCATCAGAGAACTTCAGGACTACCCCGTGCAGGCTTTCAGCTGGCACGACAGGGATGACGGCCCCTCCATGGACGAGGTGCGGAAATACAGCTCCAAGGCCTTTGTGGGCGGATTGAGCTGGGGCAAAAACTGGCTCGGAAAGACAAACGAAGAAGTGGCTGCGGAGGTTAAGGAAGTGGCCTCCAGAAACGGCGGAAAGGGCGTCATCCTTGCTCCCGGCTGCGTCATCGACCCCGCAACCCCTGCGGAGCGTCTTGAACTGGTCCACGCAACGGTTGTAAAGACGGCCCGGGGATAGGGAGACAGGCTGATAAACAGAAACAGTGAGAAGTTTTTCCGGTGATTTTTACGGATACAGTACAGATGAAGAAGGGGGCGGCGGTATGAAGCGCATCGCTTTTTTCGGACTCGGCAGAATGGGACTCCCCATGGCACGGCGGCTGCTGCTTGCCGGGCACACCCTGAGAATTGCTCTTCACAGCAACCCCGCCCCTGTGGCGGAGCTGCAGAAACTCGGAGCTCTTGTGGCCGATTCCCCGGCAGAGGCAGTTTCAGGGGCGGAGATCGTTCTTTCGATCCTTCCGGGAGACGGGGAGATCGAGGCCCTGCTCCTTTCTCCGGAGGTACAAGAGGGGATACACCCCGGGACGATACTCATCGAGATGTCCACCGCGACGTCCCGGTGCGCTGAGCGCCTCGCCGAAGTGTACCGTCAAAAGGGCGTCTCAGTTCTCGATGCCCCCGTCAGCGGAGGGATGAAGGGAGCGGAGGAGGGGACCCTCACGATTATCGCCGGAGGGGACAGCGCCGCCCTTGAAGCTGTCCGCCCTGTTCTT
>JALHFZ010000014.1 GCA_022837505.1 Synergistaceae bacterium
GTCGTTTTCGAGGGTGACTTTCACCGGCCCGGTCTTCTCCACGAGGATGTCTGCGGCGGATTCGCCGTAGCTGTCGTCAAGTTTCTGCCCCTTTACATCGTAGAGGGGGTTGGTCAGCCCCTCCTCTATCAGGCGGGCCGTCTCCTCGGCCGTGATGGAGACGGGGAAGGAAAGAAAGGATTCCGCCCCCTTGTCTCCGGAGATGACGAGGGTCTCTTCTGAGGGGATGTCCACGGAAAGGACGATGTCCTCGCCCCCGAAGGACCGGGATAGAAAGAGAAAGGCCGCAGAGCCCACGAGAAGCGCCAGGGTTGCTCCCCTACGGAATAATTTCATGGAGAATCTCCTCCTTAAAGGAAATGGAATAGTTTCTGCCTATTATACCCCGGACGCCCCTTCTGACGAAATCCGCAGATAGACCGGATTCCCCCCTGCCGCCCCTTGGAAGGACCGACAGGGGGGATATAATTATTTGCCCCTCATTGACAAGCCCTTCGGCGAGGGTACAATATTTCCCGAAGGAATGGAGTTCCGGAGAGCAGGCTTTTACGGGCTTTTCTCACCGGTTTGAAACTGCAGGGGAACCTTCAGCACCTGAGATCCGTACTGGAGGTTTTTTTGTATCCTCCCCTCCGCGGGGGAAAGGCAGGCAAAAAAATGGAGCAGCTGTTTTCCGGATTCGCCCTGATCACCTGGAAGCAGATCGTAATGACCGGGGTGGGACTGACTTTGATCTATCTTGCCATCGTGAAGGAGTATGAGCCTTCCCTTCTCCTCCCCATGGGTTTCGGAACCCTTCTGGTGAATATCCCCATGACCTCCGCCCTGACCCATATGGTGGGAGGCCAGATGCAGCACGGAGCGCTGAGCATCCTCTTCGAGGCGGGGATAGCGAACGAAATGTTTCCCCTCCTGATCTTCATCGCCATCGGGGCGATGATCGACTTCACCCCTCTCTTTCAGAATCCGGTGACCTTCATCTTCGGCATCACCGCCCAGGCGGGAATATTCCTCACCATGGGGCTCGCCCTCCTCTTCGGCTTTGACATTAAGGAGGCGGCCTCCATCGGCATTATCGGCGCTGCCGACGGACCCACCTCCATATACGTCTCCTCGAAGTTCGCCCCCCACCTTCTGGGGCCCATCTCCGTGGCGGCCTATTCCTACATGGCCCTCGTGCCGGTGATCCAGCCCCCGGTGATCAAGCTTCTGACGACACCGAAGGAGCGGCGGATTCCCATGCCCTATTCCGAAAAAGCGGTCCCCCGCACCACAAAAGTGCTGTTTCCCCTGGGGATCACCCTGGCGGCGGGGATGTTCGCCCCCGCCTCGGCTTCCCTCATCGGCTTTCTCATGTTCGGGAACCTGCTCCGGGAGAGCGGAGTGGTGGACCGCCTCGCGAAGGGGGCCCAGAACGAGCTGGCGAACATCGTCACCATCCTGCTGGGGCTCGCCATCTCCGCGACCATGACGGGGGAGCGGTTCATTCACCCCACGACCCTGCTCATCCTGGCCATGGGGCTCGTGGCCTTCATCCTCGACACGGCGGTGGGGGTCCTCTCCGCCAAGGCGATCAATATCTTCCGGAGGCAAAAGCTCAACCCCATGATCGGGGCGGCCGGCATCTCTGCTTTCCCCATGTCAGCCCGTCTCGTCCAGCGCCTCGCCTCGGCTGAGGACAAGCACAACTTCATCCTCATGCATGCCGTGGGTGCGAACGTCTCGGGGCAGATAGGCTCCGTCCTCGCCGGAGGGCTGCTGCTGGCCTTCCTCGCCTGAGAATCTCTAAAAATACAGTTCGTACTCCTGGGGAGTGGGGGCCGAGTAGACGTACAGGGCCTCCTTCTCCTTTCTTTTTATCCACAGATCGAGAAGCTTCTCGGGAAAGGCCGGAGAAAGATACTCGCTGTCCTTCCGCAGGCCTTCCAGAACGCGGTCGAGGGTGAGGGGGAAGACCTTCTCCTCCGAACCGTCTCCGGCGGAGTACCCCGAAGCCACAGGGTCGGCTCCTCTGAGAATGCCCTCCCCTCCGGCCAGGACCATGGCGGAGAGCATGTAGTGGATGTTCGCCGAGCCGTCTCCCGTACGGTACTCAATCCGCACCTCGTCCTCCTTGAGATACCCCGGAATGCGGACGGCAGCCCGGCGGGATCCTTTGGCGAAGGTGGCCCCCACAGGGGCCTCATAGCCGGGGACGAGCCTGCGGAAGCTGTTCGTGGAGGGGTTCGTGAAGGCAAGAAGGCTGCCGGTGACGCTGTGGTCGAGAAGACCGGCGATATAGGCAAGCCCCTCTTTTGAGAGGCCGTGCAGCTCCGATCCAGGGAAAATCGTCTGCCTCTTTTTCTCGAGGAACTGGTGGACGTGCATTCCGCTTCCGGGCATTTTATAGAGGGGCTTTGGCATGAAGGTGACGAAAAGGCCCATCTCCGCCGCTACTGTGCTTATGATCCACCGGGCGATGCAGACGCTGTCCGCAGCCTTGACGAGGTCCATGAAGTCAAGCTCGATCTCGAGCTGGGAGGCACCGACCTCGTGGTGGTGGTACTTTACAGGAATCCCCGCGTCCTCCATGAGCTGAATCGTCCTGTTCCGGAAGTCGAGATACCTGTCCCGGGGGGCCAGGGCGTGATAGCCGCCGAGGGGCTCGAAGCGGGGAGGCGTGCCGAACTGGCCGCCGAATCCCTCCGCCGAGACGGCCGAATAGGAGGCGAAGTTCAGCCCCGTGGAGTATTCCACCGAGTCGAAGACGTAATACTCCAGTTCCACAAGCATCATGGCCGAATCGGCGAGGTTCTTCTCCCGCAGCCAGGAGGCGGTTTTCTTCGCTACCGAGCGGGGGTACTGATCGAAGGTCTTTCGGTCGGTGGAGACCACATCGCAGAGGACATGCACGGTTCTGAAGCCGTCCCGCTCCTCGAGAAGGGCCGTCGAGGAGTCGGGTATGGCCACCATGTCCGACTGATCCACCTTGGCGAAGCCGTAGTTTGAGGCATCAAACCCGATTCCGTCCTCAAGGACTTTTTTTGAAACATACCTCTTCGGCAGGGTTACGGACCGCATCCCTCCCGCCAGGTCGAACATGAGAAAATTGAGATAATCAGCCTCGAAGGCTCCCTCCATGATTCCCTTTGCTTCTGTCAGATTCATTCTCTCTCCCCCTGTAGAATTGGATGGAATAAAACCGGCGTTGCCCGCTCTTTCTGAGGATACTTCTCCGTAAAAGAGCAAAAAAGAGGGAAAAACCCCCTTCTTTTATGTCATTATAGGGCGAAAATTCCGGGCCACAATTTTTGAGCAACAAAAGTATAAACTCTGCTGCGCCCTTCAGCGGTGAAAGAATTCGAGCCCTCTCAGAATGAGCCCTCTGGAAAAAGTCAGGGCGTCCTCGGGGCAGACCTCCTGACAGCAGTAGCACCGGATGCATTTTTCGTAATCGATGAGAATTCGCCCCTCCCGGGTGAGCTCCATGGCGCCGGCGGGGCATAGGGAGACGCATTTGCCGCAGTGGATGCACTTATCCCGGTCCTGAACAGGGCGGGAGGAGAGGTGGCGCTTGGCGAATCCGTCGAGAAAGGCGGGGAGAAGGTGCAGGGCGTCAAGCCTCGGGATGTCCACTGCAGGGAAGACGAATCCTTCCGGAAATGACGGGCTCCGCATCTCTTCCCAGACAGGAAGAAGCCCTCTTTTTTTCGCTGCCCGATAGAGGGGGAAGGATTCGGGGGCAACTCCCAGAAGGGAGCAGACCGAGAGGTCAAGGGCGAGGGGATCGGGGGAGGCTGCAAGGAGGCCGAAGGAACGGGGAGTGCCGTTTCCCGGCCCCCTCCCCTCCATACCCTCTATTCCGTCGAGAATGGTGAGAGCCGGAGCAAGACTGCGGGCGATGTCGAGATGAAGATCGGCGAAGATATCCCTGTGAAGGCCGGTTGTATAGTGCCACTCCGCCTTCCTCTGGCGGACCACCGTGCCGAAGAGATTCTTTACCCCCAGGGTGAGGGTCATCTGGGCATGGGTCTTCAGCTTCGGCAAATTGATGATGGCATCGGCCTCGAGGGCCTGTCGGGCGACCTCGACCTTGCGGAAGACGGACCCTTCGGCCATGGGGAGGGGGGAGGAGTCGTCCAGTTCCTCCAGGGGGATCGAGAGCTCCCGGGCAACCTGAGCCATGCCGGTCTTTTCCCCAACCTTTGCAAAACCGTCCAGCCCGGGGCTGTCGGCGATAAGGGGTTTTCCTCCCGCCTCGAGAACCAGCAGAGCAACCCCCCGAACTACCTCGGGGTGGGTGGTGACGCATTTCTCCGGCGCTGAAGCCGAGAGGAGATTCGGCTTCAGCAGCACCCTGTCCCCCGGGGAAAAGAACTGTCGGATCCCTCCCAGGTCCTCCAGGAGCCCTTCGAGGGCTGCCCTCAGTTCCCGGCGGTCATAATCCCTTCTTTCTCCCAGAGTCACCCGAATCATCCCTTGTTCCCCCTTTATCCTCTTGTATAATAATACATGAATCTCCCTGAGAAGTTTTTCACCCGTCTTATGATCCGTAAAAGGCTGTCATTCTACCGCGAAGGGGATCGATGGGGAATGCCCTCTGTCAGTCAGCAGTTTTTTCTTCAGAAACGGGAACTCGGCCTCATCCGCCCTGTCTGGTGCACCATGCGCCTGCTGACCCGGGGAGATATCCCCGAGGCCCTGAGATTTCACCGGAGGATCACCGAGGAGATCGGAGACGAAGGCTTTTTTGCCGAGGCAAACACCATTGAGGAGAGCATCGACGGGGAGGGGGCCGTCGCCGGCGTCTTTGCCGAGGGGCGTCTCATCGCCCTGAGAGCGGTATCCTACGTGGATGAATACGTGGATGATGCCCTGGTGGATCTCGAACTGGACGAATCCGAGAAGGGGCATCTGGCAGTTATGGATTTCTGCATCACCGATTCGGCCTTCCGGGGAAACAACATCCAATTCTTCACCTACCTCTTCATGGAGACCATACTGTATCCCCACCGTTATCACCTCTACACCACGGTCTCGCCGAAGAATATCTTCAGCCTGACGAACGTTCTGAAATCCGGCTTTCTGGCGGTGCGTTTCAAATTCAAATACGGCGGCCACCCCCGCTTCGTACTGTACAAAAACCTGAGGAAACCCTCGGCGGTGCAGACCCGGGGGCACAGGGAGATCCTCCTCCGCAACTATGACTACCATCCGAAGGTGATCGCGAGCGGGTTCGTGGGATACAAAGTCAAGCATAAATCCACAGGGATGGCCATGCTCTACGGCCGTCCTCTGGCGGAAGACGGGAAAAAGAGCAGTCCTTGAAGGATCTTCTTGACCGGGGAGGCACAATCCTGCGCCTTCTCGAAGAGGCCGGGTACGAGGGGGTCTATGTCGGAGGAATGGTTCGGGACCTCCTCTGCGGCCGTGAGCCCCGGGACATCGACATCACCTGCAGCGCGCCCCTTGAGGCCCTGAAGACCCTCTTCCCGGCAGGGAAGATTCTGGGGCCCCGGGGGTGTGAGATTTTTCTGCTCCCCCTGGAGAAGGGGCATGTTCAGATATTTTCCCATGGCAGATCCTCCCTTGAAAAGGACCTGGAACGGCGGGACCTGACGGTGAATGCCCTGGCCCTCCGGCGAAGGGGGGAGCTGGTGGGGTCGTCCGAGGGCGTGAACGACGTCTTTGACCGTCTTCTGCGCTTTAACGGCAGGGGAGAAGACCGCCTCGCTGAAGACCCACTCCGGGCCCTTCGCCTTCACCGGTTTGCCGCGACCCTGCCGGGTTTTCGGGCCGACGAGAATTCCGCAGCCCTCTGCCGGACGGTACGAACTGCCCTGGGAGGATGTCCCGGCGAACGCATCGGAAGGGAAGTTCGCCTTGGCCTTGAGGGGGACGCGCCGCTCTTCCTTCGGGGGCTGCGGACGGCCGGGCTTTTTGAAGGGGTTTTTCCGGATTCAGCCCTGTCCGAAGAGGATTTTTCCCTGCTCCTCCAGGCGGAAAGAGTTCTGACGGAGGAGAATGCCCCCCTGCATCTCAAAGCCGCCGGGCTCTTCTCCTTTCCTGAAAAGAATGAGCCCCTGGACGAAGAAAGGGCCTCTGCTGCAGGGAAAGTCCTTCACCCCTTTGCATGGGGAAGCGCAGTGACTGAGCGGATATCGGAACTCGTGCGCCTCAGAAACCTTCTTCGGCGGAGGACCCCTCCGGCGGTTCTTGCAGAGCTGATGGACGGGAAGGGACCGTCCTTCGCGGCAGATCTCGTGCAGTTCACCCGGAGCCTCTCGTCTTCCGGGCCCCTTCAGCCGATGCTGAAGGAGAACACCCTGATCCTTCTCACCATGGCCCAGAGAAAGGGGATGGAAGAAGAACTCCTTCCCACAGGGGGTGAGATCCTCCGTCATTTCTCCCTCCCTCCCGGAAGGGCCGTGGGGGAGCTGAGAAGACGGGCGGCCAGGGAAAATATCGAAAAAGGGTTTGCTGACCGAGGGGAGGTCTTTGCCTTTCTCGAAAAAGAGTTTTCAGCGCTGCAGCAGAAGAACAGACAGTTAAATTCCCCTGTTCCTCACAAAAACTTCTCATAATATGGTATCTTTTTATCGTTCCTGTGTGTCAGCGTAAGGGGGAGGATGTTCATGGCGCTCATTCCGGTGGATAATCTCAAAGCGGGGATGGTTCTGGAAAAGGACCTTATCGCCTTTAATGGCCGTTTTCTCCTTCCATCCGGTTCGACCCTCACGGAAAAACATATTCAGACCATGAAAATATGGGGAGTGGCGGAAGTCACCGTAACGGAGGATCATGACGAGGATCTGCCCCTGGAGGCACCTGCTGAGATTTCCCAGGAGATAATGGCCCGGGCGGAGGTTCTTCTTGCCCGCCTCTTTGTGACGAAACCTGAAGGATCTCCCATGAAGGAAATGTATGAAGTTGCGCTCCACCGGACTGCCTCTGCCCTGCTCCGGAAGGAGCTTCCTGAGTTTGCACCCCCTCTCCCGGCCCAGAAGGCCCCGGGGCAGGCCCATGAAAAGGAAGGCGTTCTCACTCCGGCGGATCTCGTCTCCCGGGAGGTCCGTCTTGCCTCCCTTCCCGATGTTTATTACAGAATCATGGAAGTGATTAATTCCGCCCGCAGCTCCGCTTCCCAGATCGCAGAGACGGTCAGCAGCGACACCAGCCTTCTCACAAGGCTTTTGAAGCTCGTGAACAGCGCCTTCTACGGTTTCCCCTCGAAGATCGAGACGGTCAGCCGCGCCGTGGCGATCATCGGAACGAAGGAGCTTTCCACCCTGGCCCTCGGCATCGCGGCAGTCCAATATTTCACTGACATCTCTCCGGAATATATAGATATGAAAAATTTCTGGCGCCATTCCATAGCCTGCGGAGTTTATGCCCGGCTTCTAGCCTCTGAAAAAATTGGGGTCTCGGAGGAGCGGCTCTTCGTTGCCGGGCTCCTTCACGATATCGGCAAGCTGATTCTCATCCGGCAGATACCCCGGCAGGCCCGCCAGGCCCTTGAATATGCCTCCGCCAAAAGAATCTCCCTTGCTGCTGCGGAGCGGGAGGTCCTGGGGTTTGACCATGCCCAGCTGGGAGCCGCCCTTCTTCGGGAGTGGAAAATCCCCTCCTCCCTGGAAACAATCGTCCGGTTTCACCATTCTCCCCACGCGTCCCAGTCGGTCCTTGAAGCCACCCTCCTCTCGGCGGCCAATTCACTGGCCATCGCGGCTCTGCAGGGGCGCAGCGGCACCCCCGTCGTTCCTGAAATATCCTCCTCTCTGTGGAAAGAGACGGGCGTACCCGCCGCGGTCTTTTCCGCCGTTGTCCTTCAGGGGGATCGCCAGATCACCGACATATCCTCCTCATTTCTCGGTGCGGGAAGGTGAATGCCATGGCCATGCCCTCTGAAACAGCACGGCTGCAGCAGCGGATAAAAGTTCTTGAGGAGCGTAACGCCCGGCTCTGGAAGGAAAAGAACGTGGGAATGGAAACCTTTGAGGCGGCCACCCTCCTCTCGACTTTTGACACCAGTCTCAACAAGCTCAATGACCCGGAGCTTATCCTGGAACAAATCATAGGGAGAGTCCGGCAGATTATGGCTTTCAAAGCCTGCGCCATATATCTTGTGGATGAGGATTCATCCTTTTACCCGGCTCTTTGCATTCCCGGGGAGTTCCTGCCGGGGATCGAGGAGATGGTGGCACAAAGAATAGAAGACCGGACCTTCAGCTGGGCCATAAAAAGGAAAAAACCCGTAGTCTCCTACTTTCCCGATTCAGGGACGACCATGATTTTCCACGTCATGACCACCGTCTCCCGGACCAGGGGGATGTTTGTTGGAATACTTGACGAGGATTGGGAGGGAATCGCCGACTACGCCCTCGCCTCCCTTTCGCTGACCCTTCACGCTTCGGCGACTGCCTTCGAGAGTTATGAGCTCTATTCAAACCTTCGAAAGCTCAACCTTGACCTCTTCCATCAAATGCAGGAGGTGGAGAAATCCCGCAAGGAGCTGGATCTCTACCGCAATTTCCTTGAGGATCAGGTACAGATCCGGACAAGGGAGCTTCTCAAGGCCAACGAAGAGATGAAGATTGAAATGACCGAACGGATGCGGGCCGAGGAGGATTACATGTCAAGCGAAAAGATGCTGAAGCTCGCCCTCCTCGGTGTGGGGGACGGCCTCTGGATATGGGATGTGCCCTCCGGCAGGCTGGACCTTTCCTCCCTCTCCCGGGAAATTCTGGGATGCGATGCTGAAATACCCCCCGAGGACGGGAAGATCCTCTCCTGCGGAGGGCATTCCTATTCCTCCCCCCATTCCCCCCAATGGGAGGAGCTTATCCTGGAAGAGGACCGTCCCCGCCTGAAGGAAGCCGTCAAGAAGTGCCTCACGGGAGAGACGGAAAATTACCGTATTGAATACCGCGTGCATGCAAAAGACGGCTCAATCCGATGGATTCTCGACCGCGGCTGCGTGGTGGCAAGGGACGGGGAGGGAAAACCGGTCCGGGTCGCCGGAACTCATTCCGACATAACTGAGCGCAAGACCATTGAGGTACAGATCCACCACCAGGCAACCCATGATTTCCTGACAGGCCTCCCCAACCGATATCTTTTCTCTGACCGGCTCAGCCATGCCCTTCTTCTCTCCCGTCGCCGGAATACGGGAGTCGCCCTTTTCTTTATCGACATCGACGATTTCAAGGCCATTAATGACCGGTGGGGACACGCCATAGGCGATCAGCTTCTTCAGGATGTGGCGGCCAGAATAAGCTCTTCCATAAGGGAGATGGATACTGTCTGTCGGTACGGAGGGGATGAGTTCACCATCGTCTTCCCCGACATGGCTGACCGGCAGGAAGTGGAGGGGCTCGTGCGGCGCCTTATGGAGATCTTCAGGGAGCCTTTCTTCGTAGAAAGCCACAGCCTGCCAATTCACATTTCGGTAGGGGTTGCCCTCTCGTGCCTCAGCACCACCGGCGGGGACGAACTGCTGAAGAAAGCGGATATCGCTATGTTCAAGGCGAAGGAGAGGGGAAAAAATACCTATGTATTTGCCGAAGATTTTCAGCCCTCGGGGGCTAAAAAACCGCCCTCCCCGAAAAAGGTGAGCTAGATGGAAGACGGAATGCGTCAGGATGCACTGAAAACAGCCCTCGCTGCCATTGAGGCGGTGCTTCCCGAGAATGCGGTCCGCAAGGCCATAAAAAGCCCGGCCTTTTCCGAACGCCTTGCCCTTTCAGGCAGAATTTACCTCGCTGCCATAGGCAAGGCCGCCTGGAGGATGGCAAAGGCTTCGGTGGACGTCCTCGGCCCTGTGGTGGAAAGAGGCGTTGTCCTCACGAAATACGGCCATTCCCTCGGCCCCATACCGGGGCTTGAGATAATCGAAGCAGGCCATCCTCTGCCGGACGAAAATACCCTTTTGGGAACAGCGAAGATCCTCGAGATGATGAAGGGTTTCTCGCCGGAGGATACAGTCCTGTTCCTCGTCTCGGGGGGCGGGTCCGCCCTTTTTGAAAAACCCCTGCCGGGGGTTTCCCTTGAGGAACTCATCTCTGTCACAGGTGACCTGCTGGCGTCAGGGGCCAATATCGTCGAGATAAACATGATCCGCAAGCGCCTCTCTTCAGTGAAGGGCGGGCGGTTCGCCCTGGCCGCAGCCCCGGCCCATGTCTTCTCCGTGGTGCTTTCCGACGTGCTGGGGGACCGGCTGGACAGCATCGCCTCCGGGCCGGCCCACCCCGACAACTCCATGGTTCGGGAGGCTCTCGCCATAGTGGACAAATACGGACTCTCCCTTCCTCCCGGGGTGCTTGAGGCCCTTCGGCAGGAAACCCCCCGAAGGGTTCCCAACGTATCCACGATAATAGCAGGCAGCGGCAAGGGGCTCTGCGAGGCAGCCATGGAAGAAATCGCTTCCCGGGGGTACACCCCCCTTCTCATGACCACCACCCTCGACTGCGAAGCCCGGGAGGCGGGGGCCTTTCTAGCCGCCCTGGCCCGGGAGATCCGCGAATCGGGAAACCCCCTCAAGCCTCCCTGCGCTCTAGTCTTCGGAGGAGAGACGGTGGTTCGCCTCAGAGGAAGGGGAAAAGGGGGCAGAAACCAGGAGCTGGCCCTTGCGGCCGCTCAGGGTATAGCAGAGATGAAAAATACGGTAGTCCTCTCCGTCGGCTCCGACGGAACGGACGGCCCTACCGATGCCGCAGGAGGAATCGTGGACGGGACAACCCGGGATGCCCTCGCAACCCTCGGCATGAACCTTGAAGCATACCTGAACGACAATGACTCCTATAATGCCCTCGAAGCCTGCGGCAGCCTCATCCGGACCGGCCCCACGGGAACGAACGTCAACGATCTGACAATACTGCTCTGCCGGTGAACGAACAGTACGAAAACCATTGTTGCCCCGGCAGAACATCCCCAACCAAAATGCAATTTTTTTTGGAGACTCTTTCATAAACGATAAGAAATTTTTCGCTCTGAAAAAATGATTTAAAAGTCCCGGGAAATGGCCAGGAACAAAGTTTGACAATATGATTCGTTAAGGATAATCTAGTGCTGATTCTAACTTTTCTGGTTGATCTTGGTCGAGCAGAGATTTCGCCAGTAGACAAAAAAACGTAAAATTCCCCAGAGAAGCTTGATTATCCGTTTCTTCAGAAATACCCGTATCTGTGTTCTTCACGAAGGGTCCAAAGAAACGCTATATTCATACAACCTGAAGGAGGAGATTTGCGAATGAGGAAATCACGGTGGATTGTGGGAATATTGGTGCTCCTGGTGTGCGTAATGGCAGGGCAGGCGGCCTTCGCAGAGTATCCGACAAAACAGATTACTGTACTGCAGGGGTTCAAAGCCGGTGGGGGAAGCGATACGCTCGCCCAGCTTACCCAGCCCTTTCTCGAAAAAGCAATCGGTCAGTCCTTCATCAACCAGTACATCCCCGGTGCGACCGGAGCCATAGCATGGACACAGCTCGCGAAGACGGCAAAGAAAGACGGTTACACCCTCAGCATAACGAATACCCCCATGCTTCAGACCAACTACATCATGAATCCCGAAATTACCTACAATATCAGTGAACTCGAACCCATTGCGAACGTAGTGACAGATCCCGGTATTATTGTCGTTGCCAAGGACAGCCCCTACAAAACAGTGGAGGATTTTCTCAAGGCGGCAAAAGAAAACCCGGGCAAACTCACTGTTGGAAATTCCGGCGTAGGCGGAGACGACTTTTTCACCACCCTGATCTTTGAAAAAGCCAGCGGCCTGAAGTTCCAGATGATTCCCTTTGAAGGGGACGGCCCCTCCTGGCAGGCAGCCATGGGCGGCAAAATTGACGCCAGCTTCAACAACCTCGGAATAACCTATCCCCAGATTAAAGCGGGCAATCTTCGCGCTCTCGCGGTCTTTACCGAAAATAGATACGAGCTTATCCCCGATGTTCCGACTGCCAAAGAACTCGGCTATAACGTCGTGTCCGGTTCCTCCCGGGGATACAGTGCTCCCAAGGGAATACCGGCGGAGACAAGGGATACCCTCATCGCAGCCTTCAAAAAGATGGCCGAGATGCCTGAATTCGTAAAGGCATGCAATGACCGTGCAAGCATCATCGACATGAAGTTCGGTGATGATTACGCGAAAATGCTGAAGGAACAGGAAGCCGCGTTCAAAATAATCTGGGATGAAGTAAAAGAACAGTACCAGGGGAAAAAATAGCAGTTCAGAAAGTTTGCAAAGCGCCGCGGCAGATTTGTTTCCGCGGCGCTTTTTTAGATATTTACTGCGGTATTCCGTAACAGACGCTGGAAGTTCTTCCATGTCTGCGGCACCCAGCGCAGATACATAGAGGAAACGACATGGGAGGTAAGTACTTTGGGATATCTTGTGCAGCACGTTCTTTTTGCAGTATTCACTGTCGGTCTCGGCCTTTATTTTTTTATAAAGGCGTTTTTCATGCCAAGCACAGCAGCGCATTTCCCCACAATTATCGCAAGCCTCGTATTTATCCTTACCGCCTCCATGGTCGTCGAGGCCCTGAGAAAAGTGCGGAGGGGAAGCGGAGTTCCGATCAGCAAGGCACCCGAGGAAAAAATTCTGGTGCCCCGTGTGGTGAGTTATGTGGCTTTAACCGCTGTCTACATATTTCTTATCCCCAGGATCGGCTATTTTGTTGCAACCCCTATCTTTATGATCATCAGCTACAGCTATCTCCGTGCACTGGGAACCTTCAAAATTCTTCTCGTAAGCATCTGTTTTTCAATTTTTATTTACTTTCTCTTCGTCTGGTTTTTGAAGCTCCCCATACCCATGGGACTTCTTGAACCTTTTTTTGAAAGCTAGGAAAGAAGGCAGATGCCATGATTCTCGACAATATTCTTCTGGGACTGACCTCTGTTCTGAGCGGGTACAACCTTTTAGCCGTGGCAGCAGGAACTGGACTGGGACTTTTCGTGGGCGCCATGCCGGGCCTTTCCGCCACCATGGCCATTGCCATTCTTCTTCCGGTGACCTTTGTCTTCAAGCCTGAAACGGGTATCAGCATGCTGGCTTCCATATACATGGGGGCCATGTACGGAGGGTCCATCGCTGCGATTCTCATCCGTACCCCCGGCACTCCCGCCGCTGCGGCCACGATTCTCGACGGCTATCCCATGGCGCAGCGGGGCGAGGCGGGGCGGGCGCTGGGGATTTCCCTTACAGCTTCCTTCGTGGGTGGAATCATCAGTTCCCTTTTCCTGCTGACCGTCGCTCCGGTTCTCGGAGGCATTGCCGTCATGTTCGGACCGGTAGAACTTTTTGCCGTGGCGGTGCTGGGCATGACGATCATCGGGTCTCTTTCCCAGGGCTCGGCCATCAAGGGACTTCTCGCCGGTTCCCTGGGGCTTCTTTTCTCAACGGTAGGGATGGATTCCGTAACGGGCATTCCCCGGTTCACCCTCGGAAACATCAATCTCTTCTCCGGCATCCCCTTCACCGTGGCCCTTATCGGTCTCTTTTCAATCCCCCAGGCCATCCGCCTGATCGAGAAGGAAGAAAGCCTGGTGGAACGGGTAAATTTAATTACCGACAGAATCCTCCTTCCCTGGAGGGAAATTCGTCCCCTCATCCCGACCTTTATACGTTCGAGCCTCATTGGGGTCTTTACCGGCATAATCCCCGGCACGGGAGGCGACACAGCCTGCTGGTTCGCCTACAATGAGGCGAAGCGGGCATCCGACGACAAGGAGTCTTTCGGGAAGGGCAGCCCCTACGGAATCGCGGCTCCCGAGGCCGCGAACAATGCCGTGGTCGGCGGTGCGCTCATCCCCACAATCTCCCTCGGTATTCCCGGAAGTTCCTCCACCGCCATTCTCCTCGGAGGGCTGATGATCCACGGCATCATGCCCGGCCCCACCCTTATGACGGAGTATGCGGGGGTAACCTACACTCTCTTGTGGGCAATATTCCTGTCGAACTTTTTTATGTTTGCCGAGGGTATTCTTTTCACAAAAGCGTGCATTTTCGTAACCCGGATAAGCAACAAGGTGCTCTCCGTAGCCATAGTTGTGCTGTGCGTCATCGGGTCCTTCGCCATCAACAACAACTTCTTCGAAGTCGGCCTGATGTTCGGCTTCGGCATCCTGGGTTATTTCATGGATAAACTGAAGATTCCCGTGGCTCCCCTGGTGGTTGGACTCATTCTCGGGAGGATGCTTGACGTGAGCCTTCATCAGTCCCTCCTCATGAGCCAGGGTTCGTGGATGATCTTCCTGGAGAACCCGATCTCCGCCGTTCTCCTTTTCATCGCTCTTTTTTCCCTCATCCAGTCCACTCCCATATATGGCAGATGGAGAGCATCCCGAAGAAAAAAATCAGGCGAGGCCCGCTGAGCGCCTTACTATCGAAAGAGAAGGGAGAATTTTTTTATGGAAAGAACAATGGCAGGCCTTGTAACCCACTCGAACGGCGACGTGGCCCTTGTGGAAGTGCCCGTTCCAAAGCTGGGGCAGAACCCCTATGCTCCCCATGACGTATTGCTCGAGGTGGAATACTGCGGCATCTGCGGCAGCGATATTCACAAGTGGGGGGCGAGCAAAGAGGAAAAGGCAGCCGTACTCCATCCGGAGCGAAATGTCGTCCAGGGTCACGAGATCGTGGCGCGGGTGGTTGAAACCGGTCAGAAAGTGAGCCGCGTGAAGGCCGGAGACCGGGTGGTCTGCGAAATAGTCACTTTCTACTGCGGTCATTGCCCGGCATGCCTGGAAGGACGGTTCAACATCTGCAATACATTGAAGCCCATGGACGGCAGAGCCCATTACGTCACGGGAGGGGGCTTTGCAAAATACACGGTATGGCCTGAATTTCAGCTCCATGTCCTCCCCGATCACGTGGATTCCCGGGCGTCGGTCCTCATGGAGCCCACAGCGGGATCGGTCCACAGCATCGTTTCGAGAATGGGCGTCCGTGCGGGAGAGTCCGTGGCAATCCTCGGACCGGGAGCGAGGGGAATCTTGCTCATGCAAGTCTGCAAGGCCATAGGAGCAGGTCCGGTTTTCATGAGCGGTCTCGACAGAGACGCGTCCTTCCGTCTTGAAATGGCAAAAAAAATGGGAGCGGACGTGGTGATCAACGTGGAGAAGGAAGATCTTCGGAAACGCATCTCCGACCTCACCGGCGGAATCGGCGTAGACGTGGTCCTTGAAAATACAGGGTCGATTGAACCCATCGCGGAATCTCTCGATATAGTCCGGAAAGGCGGCAAGGTCCTCTGGGCCGGAGGAGGAATCCGGGGAGGCATCACGGCTCCGGTGGACACTCATAAGATTATCGTGAAGGAAATCGATGTGAAGGGCGAAATTTCCCAGATTCCCTACGACTGGAAAACGGCCATTCATCTTGTCGGGACGGGGGATGTCATCCTCGACCCCCTGGTGACCCACGAATTTCCCCTGGAAAAGTGGGAGGAAGGTTTCAATATGGCCGCCACAAGCCACGACTGCCTTCGGGTAGCTCTGAAGCCTTAGAGAAGGGGTGATACCCATGTCGGCAATCGACGAACTTCTGGCTCCGATACGTTTGCCCCGGATGGTGAAAGTGCGGCAGATCTTTCCCCGTCCGAGGATTGAAAATCTCGAGGAAGAACTCTCACGGAAACTGAAGGAAAGTGGAACTCTCGACGGAATACGCAAGGGCTGGAATGTGGCGGTCACCGCCGGAAGCCGCGGCATAACAGATATGGCCCTGATGCTGAAAGTGCTGGTGAGAGAAATACGGGCAGCCGGAGGGGATCCCTTCATCTTCCCCGCCATGGGAAGCCACGGCGGGGCCTCGGCGGAGGGACAGACCCACATGCTTCATACCATGGGGATCACGGAGGAATACCTGGGAGCCCCTATCCGGGCGACCATGGAAACTGTGCAGATCGGAACCTCTTCCAATGGGCTTCCCGTATACCTCGATAAATTCGCCGACGAGGCCGACGCAATAGTCATCATCAACAGGATCAAGCCTCACGTTGCCTTCCGCGGCCCCTTCGAGAGTGGCCTCATGAAAATGACCACTATCGGGATGGGAAAGCAGAAGGGGGCAGACCATGCCCACATGCTCGGTTTCGGAAAAATGGCGGAGACCATTCCCGCCATCGCGCGGGTAACTCTTGCGAAGAAAAACATTCTCTGTGCGGTGGGTATTCTGGAGAACGCCTACCACGAGACAGCCCGCCTCGAAGTACTCAGGGCGAAGGAGATCGAAGCCCGGGAACCGGAACTTCTTAAAGAAGCCTGGAAGCTCTATCCGAGAATATTCTTCGATGAACTGGATGTGCTCATACTCGACGAAATCGGAAAAGACATCAGCGGCACGGGGTTTGACACGAACATCGTGGGGCGGTTCCACACCCCCTATGCGTCGGGCGGTCCCAGCATCACGCGGGTTGGTGTTCTTGATATTACGGACAAGTCGAACGGAAACGCCAACGGCCTTGGCATTCTCGATATTACCACCAGAAGAGCCTATGATAAGTTCGACTTCGAACAGACCTACCCGAACGCCCTGACCTCCACGGTCCCCACGAGCGTCAAGCTGCCCATGGTTCTGAAGAACGATCTCCAGGTCATCCAGGCGGCCATCAAGATGAGCAACGTGGCGGACCGTAGGGCCATTCGAATGGTCCGGGTAAAAAATACCGTACATCTCGGAGAGATTGAAGTATCGGAAAATCTTGCCGAATATGCCCGGAAACATCCGAATCTTGAAGTAATGAGCGAACCGTACAAGCTTCTTTTTAACAGCGAGGGAAACCTTTTCTGACTCCCTTTTGTCCACTGAAATCGGCCCGGAGGAAGACCTTTGTCAACCCGCACCATTCCCGGTCTAAAAGAACAGAGAAGAAGAGCCTTCCCTATTTCTCTTGGGAAGGCTCTTCTTGAGAGGGGTTATTCCTCTTCGTCATCCCGGAAGAGCCAGAGTGCTCCTTGTGAGGCGCACCCTACCCCTTTGCGGTAGGCGGCAAGCACGCCGCCGACTTTCCGATCCGGCCGCTTGAGAAGTGTTCGCCGTTCTTCCAGGTCAGCCTCCGATACCTCGAGGGTAAGGGAATTCTTCTCAAGATCGATCTCTATTATGTCTCCGTCCTGAACAAGGGCAAGGGGGCCTCCGGCCCAAGCCTCCGGTGCAACATGCCCCACACAGGGCCCCCGGGTCGCCCCCGAGAACCGTCCATCCGTCACCATGGCCACAGTGGTATGAAGCCCCATGCCCACGAGCATGGCGGCGGGAATGGAAAGCTCCCTCATTCCGGGTCCTCCTTTCGGGCCCTCGTAGCGGACCACGAGGACACATCCCGGTTCCACCTTTTTATTGAGGAGATATTCCTTCACTTCCTCCTCAGAATTGAAAACGACCGCAGGACCCCTGTGATGATGCATTTTCGGGTCTACCCCGCTTTTTTTTACCACGGCACCCCGGGGAGCAAGATTTCCCGAGAGTATGGAAAAACAGCCAGCGGGATGAAGAGGGTCATAGAGAGGGTGGATGACTTCGGGGTCGACAGACATGCGGAAAGAATCGAGGGCATCCTTCAGGGTTCCTCCCATGGCAAGGGGAACTGACCCGTCAAGGTGGGGCCGGATTGTGGAGAGCAGTCCGAGGACTCCCCCTGCCCGGTGGTAATCGCTCATATTCTTGTCGGAGGAGGGCTTGAACTTGGCGACGACTGGAACGGAGGCCTGGATTTCATCGAAGCGGCCCAGATCGAGGGGAAGCCCCAGTACTTTTGCCAGGGCGAGAAGGTGAAGCACGGCGTTGGTGGACCCCCCCGCTGCCGAGACGTATTTTATGCCGTTGTTCAGGGCTTCCGGGCTCATGATTCGGGAAAAAGAGAGCCCTTCCCTCACGAGGTCAACGGCCCGCTCACCCACATCCCGGGCCTGACGTACCTTTTCGGCATCGCAGAAAAGCATGGTGGCCGATCCGAAAGGGGCAGCTCCGGTCGCTTCGAGGAATGTACCCATGGTGTTTGCCGTTCCGAACATGGAGCACACCCCGCCTGAGGCACAGAAGCGGCCGGTCCATCGTTCAAAGGTATCCTGGTCGATGGAATTGCTGCTTCTCTTTCCGATGGCCTCTTTCACATCGCATGCGACGAATTCCCGTCCTCCCTCGGAATAGGGGATCATAGTTCCCGCAGTGATGAATATGGTGGGGAGGTTCAGCCGGGCGGCGGCCATGAGCATGCCTGGGATGATCTTGTCACACGAAGCGAGCATCACCATTCCGTCAAAACCATGGGCCTCTACCATAGCCTCTATGGATGCGGCGATGAGATCCCTCTGGGGGAGTATGTAATGCATCCCCGCCCCCTGGGCTATTCCGTCGCAGGGAGCAGGCACGTTGAATTCGCCGGGAGTTCCTCCTCCGGCCCAGATTCCCTCCTTCACATTGCGGGCCAGGTCGAAAAGCGGCTTATGTCCCGGGTTTACGTCTGTCCACGAATTCACCACGGCGATAACGGGTTTGCGGAGATCTTTTTTCCGATAGCCTGCGCCGCCCATGAGGCCTACATAGTATGCCTCAGTGATTTCTTCAGGATTTCTTCGTCCTGTCATTCAGCAATCCCCTTTCTCTCTGTTCCCTTTGCTAAACGGAGGTGCCGCAGCGCCAGAAGCTTGATTCGCAGTAGCCAAGAATCTCAGAACAGGTCTGCTTGCCGTTGGCGACAGCCTCTATTTCGCCGAAGATAACCTCGCCCATTTCATGGATGGTCATATCCTCCTCGAGGACGGCTCCGGCGTTGATGTCCATGTTGTCCCGCATTTTTTCAAAGGTGGAAGGATTGCCTGTCACCTTGATGACGGGCATGACAGGGTTTCCCACAGGTGTCCCGAGGCCGGTGGTGAAGACGCATATCTGGGCACCTCCCGCCGCCATCCCTGTAACAGAATCGACATCGAACCCCGGGGTATCCATCATCACGAGGCCTTTCTTCGTCGGTCTCGCACCGTAGGGGAGGACTTCCTGAAGAACAGAAGATCCTGCCTTGTGAATACAGCCGAGCGACTTTTCCTCGAGAGTGGTCAGGCCTCCTGCGATATTTCCGGGAGAAGGGTTCCCTCCTCTCAGACTTGTGCCCATGTCCAGGGCTCTCTGTTCCATCTGTCGGCAGATGGAACAGAGAGCTTCGCCCACCTCCGGGGTAACCGATCGTCCTGCGAGAATATGCTCAGCTCCGATGAGTTCCGTGGTTTCACTCAGAATCACCGTTCCCCCTTCAGCGACGACCCTGTCGCAGGCCGAGCCGACCGACGGATTGGCGGCTATGCCCGAGGTCGGGTCGGATCCGCCGCACTCAACAGCGATGACCAAATCGGACATTGGGCAAGGTGCCCTGACTTCCATACTCGCCTTCCTGACGAGTTCCATGGCAAGCCGCACTCCTTCATTCACTGCGTTCAGACTTCCTCCCGACTCTTGAATCACCACGCATTCAACGGGTTTTCCTCCTTCTGCGATGGCTTTCGCCACCTCCCTCGGGCGGGCCGTTTCACACCCGAGGCCTACGACCAGCACCGCGAAAACATTCGGATTTTTTCCAAGCCCCACGAGAGTGTCAATGGTCATTCGCGCGTCTTTTCCGATCTGCCCGCAGCCCAGATGATTCTGGAGAGCCACAGTTCCCTGGACCTGCTGGGATATCATCCGCGCGGTCTCCGCGGCGCATACAACCGACGGAAGTATGAGCACCTTGTTCCTCACTCCCACTGAGCCGTCGGGCCTTCTGTAAGCCATGATTGTTTTCATGCCGACTATCCTCTCAGTGACTTCAGGTTATGGATGTGCACGTATTCGCCGGAGGAAATGTCTTCAAGCGCCTCACCGATGCTTTCCCCATACTTGATGACTTTTTCTCCGGCGCGGATGTCTCTCAGGGCAAATTTATGGTATTTCGGAATGTCATTCAGAAGACGCACTTCTCCGTGCCCCACAGTCACGTATTCTCCTCCGGCCAGCGGCTTCAGCGCCACGGCGACAGTGTCTTTTTCGGATATTTTTAAAGCTTCCTTCATCCCGTCGGATTCCTCCTCGATAATTTGAACAAAAATTATTCCCTGCAGTTGGAGGGGGCATTATTTCTGATCGGCCAAGCTCGACCAAACACATGGTTTATCGTATCATACCGGCATAGCAGGAGCAAACTCTTTTGCTCGAAGATGATCATGAATTCAGTTTGATATACTCAGGATAGAAACTACCTTTGGAGGGTACAAAGAATGAATGATGCAAAACGGGAATTGATCAGAAGAATTTATGTTGCATTGCAGGGGGGAGAGATAACAAAAAACGATAAGCTGCTGCCCGAACGGGATCTGGCTGAGCACTTTCAGGTCAAGCGGTCTTTTCTCAGAGAAGCTTTAATCGCCCTTGAAGCCCTGGGAGTAATTGACATCCGGGAACGCCAGGGAATGTTCTTGGGAGGAAAGGGAACTCAGAACGTCCTGGACAGCCTGAACCTTCTCAATGTATGGCCTCTCGATGCCATTTCCCAGGTATTTGAACTCCGGACCATGATAGAAGGACCTACGGCCGCAGCAGCTGCTCTCCGAAGAAACGAGAGAAATATGGCCAGGATACAGGGAGCCCTTGATCAGCTTGCAGCCCTTCGGGAAGAGAATCACCCCGACATTGGAACCCTCGGCGTTCAATACAACGCAGTCCTTCATACATCCATCGTGGAGGCGGCCCATAACCCGGTACTTCTCAGAGTTTATGAAGGAACATCCAGGCTCTATACGGAGGGGATCGTCTCTGTGGGCACCCAGGAAAGAGAAAAATTGCCCTACGAAAAATGGCCGGAACAGGTTTTCAGTGAACATCAGAGTATCGTAGAGGCCATCAGGGAAGGCGACCCTGACAAAGCCCAATCCATGGCAGTTATGCACCTGGAGAATTCGAGAAACCGAATACAGAGCCTTATTTCCGGCGGCAGGAAACATTCCGACGGAATTCAGAAATAACAAAAATTCTACTTCGGAGGAAACCATGACCAAACCGATTATCGGAATTACAGTGGGCGATCCTTCCGGCGTTGGGCCGGAGATCTCGGTGAAAACTTTGAAAAACCCCGAAGTGCTCAGTTCATGCCTCCCGGTGCTGTATGGGGATGAATATGTTCTCCGACGGGTACTTTCAATTGTGAGAAGCGATATGCCTCTTGCCGTGATCGAAGATCCCATTGAGGCTCGGGAAGGACGGATCAATCTTCTCTCTTCAGGCGTAGTGGAGGAATCCTATGAATTTGCGAAGGTCCAGGGCAAATGTGGTCAGGCCGCTTTCGCCTACATCAAGCATGCCATTGAAGATGCCCTTGCGAAGAAAATAGACGCCGTCGTAACAGGCCCTATTCATAAGGAGGCGCTCCACGAGGGAGGGGTCAACTATTCGGGGCATACCGAAATCTTTGCGGATCTCACCGGAACAAAAAACTATGCCATGCTTCTCACGGGAGGGGGAATCCGGGTGATCCACGTGTCCACCCATGTCTCGCTCCGCGAGGCATGCGACAGGGCAAAAAAAGAAAGAATTCTCGCGGTCATCCGGCTGGCTGATGATGCGGCCAAGGGACTCGGCGTTCCGGTACCCAGGATCGCCGTGGCGGGGCTCAACCCTCACAGCGGCGAGAATGGCCTTTTCGGAGATGAGGAAATGAAAGAGATCTCGCCGGCCATTGAAGCGGCCCGAAGGGAAGGTATGGACATCACGGGGCCTGTTCCTCCCGATACGGTTTTTGTGAAGGCCCTGAAGGGGGATTTCGATATTGTAGTGGCCATGTACCATGACCAGGGACACATCCCCCTCAAGCTGACCGACTTCATGGGAGGGGTGAACATCACCGTGGGGCTTCCGATCATCCGGACCTCAGTGGATCACGGTACAGCCTACGGAAAAGCGGGTAAGGGAACTGCGGATGAAGCGAGCATGCTCGCCGCGGTTCAGTCGGCAGTTCAATTCGTTAAAAATAAACGGTGAGACAAAGGGGGATTATTTTTTATGCAAAGACAGTACGTCATTATTGCAGACGATCTCACCGGTTCCAGCGATTCCGGGATCCAGTTCTTCAAGGCGGGATATTCGGCCTCGGTGATTTTTGACCCCGAGTCTTTAGCCTCCATTGAAAAATCTGTCACTGTGCTTGACACGGAAACGAGAAACCTACCGGAAGAACAATCAGTAGAGATTCTCGGAAATATGACGAAGGATCTTTTACCCTTCAGAGGAAAACGCATATTTTATAAAAAAGTTGATTCCACACTCCGGGGGAATATCGCTGCGGAGGTGAAAGTCCTCCGGGAAAAGCTGCAGTTTTCCCTCACCGTCTTTGCACCGTCCTATCCGGAAAATGGAAGAACAGCCCGGAACGGCCTTCTGCTGGTAAACGGTCTTCCTGTGGCTTCGACGGCGGCTGGTGAGGATCCGCGGAATCCCGTGAAGACGTCGTCTCTTGTCGAGACGCTGGAGGGCGGAAACGCTCTCTCTGTGCGCCATATCACCCTCGAAGAGATCAGGCAGTTCCGCATTCCCGAAATTATCAGGGCGGCGGGAAGGAAAGGGATCTTCTCCTGTGATGCTGAGAGGGAGGACGATCTGCGATTGATTGTGGACGGCACGACAGAAGAGGCTCCCCCGGAGGATGTCCTCTGGGTGGGATCAGCCGGAATGGCCCAAGCGTTGGCTGTCTCTCCTCTTCCGGTTCTGCTGGTTGTGGGAAGCCTGAACCCAAGGAGCGTCCTTCAGGTGCAGCATATTCTGGAAAAAAAAATTGCCTTTCCAGTAAAACTCAATATCCCCTCTCTCCTGAATGATAAAGTAGAGGAAGAGGAACGGATGCTGAAAGAAGCAAAAGAACTGCTCCTGAGAAAGAGAAATACGCTGCTGATTCCTTCTTTGGAGGAAAAAAAGACCGATTATGACCGGGGCTCGGCTATCGGTGAAGCGATCTGCAAAAGCCTTTCTACAACGACCTCCAACATTTTGGAGTTCCTTTCAGTAGGGGGGCTTTTCCTCACCGGCGGAGAGGTGGCTGTCTGGGTTGTTCGGGCTCTCGGCGCAGAAGGGATTGAACTCGTAAAAGAAGTGGAGCCTGGCATTCCTCTGGTTCGTCTGCTGGAGGGGCCCCATGCGGGGCTACCGATGATAACGAAAGCCGGAGGTTTCGGCGTCGAAGAAACAATGGCTAATTGCATCGCCGAACTTCAGGCATGGTCTGTCCGGTACGGAAAAGCCCTTCATAATTGAAGATCGGATACTGAAATCCCCTGAAGTTCACGAAAGAGCATCTGAGAAAAATTTACCCATTCGATACAATACGATCGGCGATCATTCACAACAATCCGCTCACCCAAGCCTTGACAGAAGACTGAAGTTTGACTATTCTTGTGGTATACCATGACAGGATGTGGCATACCAGTGAAAAAAGAGAATCTCGCCGCCGGAATCTATGAAAAGATCAAAAAGGGAATTCTTTCCCTTGAATTTCCTCCGGGGAGCACCCTGCAGGAGAGATCTCTGGCGGAAGAACTGGGAGTAAGCCGGACCCCCGTCCGGGAGGCTGTACATCGCCTTGCCCAGGAGGGGTGGCTTCTCGTGAACTCGAGAAAGAGCATCCAGGTCCGCTCCGTCGCTGCCGCCGATATGCGGGAAGTTTTCCAGGCCCGCCGGCTGCTGGAACTCAATGCCCTCAACATTCTTATCTCTGCGGGATTTTCGAAAAAGTCCGGGCGTTGTATGGAGCATATGCTCTCCGTTATGAAAGAGTCCCGGGGAACCCTTTTTTCCTTCATCTCTGCGGACCAGTCCTTTCACTCCCTTCTTTTTTCTGCAGCTGGAAATTCCCGTCTCCGGGGATTCTGGAATTCCGTCAGCGAAGAGATGATATGGCTCGGCATGCTCGCCATGAATGAAAAGCGATACGACGATGTTCTCGCCGAACACGGTAGAATCGTGGAGGCTATTGCAAAAGGAAAAAAACGGGCCGCAAAAGAAGCCCTTCTGGACCATCTGGACAATACTGAAGGGATTCTTCTGCGCAAGTTCGATGTCTTAACATTTGAGTAGAAGGGAAGGGAATGCGAAATGCGGATGGAAACGGTAGTACTGCACAAAAATGGCGGCAGCGAAGGAGTTACTCTCGCATGGGACGCCTGTGTCGCCGCCGGCTATACCGGGAGAGATCAGGAGAGTGTGCGCGCTCATGTGGAGGAACTGCGAAAAATCGGCGTGCCTGCTCCCGAAAAAGTTCCCTCCATGTACTGGGTCGAACCCGAGAGGGTTTCTTCTTCTAAGTTGCTCTGGGTGGTGGGGGAGAGCACCTCAGGAGAGGGAGAGGTCTTTCTCGCCAGGAGCGAAGAAGGGAACTTGTGTGTCACTGTCGCCAGCGATCATACCGACCGTGCCCTCGAAACAGTCTCCGTGGCGAAGGCAAAGCAGATCTCTTCGAAGATCGTCGGTGCCGTATTCTGGAAAGTGGATGAAGTCCGGAACCACTGGGATTCTCTTGAACTCCGCACCTGGGTGGACGGAAAGCTCTACCAGGAGGGGACGCTCGGAAAAATGCTTCCTCCGGAAAAGCTCTTTGAGCTGGCCAGGGAGGATGCCCCTCTTCCCGGATGCAAACTCTCCCTCTTCAGCGGAACCCTTCCGGTCCTTGGAGAAGGACTGGTCTATGGAAAAGCATACGTTCTCTCACTGAAAGATCCTGTACTCAACAGAGAAATACGCCACGAGTACGAAGTTCGGGTTCTTCCCGACAGGAATTAGGAGGTGCTCTCATGAAGATTCGCGCAGGGGTGCTCCAGCTTGACATCGCCCTCGGAGACAAAAAGAAAAACTACGAAAATGTGGAGCGGTGGATGGGGATGGTCTCCCTTCCCTCTGACCTTCCCACAGTAATCGTATTGCCGGAAATCTGGGATGTGGGATACGCTCTGAACAGGGCTGAAGAACTGGCTGATCCTGAGGGGCGGGATGCAGCGGCCTTTTTGGGGGGCCTCGCCCGTAAATACGGGGTCTGGTTCGCCGGCGGCTCGGTGCTCGCCTCTTCAAAGGGGGAGTACGTGAACCGCGCCCAGGTCATCAATCCCAGGGGCGAGCTTGTCGCCTTCTATGACAAGGTTCACCTCATTCGTCTTATGGACGAGGATAAGTATTTGATCGGCGGCAGAAAGGAGTGTCTCTTCGATCTCGAAGGGGTGCCGTCAGGGTGTGTCATCTGCTATGACATCCGGTTCTGCGAGTGGCTGCGCACCTACGCCCTCAAGGGGGCAGAGGTGCTCTTTGTAAGCGCCGAATGGCCCACAGCAAGAGCTGACCACTGGAAGACCCTTCTCCGGGCCCGGGCCATAGAGAACCAGATGTTCGTGGTTGCGTGCAACCGCTGCGGCATCACGGAAGATACAGCCTTTGCGGGCGGTTCCCTCATCCTCGGACCAAAGGGGGAAATTCTGTTCGAAGGAGGGGATGGCGAAGAAGCGGGATTTGTGACCCTCGACTTGAAAGAGGTATCGGACATTCGTAATTTCCTGACGGTCTTTAATGACAGAGTCCCTGAGATTTACGGGACCCATCTCAAATAGGAGGTATTGAAAATGAGAAGAAGCGGAGTATTTGTGGCGGCGGTTATGGTGTGCATGGTTCTTTTGAGCGGATCGGCCTTCGCGAAGACGGTGGAGTTCAAGTTCGCCCATTCCGGAAGCCTCGAGCACCAGTACAATATCGGCGCCGAGCAGTTCAAGAAGCTTGTTGAAGAAAAGTCCGGCGGCGAGCTTAAAGTCAACATCTTTCCCCAGGCGCAGCTTGGAGGGGAGAGGGATCTCGCCGAGGGTGTCCGTATGGGAACCATCGAGATGAGTTCCGTCGCCGCCGGCAATCTCGCGGGATTTGTCCCTGAACTTCAGGTTTTCGGTGTTCCCTTCCTTTTCCAGACCAGAGAGCAGGTCTATTCCGTCGTCGACGGGCCTGTAGGGAAGGACCTTGCGGATATCATGCTCGCCAAGGGCTTTCTCAACCTCTCCATCTGGGAGGTAGGTTTCCGGAACATAACCAACGATGTCCGTCCGGTAAAGACTCCAGAGGATATGAAGGGGCTGAAAATCCGGGTTCAGGAATCAAAAATATGGATTGAATTCATGAAGCGTCTGGGCGCCATCCCCTCCCCGATCCCCTTCGGTGAACTCTACACCGCCCTGCAGCAGAAGGTTGTGGACGGACAGGAAAACCCAGTCGCCACAATTTACTCGATGAAGTTCTACGAAGTCCAGAAATATCTTTCCCTGACAGGACACACCTATGAACCGGCCCTCGTTTTTGCCAATCCGAAATGGTTCAACGGCCTTGATCCCAAACACCAGTCGATAATCCGGAAAGCGGCGGCTGAGGCGGCCGACTACCAGCGCAAAACCCTTGCCGAGATGGACAAGGAAAGGTTTGAGATCATTAAAAAGGCTGGCGTTGAGGTGGAGGAAAATCCTGACAAGGAGGCCTTCGCGAAGGCAACGGCCGATCTGTACAAAGTTCTTTCCGACAGCGTCCCTGAGGCTTTGGTGCAGAAGATAAAGGACGAAGCAGCAAAGGTGAAATGAAGTCCCTGTCCCTCAAGGCTCAGGCGAAATCCTGAGCCTTGAGGGGCAGACCGCAAAGGAGTGATGCCCCTTGAAAAGACTGTCCTTTCTTTTTTCGATTCTCACAGGCCTATGTCTCACCGTTGTCTTCGCGGTCACCTTCGCCCAGGTCATTCAGCGCTATGTTTTTCAGATGGCGATGCCCTGGGCGACGGATATCATCCGTATTTTCTTCGTCTATTCCGTTTTCTTCGGCATGGCAGTGGGGGTATTTCAAAAAAAACATCTGAACATCGACGTGATTGTCCACGCCCTGCCAAAGAAGCTGAAGCCGTGGCTCGATCTGCTTTCCAACGGAGTAACGGGCATCTTCCTGGCGTTCGTCTTTTATTTCAGCTTCTCCTTCATGATGGACAACACGGATCAGGTTACCCCTTACCTCCTCTTCCCCATGAGTTACGTATACCTTATTGTTCCCGTCACGGTGGGATTCATGCTCATCTTTCTTCTCTGGGATTCCTTTCAGCTCCTGAACGATCTCCGGTCGGGAAAAGTCCTGTCTTCTAGAGGTAACAAGCCATGATTTGGATTGCAGGGCTTTTCGGAGTCTTTCTTCTCGGAATCCCCATCTCCTTTTCTCTGGGTGCAACCACCCTAGTAGGTCTGCTCGGAATGGGGCTGCCTCTCGAAGTGATTGTTCAGAGGATGTTCACCGGGGTGGACAACTTCGCCCTCGTGGCGATCCCCCTCTTCATTCTCGCGGGCAATCTCATGGCAGTGGGAGGAATCTCCCGCAGGATCACCGATTTTTCCGAAGCCCTGGTGGGCCACTGGCCAGGAGGGCTCGGAATGGTGGCGATCGTCGCCTCCATGATCTTCGCCGCTGTTACCGGCTCGGCCATTGCCGCTACCGCTGCAATAGGGGCTTTGCTCATCAGTGAGATGATAAACAAGGGGTATTCTCCGGCCTATTCCGCCGCCCTCGTGGCCACGTCAGGCTCCATCGGCCCCATCATCCCTCCGAGCATTCCCCTCGTCGTCTACGGCGTCATCGTGGGGAGCTCCATTGCGAAACTCTTCATGGGAGGAGTCATTCCTGGAATCGTTATGGGACTGCTCCTGATGCTCTTCAACTGGATGCTCAGCAAACGGCGAGGGTATGTGGGCAAGGCAACCCGTTCCACAATTCAGGAACTCCGCAAGGGGCTCAAGGACGCCATCCTTGCTCTTCTGATGCCGGTCATCATCATCGGCGGTATTGTGGGAGGGGTTTTCACCCCCACAGAGTCCGGTGCCGTTGCCGTGGCCTATGCCCTTCTTCTCGGGGGAATAGTCTACCGGGAGCTTTCATGGAGAAAGATCGCAGAGGCCTTCATGGATGCCGCTGTGATGAACGGCATTATCCTGACCGTCTTGATGACGGCGAGCCTCTTCATATGGTTCATGACCGTGAAGATGATCCCCCAGGCTGTGGCGCAGAACCTTATGAATGTCATTTCCACCCGATGGGGAGCCCTGATGATCATGAACATCGTACTCCTGATCGCCGGGACCTTCATCGATACGATCAGCGCCCTCACTATATTTGTTCCCCTCTTCCTCCCCCTGGTGAAGGCCTTTGATATCGACCTCATCCATTTCGGCGTGGTCGTTGCGGTGAACCTCACCATAGGGATGTGCACCCCGCCCCTCGGGGTCTGCCTCTTCGTGGCCTGCGGCATCGCGAAGACCACCATCCGTGAGATGTTCCTCGATCTTCTCTATCTGCTTGCTCCGCTTATTATTGTGCTTCTGCTCATTACCTACGTTCCGGCCCTTGTCACCTGGCTTCCGAACTTTCTCGGGTTGTAAAGGACAGGAAAAACTAAAACCCTTGATCAGATGATAACCGGCATTTATCAATAATGTACAGGAGGTTGAAAAAATTGGCGAAACAGACCATCGAGTTCAGCGACACCCTTCCCATGGGGGAATGGCGGGAGGTAAAGGAGGCAGGGGAGGGGATTTTTGAGAAGATTCTTTCCTTTGATCCGGAGACGGGTAATATTTCCCGGCTTCTTCGGCTGCAGTCCGGCGCGAGAATTGAAAAGACTCAGGCCCATGATTTCTGCGAGGAGGTCTATATCCTTGAAGGGTATATGATCGACACCGCCAAAGAGATTACCGCCGCAGCGGGGTATTACGCCTGCCGTCCCGTGGGGATGATTCATGGACCCTATGTCGTTCCCGTATCGTGCCTTTCTTTCGAGACACGGTACCAGGACCCGGCCAAACCCCTCAACCCTGACTGTTCCCTGATGCAGCGGGTCCGCTCGGAAAAAATCTGACCCTGAGGTCACTTGAATTGAAGAGAAGCTCCCGAAAAAAACGGGGGCTTCTTTTTCGTTTGTCAGACCCGCTTCTTTCCCGAAGCCTCCCTCTGCGGGTATAATTGGACGGAATGCATCAGGAAGGGAAGGTTTCCATGGCAAAGAAAAAGTTTTTGCACGAACTTGAGCTGCGCCAGCTGCAGCTGGATGATTACGACGAACTGAAACGGATAATGGACCGGGTCTATCCGAAAATGGGGGGCGCCTGGACGAGGGAACAGTTCAAGGCTATGATCAGCCGGTTCCCCGAGGGGCAGCTCTGCATCGAGGACAAGGGAAAGGTGATAGCCGGGGCTTTTTCCCTGATCATTGACTATTCCCGCTTCGGCGAACGCCATACCTATAAAGACAT
>JALHFZ010000222.1 GCA_022837505.1 Synergistaceae bacterium
AAAATATTTTTTTTGCTCCGTTTGACGGACGGACAAAATGCCCGTAGGATAATGGAACTCTGCTGTCCGATTGGGGCGAATATTCAGGGAAAGATTCGGGAAATGAAGAGGAGGTCTATAAAGGGATGAAATTACTCGAGATGAACACCCTTGATTTTCAAGAAGCCATGAAAAATCAGGATACGGTCATTCTGCCGAGCGGCGCCTGCGAGGTCTGGGGGCCCCACCTACCTCTCGGGGCGGACACCATCGTTGCCGAAGAGATGGCGAACCGCCTGGCGGAGGAGATGGGCTGGATCGTCGGTCCCACCCTTCCCGTGGGGGATTCCCTCATGGTGTGGGGGCCGGGCACCGTGGCTGTGAGGCCTGAGAGTTTCCGGAATTACCTCGAGGACATCTGCCTCAGCCTTGTGAAGCACGGCTTCAAACGGTTCTGCTTCATGAATCCTCACGTAGGGAACGTGCCTCTCATCGCCCAGACAGCTGCGAAAATGAAGATGGAGTATAGCGTGGACTCCTGCCTCTTCGACTGGTGGCGGTTCATCGAACCCCTGTGTGACCGGGAGGGAATTCTCGACAATACAGGAGCCATGGCCCACGGACACGCGAGCGAGGCGGGGACGTCGGTCCTACTCTATCTTCGCCCTGACCTCGTGAAAATGGAGCGGGCGGTCCGGACGGAGCCGAAGAAGGTGAACCCCTTTCCGGACATCGGAGTTTTCTGGCCCATACCCTCCCTGACGGATACCCTGATGATCGGCGACGCAACGGTGGCCACCCGTGAAAAGGGACAGAAAATAGTGGAGAAGGGATTGGAGAGAATGATCGCCTTTCTGAAACAATGGTGAAACTTCCCTTCACGACCCCAAGGATGCACACTGAACTAAAGTTTTTTTGATATAATACCCTGAAAGTTATTTCCTAAATCTGCTGGAGGTGTTTTCGATGAAAAAAGTATCCGCCCTGTTTCTGTTCACCCTGTTTCTTCTGATGTCCGCTGCCCTTCCCGTCTATGCCGCAACCACTCTCAAGATCGGCCATGTGCTCAACCCCGACCATTCGTGGAACGTCTGCCTCCTCGGTTTCGCCGAAGATGTGCAGAAGGCCACGGAGGGACGGGTGGTCGTGCAGGTC
>JALHFZ010000015.1 GCA_022837505.1 Synergistaceae bacterium
CAAGGCCCGGCGGAACGAGGGGTCGAAAAAGGTCGGCGCGGCCCGGTCCCGGGGTGAAGATGCCTCGGAGGCCATGGAGGAGATGCGCGCCCTCGGCGAAAAGGTCAAGGCCATCGACGGCAGGATAAGCGAGATCGATGCCCTTCTGAACGATATGCTCCTCTCCATTCCGAACCGCCCTCACGCCTCCGTCCCCGTGGGAAAGGACGAAAACGATAACGTGGAAGTCCGGAGATGGGGGACGGCGAAGGAATTCTCCTTCGAGCCGAAGGCCCACTGGGACATCGGAGAGGCCCTGGGGATACTCGATTTTGAAAAGGGAGCAGCCCTTGCCCAGAGCCGGTTCACCGTCCTC
The DNA here is from genome assembly GCA_022837505.1 of Synergistaceae bacterium. GTDB lineage: Bacteria > Synergistota > Synergistia > Synergistales > Aminobacteriaceae > JALHFZ01. The sequence goes on from JALHFZ010000015.1 coordinate 356, forward strand.
CGCGGGCAGGGAGCCCGGCTCGAGCGGGCCCTCATCAACTTCATGCTCGACCTTCACACGGAACAGCACGGATATCTTGAGATTCAGCCCCCCGTCCTCGTAAACAGCAAGACCATGACCGGCACAGGGCAGCTTCCGAAGTTCGCCGACGACCTCTACAAATGCGAGAACGACGATCTCTGGTTGATCCCCACTGCGGAAGTCCCCCTGACCAACCTGCACGCCGACGAAATTCTGGAGGAGGAGCAGCTTCCCCTCTATTATGTCGGCTATACTCCCTGCTTCCGCCGGGAGGCCGGAGCCTACGGCCGGGACGTCCGGGGAATGCTCAGGCAGCACCAGTTCGACAAGGTTGAGCTGGTGAAGCTGGCCCTGCCGGAGAGCAGCTACGATGAACTTGAGAAGCTCACGGACAACGCCGAGGAGGTCCTCCGCCTTCTGGAGATCCCCCACAGAACCATCTGCCTCAGCACCGGGGATATGGGGTTCGGCTCGAGCAAAACCTACGATATCGAGGTCTGGCTCCCCTCCCAGCACAAGTACCGGGAGATCAGCTCCTGCAGCAACTGCGAGGACTTCCAGTCCCGGCGGATGAACACCCGGTACCGGCCGAAAGAGGGGGGCAAGCCCGTCTATGTCCATACCCTGAACGGCTCGGGGATCGCCATCGGCAGAACCCTCATCGCCATCCTCGAGAACTACCAGCGGGAGGACGGCTCCGTGGAAATCCCCACCGCTCTGGTTCCCTACATGGGCGGGAAAAAAGAGATCCGCTGAATCGGGAGAAAAACAGAGTGGATAAAAAGGGTTCCACCTGATAAAATCAAGTGTGGAGCCTTTTTTTATCCTGATGGAGGCCTGTTTTTTTATGGAGAACTACATGACCGACGTCCTTATCTTCATTTTGCCTGTAGTGGCCTGCTGCTTCATCCTTCAGCGGATATGCAGAAAGTCCATGGATACAATTCAGTACAACTACTTCCGCGATCTGCTTCTCCTCGGGGCCTGGGCCCTCTGTGCCCTGTGGGCCGGAACCCCCGTCTCCCGCTTCATCGTGGGGATGGCCGTCCTCGCCTCAATCCTCGGAATGGGGCAGAGGCTCTATCCGTCGTCCCTCTGGAAGGGCTCCTACCTTATTCTCGGCCTGGTCTTTGCCCTCTTCGGACCGAGAATCGCCTTTCTCGCCCTTCCCGGCGGAGAATATCACTACTTTCAGCCGGGAGTTTCCATCCTTCTGACCGCCCTGTGGATCGCCGTCTTTCCCCTGCTCCTCCAGGAGCTGGACAACATCCCCGGAATGTCGGGCCATCTGGTGGCCATCAGTTTCTCCCTGATGCTCATCACGACGGTTTTCTCGGGACAGTCCCTTCCCGAGGCCTTTTTTCTCTCCCTGAGCGGCCTCTCCCTTCTCGGGGTCTTCTGGAGCCGCCACGGGCACATGTACCGGAGGATGGGCGAATCCCTCGCCGCCCTCTGGGGCACCCTCGTCGCAGGGACCTCCGTCCTCGGAGTGAGCAAGGGGATCACCTTCAGCACCCTTCTTCTCCTCCCCCTCGGCCTCTTCGCCATCCCCATCATGGAGACATCCCTTCATTTCGTGAGCCGGGTCTTCTCCTCCCGGTCGGCTCCGGCGACAGTCCTCTACCGGAAGCTCATCAGCCGGGGGCTTGACCACCCGAGCGCGGTCCGCTTCATCACTTCCCTCTGCGCCCTCGGGGGGGGCCTCGTGGCCATAAGCCGCCTCGGGAACTCCCTCTTCATGATCCTCTGGGTCAGCGTGACCGTTCTCTTCACCGGAATCGCCCTCCTCCCCTTCCTCCGGAAGATGGGGGAGAACGGAGAGGCCTCAGGCAAACCGACCCTCTGGCGAACAGCCATAGACAACGTCTCAATGAACTACGCCCTTTCGAGGAGCAGGGGAGCCGTCACGTCGTCCGAGGGGCTCTCCCTTGTGGCCACAGTGAACGCCCTGGCCGTCCTCGAGGCGGAGCGCAACCCCCGCTATTCCGAGGCCCTCTCGGATTCATTCCTCACCCTGGCCGACGGCACGGGCCTCGTCTGGGCGCTGAAATTTCTCGGCAGGCCCGTTCAGGAGCGGGTGGCCGGAATTGACTTCATGGCAGGCCTCGCGAGGATGGCCGCCGCAGAGCGGTGGCCCGTCTATCTTCTGGGAGCGAAGGAGGAAGTCGTCGTCAAGGCGGCGGAAAAACTTCAGGAGCTCTTTCCCGAGATCATCCTCGCCGGCTGGCGGAACGGCTATTTTGATCCGGAGGACCCGGAGATCCCCCGGGAGATCCGGGAGAGCGGAGCGAAGGTCCTCTTTGCGGCCCTGGGGGTGCCGAAACAGGAAATCTGGCTCCACGACCGGCGGAACGACCTCGGAAACATCCTGGCCGTCGGGGTGGGCGGAGCCTTTGATGTCATCTCGGGAAGCCTGAAGAGGGCCCCCCTTCCCTGGCAGAAAATGGGCCTTGAATGGCTCTATCGGCTTTTTCAGGAACCATGGCGGTGGAAGAGGGATCTTGAGCTTTTCCGTTTTGCCGGCAAGGTCTTTCTCACACGATTCGGCGGCTCCCCTTCCGAAAAAAAGGAGGCACAGGGATGAAGACCTCCGCAAAGGATCTCATGCACTTCGATCTCACGGCGGTCATGGAGGATGATCTGATCCATGACGCCATTCACGTGCTGTACAGCCACAGCATATCCGGGGTTCCCGTGCTCGACAGCGACTGGAACCTGGTGGGGTACTTCTCCGAGACGGATATCCTCCGGGCCTCCGTACCCACCTACCTTGAGGTCCTCGCAAAGTCATCCTTTCTTGAAAACAGCGATGAAGATACCCTCCTCAGCCGCTTCCGGTCCTTCGGCAGCAGAAAAGTGGGGGAGTTCATGAACAGGACCCCCATATCCGTTGAGCCCGACACAAGCCTCATGGTCGTGGCGGACCTGATGATCCGCAAGGCGGTGAAGCGCCTCCCCGTGGTGGAAGGGGGCAAACTCGTGGGGATCATCAGCCGCGAAATATTCTGCGAATTTATGATGGAAGAGGATGGACCCCCCGTTGAAAGCGAAAACTGATATCCCCGCCGGAGCGGAACCTCTCGGCCGCATAGATGAAGACCTCCGGGAGTTTCAGGCCCTTCTCGAGACTGAGATGGAGGAAAAACTCCGGCAATCGGTCCTCGCAGAAGAACATACCCGCCGGCGCCTCTCCCTGATGGAGGAGGAGACGTTCCGCCAGGTGAAGGAAGAATGGACAGAGAAGGAAGCCCTCCTCGCCCGGCGGGAAGAGGAGATCCAAAGAGAAACGGCCTCCTTTGAAGAAAGCCTGAAGGGCTTTCTTCAAGACAATCAGGATCTCGAGAAGCTCCTTGAAAAAACCTGGACAAATCTGACCGGGGGAGTTCTTTCATGATCCGCTCCATGATGCGCCTTTCCGTCTGGGGGGTACGAAGCCGCCGGCAGGAGATCATCTCCGAACTTTTCAGCCTCGGCGTCCTTCACCTCGACGAGGGGGAAGGGGCGTTGCGGGGGGACGACGGCGTTCTGAACGGACTCAGGCTCCTCCGGGGAAGGGTTCTCGGCCTGGTGGAAGCCCTGGGATGGGACCGATGGGAGACCCTTAAAGATTCCGATGTGGACCAGGCGGTGCAGCTCTTTTCCGATCTCCCCCCCGGAGAGTTCGTCCCAGAGATCTCCAAAAGCCTCGACAAATTCAGCTCCCGCCTCTCCGACCTTCAGGAAGGGCTGGCCCGGGACGAGGATACCCTGTCAAAACTGAGGAAGTCCCTGGATCTCCTCTCCCGCTTCTCAGCTTTCTTTCAGCGCTGGGGGGATTCAGCCAGGGAATCCTACATCACCCTCTGGTGGATATCCCCGGAAAAGATCCCTCCCTTTCTCGCGGCAGTCCAAAATGACCTCCTCTCCCGGGGAAGAGAGGATTTCGGTGGGATCGATCATCATTTTGTGCCTGGCCGGGAGGGGCCGGGCATCCTGTCCCTACGGGTTCCCCAGGCCCTCGCACCGGGAATTTCCGCCATCGCCGCAAGGGAAAAAGCCCTCCCCTGGCGGCTCCCCGAATGCTGCGACCAGGAGGCTCCGGCCTCGTCCATCCCCTCCCTGAGGGGTGCCGTGGATGACCTTGATCTCCGCATCCGATCAGTAAAAAAAGACCTCTCGGAAAATTCTGAGGAGTGGGGCCCCCGTCTCGCCGCTCTCTTCCTCTTTCTCGACGAGAAGACCGAACAGGCGGCGGTGGAGGCCCGGAGCGAAACCTCCGACAACTTCTTCCGCCTCTCCGGATGGATCCCCCGGGATTTCCTTTCGGCCACGGAGGAGGCCCTCAAGGCCAAATTCGGAAAGGATATCCTCCTGAAATGCCGCCTCCCCGGAAAGGACGAATGGAAGGACGTCCCCACGGCCCTGAAAAACCGGTCCGTCTTCGCGCCCTTCGAGCTGTTTTTGAAGCTTCTCCGGCCCCCGTCCTATACAGGCTTCGATCCGACGACCGCCGTGGCCGTCTTTTTTCCCTTTTTCTCAGGGATCATGGTGGGGGATATAGGGTACGGGATCATCATCCTTCTTCTCTCCCTCGCCCTGAAAAGGGCGAAGCGCCCTGTTCTCCGGGACGCAGGGTCAATCCTGCTCATAGTCTCTCTCTGGAGCATCCTCTGGGGGGCTGTCTGGGGTGAATTCTTCGGAGACATCGGACACCGCCTCTTCCACCTCCGCCCCCTCTGGATTGAGCGGTCTGAAGGGGTGCTTCCCGTCATGATCTTCACCATCGCCCTTGGGGCGGCCCATGTGGTGCTCGGCCTTCTCATAGGGGTCTGGCAGGGGGTGAAAAACCGCCACGCCCATGTATGGATGGAAAAAGCGGGCAACCTCATCATCCTCGGAAGCCTCTTCGGCTTTCTCTTTCTCCTTATGTCCGAATTTCCCCGGGGGCTTTTTTCCATCCCCGTCTCCTTCCTTGTGATCGGCCTCGTCCTGCTCGTGGCGGGTGGGGGCATCGGGGGGATTATAGAGGCCCTGGGAAGCATCGGAAACATCATAAGCTACGTCCGTATCGCGGCCATCGGCCTTTCCTCCGCCATTCTTGCCCTCGTGGCGTCGAAATTCCTCGACGTCTTCGGGCTCTCCATCCTCGGGGTCTTCCTCGCCCTGATGATTCATCTGCTGAATTTCATCCTTGCAGTTGCGGGGTCGGGCCTGCACTCCGCCCGGCTTCACTATGTCGAATTCTTCGGAAAATTTTATTCCGATGGAGGAAAGAATTACACACCATTTCAGCGAAGGAGCGGGTCCTCGTGGAAAAAGCGTTAATAGCTCTTGCGGCTGCCCTTGCGGTGGCAATCCCCGCAATGGCGACCGCCTATGCCCAGGCGAAAATAGGAAGCGCAGGGGCAGGCACTGTTGCGGAAAAACCTGAGACAGGGGGTACCATCATCATCCTCGAAGCCCTCCCCGAAACCATGGTCATCCTGGGTTTCGTGGTGGCGATCATGATCATCCTCCAGCTGGCCTGAGGAAGCCTTGGAACCCCTGTCCCCCCTTCCGGATGAACGGGAGGATCTCGCCTCCTTTCGGCAGGCCCTCCGGGAAGAACATGAACGAAAGATCGCCCGCCTCGAGAAGGAGCGGAACGACTCTCTCGACGAGCTCATCGGCGAACGGCGGGCACAGGTGGAACTTCAGGTCAAGGAGATGCGCCGGGAGCATGAGCGGCGCTTTTCCCGTCTTCTCGAGGAGAAAAGAAACGAGGGGATCTCCTCGGTCAGGATGTCTCTGCTGAAGCATTTTGACTCCCTGAACCGCCTGTGCGGAGACAGGATGAAAGAAAAAAGCCTCTCCCTCAGAAAAAAAGACGGCGAAAAATACGCCGCCCTTCTTCTCTTCCTCGCCCGGGAGGGGCTTCAGGCCGCTGGGCTTCCCGCCGTGATCTCCGTCGAGCCGGGAGATATGGCGCTGCTGTCAGAATCGGTTGGTTTCCCCCCCGGCGAGGGCGTGGAGATCATCGAAGTGCCCCGGGAGAAATGGGGGGGGTGCCTCGTCACCTCGGGCACCACCGTCATTGATAATACCCTTCTCTCCCGCTGGAATACGCTCTCCGGTGAATTTGCCCTCGAACTCTCCCGTCTGCTGAATGACACTTTTTCGGAAATCAACGACAGAATCTCCGAATTATGAATATCTGAATGCCGTACTTCGGGCAAAGGGCACGAAACTCCTCCGGGAAGGAGATTTTCGTGCCCTTGCCCATGGATCGCTGAAGGCCTTCGAGCTCTTCATTCTCGAAAGCCCCTACGGAGAACGGTACCGCGAACAGCTCGCCCAGGGGACCCCCTCTCTGCTGAAGCGCCTCGAAAACGCCCTCGCGGCAGGAAGCGCCGACAGGCTTCTTGAGGCGGCCTCCCGTGCCGAGGGGGAGTCGGAGTTCTTTCTTTCCATCGTCCTCTCCATGGGGGATCTGTACAACGGCAGATACCTTCTCCGGTCCCTTTCCGGAGGAGGACGGGGGAGCATGGCGCCGGCGTGGCACCGCTATTCCCTCCTTGATTTTCCCTTTTACGACGACCTCTGGTATAAGTGCCCCACGGCGGCGGACGGAGCGGTGCGGTCCTACGAGGAGTACGGGGAGTTTTCCAATATCCTCGGAGACGCCTTTCGCCACCTTCACGAGACGGGAGATCTTCCCGGTTCGGAGCGGCTTTTCTTTTCCCGCTGGCTTTCCTGGTGGAGGAAGGAGCTGGGGAAATACCGGAACGAAAACGGCAGGAGGATGGCAGAATTTCTCGGTCGGATGACGGACACCTGGAATTTCAATATCTGGCTCCGGGGAATTCAGGAGGGGGACGAGGGGGAGAAAAGGCTCGCCTCCTTTCTCGCCGGAGGGTGGGGGCTCTCCATGGAAAAGCTCGAGACCGCCAGGGATGCCGAAACCCTCTTTTCCGGTTCCGGATGGACGATCCCGGTGAGCTTCTTCTCCGCCGGAAAGTCCGCCAATTTTCAACGGACCGTTCAGAGGGCCTTCTTCCAGTGGCAGAAGGGGCTCTATCGGCAAAACCTTCTCGGCATCGATGTCCCCCTGGGGTACACCGCCATGGTCCTTGACGAATGGCGAAGCCTTACCCTGATCGCCGTGGGACTCTCCCTGGGGATGCCCCCGGAGGAGATAGAGGATCACCTCTTCGGCGGCGAAAAAGAGGAGGAGGGGAAATGAACGGCGGCAGGCCTGCCTTCGCGGTGGGAAGCCAGGTCTTCGTCGATCTGTGGGCCCTCATGGGGTTTGTCCCCATTCCGAGCGAATCCCCCGAGGACATCTCCGGAGTGCTTTCCATCCTCTCCCGGGAGAAGGCCGCCTTTATCGTGGCGGAGGAATCCTGGTTTTCCCGGATAGCGGAACCGGTTCGAAAGAGACTCGAAAAATCGGGAGAACTCGTATGGATAGAGTTCCCCTCCTGTGACAGCGCAGAAATGAGATGAGGCAGATATGAGGAAAACAGGAGTCATTTCGGGGATATCCGGGCCTGTGGTCACGGTGAAACCCCGCCAGCCCGTATATATGTTCGAGGTGACCCGGGTCGGTTCGTCCGGGCTCCTCGGCGAGGTAATCCGCATTCAGAAGGGGTCCGTATACGTACAGGTCTATGAGGATACCTCCGGACTCGCCTACGGGGACGAGGTGGTTTTCGAGGATGATCTTCTCTCCGTCGAGCTCGGTCCCGGCCTGCTGGGGGGAGTCTTCGACGGAATCGGCAGACCCCTCAGAACCCTCGGAGAGGAGGGCATTTTCCTTCCCCGGGGGGCGAATCTCCCCACCATCGGCTCCGAGACGGTCTACCCCTATCTTCCGGCCCTTTCACCCGGCGACGAGGTCAATCCCGGGGACGTGATGGGGAGGGTGCGGGAGAACGCCAACTTCACCGCCTCAGTGATGTTCCCCCCCGGCGAGGCCCCCGGAAGGGTGGCCTGGCGGGCTGACGAGGGGGAGTATTCTCCGAGGGAGGCGGTGATCAGGCTCGAGGACGGCCGGGAGTTCTCCATGGTGCAGCGGTGGCGGGTACGGATTCCCCGGCCCGTTAGCACCCGCCTTCCCCTTGAAGTTCCCCTTCTCACGGGGCAGAGGATCCTCGACACCCTCTTTCCCATCCCCCTCGGAGGAGCGGCGGTCCTGCCCGGAGGGTTCGGCACGGGGAAGACCGTCACCCAGCAGTCCCTTGCGAAATGGTGTTCCGCCGACGTCATCATCTACGTGGGGTGCGGAGAGCGGGGGAACGAGATGACCGAGGTGCTCGAGGAGTTTCCCGAGCTTGTGGACCCGGGCACGGGGGGCCCGCTGATGAACAGGACCGTCCTGGTGGCGAACACCTCCAATATGCCCGTGGCGGCGAGGGAGGCCAGCATCTACCTGGGGATGACCCTCGGGGAGTTCTACCGGGACATGGGGTACAACGTGGCCATCATGGCGGACTCCACCTCCCGCTGGGCCGAGGCCCTCCGGGAGATCGGAGGGCGCCTTGAGGAGATGCCCGGCGAGGAGGGGTACCCAGCCTACCTCGGCAGCCGCCTCGCCCAGTATTACGAGCGGGCGGGGAGGTCCCGGTCCCTGGGGAGCCCCGGCCGGATCGGATCAATCACCGTGGTGAACGCCGTATCCCCCGCGGGAGGGGACTTCTCCGAGCCGGTGACCCAGGCCAGCCTCCGCATGTCCGGGGCCTTCTGGGCCCTCGACAAGGGGCTCGCCCAGCAGCGCCACTTTCCCGCCATCAACTGGCGGCAGAGCTACACCCTCTACGACGAAATGCTCACTCCGTGGTTCCGGGAGGCCCTCGGAGAGGAGTGGTTCTCCCTCAAGGCCTTCATGAAGGAGGTCCTCGAAAAGGAGCAGTCCCTTCTCGACCTCGTGCAGCTTGTGGGGCGGGACGGCCTCTCCGAAGGGGACAAATGGACCCTCTTTCTGGCGGAGCTCTACCGGGTGCTCTTCCTTCAGCAGAATGCCTTTTCCGCGACGGACGCCTCCTTCCCCCTTCCCCGTCAGCGGGATCTCCTCCTCGTGCTCAAGGAGCTGAACGACCTTGCGGAGGCGTTTCTCGCAAGGGGAGGGTTCTTTGAACAGATCTCGGAGTTTCCCCTCCGGGCGGAGCTCCTGCGCCTGCGGGAGTCGGAGGAAGAGGATCTCGCCGGCAGGGGAGCTGAATGGTGCACAAATCTGTCGGAGAAACTCGCCTCCCTGGAGGTGATGGCGGGATGAAACCCCTCTACAGAGGAGAACGGGGCAGATCCTCCAGATCCAGGGGGATATCTCCATCGTCCAGGTTTTCGAGGGGACAATGGGGCTTTCTCCGGACCGCATTACCGTCTGGCTTGAACGGGATGTCCTGCGCATCCCCGTGGGAGATTCCCTGGTGGGGCGGATCTTCGACGGAAAGGGGGAGGCCCTCGACGGCCTTCCGTCCAACTTCGCCCCCCTCTCCCTTCCGGTGAACGGAGCCCCCATCAACCCCATCCGGAGAAGCAGCCCGGATATCTACGTGGAGACGGGAATTTCCGCCCTCGACATGATGAACACCCTCGTCCGGGGGCAGAAGCTCCCCATCTTCTCGGGAGCCGGTCTGCCCGCCAACGAACTTGCCGTGCAGATCGTGGAGGGGGCGAATATCCCCGGATCGGCGGACCCCTTTCTCGTGGTCTTCGCCGCCATGGGGATCACCCGGCGGGAGGCCCAGTACTTCATGGAGGCCTTCCGGAAGTCAGGCGCCCTCAGCACAGGGGTCTTCTTTCTCAACCTCGCGAGCGATTCGGTGGTGGAGCGCCTTCTGACCCCCCGGCTCGCCCTGACTGCGGCGGAATATTTCGCCTTCAACCGGGGGTATAATGTCCTCGTGGTCATGACGGACATGCTCGCCTACTGCGACGCCCTCCGGGAGGTGAGCGCCGCCCGGGAGGAAGTCCCGGGACGCCGGGGGTATCCGGGGTACATGTACTCCGACCTTGCGGAGCTCTACGAACGGGCGGGGTGCGTCGCCGGGCTGCCGGGGAGCGTCACCCAGATCCCCATCATCACCATGCCCGATGACGACATGACCCACCCGGTGGTGGACCTCTCGGGGTATATCACCGAGGGGCAGATCACCCTCGACCGGTCCATCCAGGAGAAGGGGATCTACCCCCCCATCGACGTCCTTCCCTGCCTCAGCCGCCTGATGAACAAGGGGATAGGGAAGGGGAAGACCTTCCCCCAGCACAGGGCCATGGCCGACCAGCTCTACGCCTGCTACGCCCGTGCCAGGGAGGTGGAGAGGATGCGCCTCATCGTGGGGGACGACGGGCTGACCTCCCTCGAAAGGACCTATCTCACCTTCGGCGGCATGTTCGAGAAGAACTTCCTAGCCCAGGGGAAGGAGGGGCGCACCCTTGCCGCCTCGGAGAAAATCGCCTGGAAATGCCTCTCCGTTCTGCCGGCCTCGGAGCTCTTCAAGCTTCCCGAGAGCTACGTCGCCGAGAACATGGGAAGGGAGGGGGGGAGGTCATGAAAGGCAGAGCGTCCGGACCGCCGACGAGGGAACATCTTCTCGCGACCCGGAAGAGAATCGGCGGGGTGACCTACGGCAAAAAACTCCTTGAGAGAAAGAGGGATGCCCTCCTGCGCTCCGCCGAGGAGGAGCGCCGTCTCTACCGGGAGGTCCGGAGTGAATTTCTTCTGAGGAGCAGGAACATCACCTTTCTCTATTCCCTCGTCCGGATGTTCGAGGGGGACGGATCGGTGCGGTTCCTCTCGGCGGGCATCGCCCCCCTCCCTGTGGCGGTGGAGAAGAAATCCATCATGGGGTGCCGGTACTCCGTCTTCAGCCCCGGAGAAGGGGAGCGGAAGAACCTCTCGTGGAAAATCCCCTACGACCCCGCCATCACCTCCCTCTATGTGGAGGACCTTCTGAAGGCCATGGCGGACGGAGAGGAGTGCATGTGGCAGTACATCAACCTGAAGACGAAGATTACGGCCATCGAAAGGGAACTCGCCCGGACCACGCTGAAGATCAACACCCTGGAGCATATCCTCCTCCCCTCCCTGCTGAAGGAGACGAAGCGCATCGAGGACGTCCTTTCCGAGAGGGAGCGGCAGGAAAAATTCGTGGCGAAGAGAATGGGGAAAAAAAAGCGGAAATCTTCTGTGGAAAATATGGAAATTATACTGGACACAATCTGTGAAAATCATTATTCTTAGTGTGGGAAAGACGAAGGATATTCATCTTTCCGCCCTGGCGGACCGGTACGTGAAAAGAACCCGCCCCTTTGTCACCATCGGGCATGAATTTGTTCCCGAGGGGAAGGACAAAGACAGGAACCGGAAGACAGAGCGGGAAGGGGAGGAGCTTCTGAAGCGGGTCCAGCCCAGGGATTTCGTCGTGACCCTCGAGGAGGGCGGAGAGGAGCGGACCAGCCCGGCCTTCGCCCGCTGGCTCGGCGAGCTGATAGACGGAACGCCGGGAAGAATACTTTTTATTGTGGGAGGGGCCTTCGGACTCTCCCGAAAGGTCTGTGACCGGAGGGACGCTTCCCTGTCCCTCTCGAAAATGACCTTCCCCCACGAGTTCTGCCCCGCCCTGCTGGCTGAGCAGATTTACCGCTCCTTCACCATTCTTCGGGGCGGAGAATACCATCATTGAGGAGGAAACTGCTTTGAACATGGATAAGATCATGAAACAGGCGCAGAAGATGCAGGCCCAGATGGCAAAAGTCCAGGAGGAGCTTGCCGATGAAAAAGTTGAGGGCAATTCGGGAGGAGGAATGGTAACAGTTACGGCAAATGGCCAGGGTGAAATCCTCGCCGTGCGGATCGACCCTGAAGTCACCGGGGAAGAGGACGTGGAGATGCTCGAGGATCTCGTCCTGGCGGCGGTGAACGAGGCCCTCCGGAAGAGCAAGGAGCTTGCCAACAGCAGAATGGGACAGCTCACCGGCGGGCTGGGCTCTCTGGGGCTTTTTTAGGAGATCCCCTTGGCCCTTCCCGATCCCTTCGAACGGCTTACCGCCCTTTTTAGAAAGCTGCCCGGCGTGGGAAACAAAACCGCCAGGCGGATGGCTTTTTTCGTCCTTCAGCAGCCCCCCTCCTATGCCTGTGAGCTGGCTTCCTGCCTCGAACGGCTCAAGGAGAGCATCTTTCCGTGCTCGAGATGCGGCAACATTACGGACAGGGACCCCTGTTCCCTCTGCACGGACCTCCTCCGGGACAGAAAAACCCTCTGCGTCGTGGAGACGGCGGAGGACCTCATCAGCATAGAACAGGCAGGGGTCTTCTCCGGGGTCTATCACGTCCTCGGCACCCGGGTATCCCCCCTGGACGGAGAAGACCTCGACGAGGAGACCCTGGACCGCCTCGGCAGACACCTTGAGGAGGACGGAACGGAAGAGGTGATCATCGCAACGAATCCGTGCATCGAGGGGGACCTCACCTTTCATGCCCTTGTGGAGTTCCTCGAGGGGCGGAACGTGAAGATATCCCGCATAGCCTACGGTCTTCCCGTGGGAGGGACCATCGAGTTCGCCGATCGGACGACCCTTCTGGCGGCCCTTGAATCCCGGGTTACGGCGAAATTGTTTCAGGAAAAAGACGACTGAAAGAAAGAAGTACCCGTACCGTATCCGTAAAAATTTGTAAAGCGAGGTGATTTTATGACTGAAGGGTTTGGCAAAATCGCCCGGAAAATTTTTTCCGGTCTTCTCTTTATCGTCGGCGGCATGATCGGCGCCCAGATTATTCAGCTTTTTTACCCCATGATCCCCGAGCGGTTCACCCTCGCGTGGAAGGAATGGCTCCCCCTCTGGCTGCCCGATAAAGTCCTTCTCACCGTAGTAAGTGTCGTGGTCTTTGCCTTTATTGCCCTGGTTCTCGCTCCCCTTTTCCTCCGTCTTCTCGGCCTCATGGGTTCTTTTTTTGAAGTCCATCTTAAAAACTCCACCTGGTCAGAGATAACCTCCGCGACCATCGGCATGATCATCGGCCTTCTCATTGCCAACCTCATGGCCCTTCCCTTCTCCGATCTCCCCTTCGGCAGCTACCTTGCCGTCGGCCTGAACATCGTACTCGGCTACCTGGGAGCCCTCATCCTTCTGAAGCGTCAAAACGACCTCCGCCATGTGCTCACCCCCATTCAAAGTCTGAAGGAGCGCCTTTCCAGCATGAAGGGAAACCCGGCCCGGGATCAGGAAGAGCCCGGCTCCGACTATTCGGCCTCCCAGCAGTGGGAGGCGGGAAAGAAAATCCTCGACACGAGCGTCATCATCGACGGCAGGATTCTCGATGTGGCCCGCACAGGGTTTCTCGAAGGGCTCATCATCATCCCCCAGTTCGTCCTTCTCGAACTTCAGGCCGTGGCCGATTCCACCGACCCCGCCCGGAGAACGAGGGGGAGACGGGGCCTTGATGTGGTAAACGAGCTGCAGCGGATCAGCGAGCTTCAGATCGAGATCATCGACACCTCCCTCAAAGCCCTGAAGGTCGAGACGGTGGACAGCGGCCTTGTGGTCATGGCAGACAAGGTGGGCGCCCAGATACTCACCACAGACTACAATCTCAACAAACTCGCCCAGATTCAGGGGATCAAGGTGCTCAACGTGAACGATCTGGCCAACGCCCTCAAACCCATGCTCCTTCCCGGAGAGACCATCAACATCGACGTCATCCGTGAGGGGAAGGAGCCCCATCAGGGGGTGGGGTACCTCGACGACGGCACCATGTTTGTCGTGGAGGATGGAGAAGGGTACATCGGCAAAAGGGTGGAAGTGGTGGTCACCTCCATGCTCCAGACCTCCGCGGGGCGCATGGTCTTCGGACGGGTCCGGAGAGAAGTCCGCCTCTGATGAAGTCCTGTTCATTTCTTCTCGTCGCGGCCGGCAGGGGATCGAGGGCTGGAGGGGGCCTTCCCAAACAGTTTCGTCTCCTCGGCGGGCGCCCCCTCTGGGAATGGAGCGCCCGCACCGCCGAGATGCTCTATCGGGCGGGGGAGATCATGGAGATCGTTCTCGTCGTTCCTCCCGGAACGGAGGAGGAATTCAAAAGGGCAGCGGAGGCATTCAGCTGCCCTTTTTCCATAACCCCCGGAGGGGCGGAGCGGGCCGACTCAGTTCTGAAAGGGGTTGAGGCGGCCCGGGGGGAGGCAGTCCTCGTCCACGATGCGGCCCGCCCCTTTCTCTCAGCCGCCCTCTGCCGCCGTCTTCTGAGGGCCCTCGCTCCCCACATCGGCGTCGTCCCCCTCCTCCCGGCGGCGGACGCCCTGAAGCGGAGAGGGGAGGAAGGGCATCTCGAAGCCTTTCCCCGGGAGGGGCTTTTTCTGACCCAGACCCCCCAGGCCTTTCCGACCCTCGAATTGAAGGACTGCCTGGAGCGTTTCGGCCGGGGAGTGAAGGATGAGGGGGAGGCATGGATCGCCTCGGGAAGGGAGCTTCGCTCAGCGGAGGGAGAACGGAAGAACATGAAGATAACCTGGGAGGAGGACTTCACCCTTGCGGAGAGCCTTTTCTCCAGAACGTACCGGGCGGGAAGCGGGTACGACATCCACCCCCTCGTCCCAGACCGCCCCTTTATATTGGGCGGGGTGGCCTTTCCTGATTTTCCTCTGGGGTTCAAAGGGTATTCCGACGGAGACGTCCTCGTCCATACCCTCTGCGACGCCCTTCTCGGAGGGGCGGGCCTCGGGGATATCGGAATGCTCTTTCCCGCGGGGGAGGAAAAATACCGGAATATTTCAAGTCTCCTCCTTCTTGAGGACGTGGGCAAAAGGGTATTCCTTGAGGGGTGGACCCTCGAGTGGTTCGACGGAGTGATCTGCGCCCAGAAGCCCCCTCTCGCAGCAGCCCTTCCCGCAATGATCTCCACCATGGAGGGAGTCCTCCCCTCCCGATGGAAGGGGAGAATTCATCTCAAGGCGAAATCGGGGGAGGGGATCGGCGCCGTGGGGGAGTGCGGCGCGGTGGTCTGTTCGGGAACCGCCACCCTGTCGATTCCCTCGTGGCTTCTAGCAGAAAGGGAAAATACCTCCCCGTCCTGACATTTCTTTTTTTACAGGAGGTTGTTTCTTTTCAAAGGATGCCCTACAATTTTCCAAAGCCCTTTTCCGCTCCCTGCGGAAGGGTAAGGAGGTTTATTACAAATGAAATTCGAATCGAAATTTACTTCTTATGAGGGGTTCACCTTCGACGATGTGCTGCTCGAACCGGGAGCAAGCGAGGTTCTCCCCTCCGATGTGGACGTCGCAACGAAGATAACGGGCAACATCCCCCTGAACATCCCCCTCTGCAGCGCCGCCATGGATACGGTGACTGAATCCCGGCTCGCCATCGCCATCGCCCGGGAGGGGGGGATCGGCTTCATCCACAGAAACATGTCCGTGGAGAAACAGGCCCGGGAGGTCGACGTGGTTAAGCGGTCGGAATCGGGGGTCATCGTGGACCCCTTCTTCCTGCACCCGGACGACCCGGTCCTTGAGGCCGTTCAGCTCATGGAGCACTTTCACATATCGGGCGTTCCCATCGTGGACGAGAGGAAGAAGCTGGTGGGGATCATCACCAACCGGGACCTTCGGTTTGTGGATAATTTCGAGCAGCCCATCAGCCGGATCATGACGAAGGAGAATCTCATCACCGCCTCGGAGGGGACGACCCTTGATTCCGCCCAGGCGATCCTGATGAAGAAAAAGATAGAAAAACTCCCCATCGTGGATGACCAGGGTATTCTGAAGGGGCTCATCACCATCAAGGACATTCAGAAGGCCAAGGACTTCCCCGATGCGGCCAAGGACAGCGGAGGAAGACTCCGGGTCGGCGCCGCCGTGGGGGTCGGGTCCGACCTCTTCGATAGAGCGGCAGCTCTGGTGCAGAGCAAGGTCGACATCATCGTGGTGGATACGGCCCATGCCCATTCCCGCAAGGTGATCGATTCGATCAGACAACTCCGGTCCCTGTATCCCGACCTTGAGCTGGTGGGGGGCAACATCGCAACCGCTGAGGCTGCCGAGGCTCTCATAGAGGCGGGGGTGGACGCAGTGAAGGTGGGGATCGGCCCGGGGAGCATCTGCACCACAAGGATTATCGCCGGCATCGGCGTTCCCCAGCTCTCGGCCATCTTCAACGTCGCCCAGGCAGCCCATGCCCTGGGGAAGACCGTCATCGCCGACGGGGGAATCCGTTATTCGGGGGACATCGTCAAGGCCCTCGCCGCGGGGGCCGACACGGTCATGATCGGGTCGCTCTTCGCCGGAACGGAGGAGAGCCCGGGAGAGGTGATCATCTACAGAGGGAGATCCTACAAAAGCTACCGGGGGATGGGCTCTCTCGGCGCCATGAAGGACGGCTGCAGCAAAGACCGGTACTTTCAGGAGGGGGCCAGAAGTGATAAACTGGTACCCGAGGGGATCGAAGGGCTCGCCGCCCATAAGGGTTCCCTTTCGGCGGTGGTCTACCAGCTCAACGGCGGTGTGCGGGCCGGAATGGGGTATGTGGGCGCGGAAAATCTCTCAGCCCTTCAGACGAGGGCGAAGTTCATACGGATCAGCGCTGCGTCGGTGAAGGAGAATCACCCCCACGATGTGGTCGTGACGAAAGAGGCTCCGAACTACTGGGTCGATTAGATTCGCCCGAAGGGAAGGGGGAGCTCGCCCGTGGCGGGAACGAAGGTGTACGAGAGAAATACTGCCGAGGATGACGTCTACTGGAAAGGGATTCTTGATCTTCCCGAACTGGCGGAGGAGGTAATCGCTTCGGATTTTTACTCCGCCGAAAAGACCGGGGAATTCGAAGGATGCCTCGGGGAGTGGTGGCCGGAGTTCATCTCAGACTTCACTCTCTGATTCAGTTCATGGAATTTGCCCATTTCTTTCACCTTGTGGTATACTTTATTGTGTTCGATTTGCGGAGAATTTCTGCGAAGAGTGGGTTTTTCCCACTCTTCGTTTTTTAAGAGACTGGAAGGAATGGAGCGATAGGAATGGATGCCGTCAGCGAGAGAGACCGATGGGAGCCCCTGAGGGAAATCGTGGAAGGTCTTGGATATGAATGTGCCGGTATTGCCTTCACCGTCGAAGAGAAAAAGCAATTTCTGAGGGTCTACATCGATTCCATCGGCGGTATTCTCGTGAAGGACTGCGAGACGGTCTCAAAAAGAATCAGCCGGTATCTCGATGAACACGAGGATTTGATCCCCGGCAATTTTTACCTTGAAGTGAGCTCTCCCGGACTGGAGCGGCCGCTTTTTACCCTGGATGACTATATACGGTTTACAGGGAAAAAGGCGAGGCTGAAGACGAAGTCGGCCCTGAAGGGGCAGAAGCGCTTTACCGGGGTGATCGAGGGAGTTCGGGACGGAAGGATTCTCTTCGTCCCGGAGGAAGAAAACCCTTTACATGACGACGAAGTTCTTGAGATACCCTTTGAAGCTGTCAGCAGGGGAAATCTCGTCTTTGAAGATGAAAAGACGAAAAGGAGGAATTCCTAAATGCAGTTTGGGCGTGATTTCGTCCGCGCGCTGGCCCAGATCACCAAGGAGCGTGGGCTCTCGAAAGAGATTATCGCCTCGAGCCTCGAGGCTGCCCTCATCTCCGCCTACAAGAAGTACCAGGGCGGAAATCAGGATGTGGAAGTCCACATAGATACGGAAAGCGGCGATATCTCCATCTGTGAGATCAAGCGGATAGTGGACGAGGTTGTCTCTCCCGATACGGAGATCTCCCTTGCCGATGCCCAGGCGAAGGGGATACTCGACGTTGAGGTGGGGGACATCGTCAGGCTTGAGCAGAACCCCGAGGATTTCGGCAGGATCGCCGCCCAGACCGCCCGGCAGGTGATCATCCAGCGTCTGAAGGATGCCGAGCGGCAGATCATCTTCGAAGAATTCTCAGACAAGGTGGGGGATCTCGTCACCGGGGTCGTCTTCAAATCGGAGAACGACCAGGTGCTCATCCGTCTGAACGAACGGACCGAGGCCATCCTTCCGAGGGAGGAGCGCATCGTGGGCGAATCCTACATTCCTACGGAGCGGCTCAAGTTCTACCTCCTCGATGTCCGCCAGACCACCCGGGGGCCGAGGATCGTCGTCTCCCGCACCCACCCCGGACTGCTGCGGAAGCTCCTTGAACTTGAGGTCCCTGAAATTCAGGAGGGAGTCATCGAGATCAAAAACATCGTCCGCGAGGCCGGAACCCGGGCAAAGGTAGCCGTCCAGTCCCTTGACATGAACGTCGACCCCGTGGGAGCCTGCGTGGGGACGAGCGGAACGCGGATAAAATCAATCAGCCAGGAGCTCTGCGGAGAAAAGGTCGACGTGATCATCTGGAGCACCGACCCCCTTCAGTACATCCGCAACGCCCTTTCTCCCGCGAAGATCGTCAAGATTGAACCCGTGCTCGAGCAGGAAAAAGCGGTAAAGGTCTATGCGAGGCCGGACCAGCTTTCCCTCGCGATCGGAAAGGCCGGACAGAACGTCCGCCTTGCGGCCCGCCTCACAGGGTGGAAAATAGACATAAACGCCCTTGAACCGGAGAGGATGCCCACCCTTCACGATATCTTCCAGGATATCGATCTTCTGGAAGAAAACGGATCGGAGTAGACGGAGAATACCGTGAAGCGAGCCCGCCCGAGGACGTGCACCGGATGCAGGGAGGAATCTCCGAAAAGGGAATTGATCCGGGTCGTCCGGACGCCCGAGGGGGAGATCCTCGTGGATGCCGCAGGACGGCATCCGGGCCGGGGGGCCTATGTCTGCCGGAAAAAGGAATGCGTTCTCGAGGCCATGAAGCGCAATGCCCTTGCCAGGGCACTCAGGGCTCCGGTTGAACGGAAGTTTTATGAAACCCTTCTTGGGATGATCCCCGATGAACCGGAGGGGGATATTCCATGACGGCTTCCTCTGCGGAGCCTTTTCTCTCCCTGGTCGGACTGGCAAAGCGGGCAGGGGTTCTCCAGATAGGGCAGGATAAGATAAAATCACTGCTGGCACAGGGTGAAGGCCTTCTGATTCTTTTTGCCGAAGGAGCGGAATCATCTTTCTACCGCTCCATCGTGAAGGGGAGGTATGCAGAAAAATGTACGATACGTGTGCTCGGCGGAATATCAGGATCTGACCTTTCCGCTGCTGTCGGGTCAGGGAACGTCAAGGTGGTAGCATTACCGTTACGCAGCGGCTTTGCGGCATCAGTTTCAAAACTGCTTGCGGAAGGGGGAATACAATTTGAGTAAAATTAGAGTTTATGAACTTGCTAAAATACTTGATAAAAATAATAAGGAACTCCTCGATATACTGGGAAATCTAGGTATAGAGGTTAAAAGCCACATGAGCTCCATCGATACGGAGACAGCCCAGCTCGTGGAGGACGCTCTCAGCGGAACAGAGGGAACATCAGACGGCCAGGAAAAGAAGAAAGAGGAGCGACAGTTGATAAAAACGGAAATTTATGAGGTATCCCAGGGGGCTACCGTCAAGGCAGTAGCCCAGCTCATCGGCATTACACCGGCGGAGGCAGTGAAAACCCTTATCGCCGGCGGACTCATGGTCCCGGCAAACGGACCGGTAGATGGAAAAATTCTGAAAGTTTTAGAGGACGAGTATGACGTGGTGCTCACAATGGCCTGCGACGAGGAGGCGGAGGAGGATGACAGCTGCACGGTCATCAAGCGCCCCAAATACTCCGGAGACCACCTTGAAGCCCGGCCTCCCATCGTCACCGTCATGGGGCACGTGGACCACGGCAAGACCACCCTCCTTGACTTCATCCGGGAGACGAACATCACGGCCCGGGAGGCTGGAGGCATCACCCAGCATATCGGAGCCTCCACTGTGGAGCAGAACGGAAAAAAGATAGTATTCCTCGATACCCCCGGCCATGAGGCCTTCACGGCCATGAGGGCCCGGGGCGCCCAGGCGACGGACATCTCCATTCTCGTCGTGGCTGCCGATGACGGCGTCATGCCCCAGACGAGGGAAGCCATCAACCACGCCAAGGCGGCGGGGGTTCCCATAATCGTCGCAATCAACAAGATCGACAAGCCCGCCGCAAAGCCGGACCGGGTACGCCAGCAGCTTTCCGATGTTGGCCTTGCCCCTGAGGAATGGGGCGGCTCCACCATCATGGTGGAGGTGTCGGCAAAATCAGGAGAGGGTATTCCCCAGCTTCTTGAGATGATCCTCCTCGTGGCTGAAATGGAGGAACTCAAGGCCGATCCCACGGTGAAGCCGAAGGGAATCGTCGTCGAGGCCAAACTCGACAAGGGGAAGGGGCCCGTGGCCACCATCCTCGTGCAGGAGGGGACCCTCTGCAAGGGGGACATTCTTCTCTTCGGCACGACCTGCGGAAAAATCCGCGCCATGATCGATTCGGAGGGCAACACGATCGACTGCGCCGGCCCGAGCACCCCCGTGGAAATTCTCGGCCTCACGGCTGTTCCCCAGCCGGGAGAGGTTTTCGAGTCCATAGAGAGCGAACGGTGCGCCCGGGGGATCATCAGCGACAGAGAGCAGGAACAGCGGAGCGCCCTCCAGGGGGGAGCCCGGAAAATGAGCCTCGAGGACCTCTACTCCCAGCTCAAGGAGGGGGACATCCCCCAGCTCAACCTTCTGCTCAAGAGTGACGTCCAGGGGTCCGGCGAGGCCCTCGCCGCGGCCCTCGAAAAAATGACTACCAGCGAAGTGGGGATCAACATGGTCCACCGGGGAGTGGGAAGGATCGCCGAGTCGGACGTCATGCTTGCTTCGGCCTCCAATGCGGTCATCATAGGATTCAACGTCCGCCCCGATCCCAACGCAAAAAAGATTGCCGAAGCGGAAGGGGTGCAGATCCGTCTCTACGACATCATCTACGACGCCATCGATGACGTAAAGGCTGCCCTTGAAGGCCTTCTGAAGCCCACCATCCGCCAGAATATCCTTGGCCAGGCTGAAATCCGCCAGATCATCAAGGTCCCGAAGGCGGGAAAGATCGCCGGCTGCTATGTCCTCGAAGGAGTCGTCCGTCGGAACGCCCGGGCGCGGATCATCCGCGGAGGGGTCGTGTTGTGGGACGGTTCTCTCGCCAACCTCAGACGTTTCAAGGATGAGGCGAGGGAAGTGGCCGCAGGGTACGAGTGCGGCATCAGCCTCAGCAATTATCAGGACTTCGCGGAAGGCGACATCATCGAAGTCTACGAGATTGTCGAGGAAAAACGGCACCTGGATTGATGAGCAGAGACTATCCTGTTCCCTTTGTCGCCCTTCTGGTGATGCATCTGAGGATTTACGCATCCCACAGCGTCAAAGACCGCAGAAGGGTCGTACGGTCGCTCCTTGACCGCATACGGAGACGATGGAATGTATCAGCCATGGACCTCGGTCCGGACGGAAGCCTTTCCGAGGTAGTTCTGGCTGTATCAGCGGTGGCGAATAGTGTGCGAATGGCGGAGGAGCGGCTGAACGCCGTCTTCTCCTTTGCCTCATCCGGAGAAGAATCGGGTGAATTCACAATTATCCGGCACTGTCGAGAGGTAATGACCTATGACAACATTGCGTATGCTAAGAATCAACAAACAGATACAGAGGGAGATTTCCCTTCTTCTGGAGCTGAGGGTAAAGAATGAAATGGCGAAAAACGCCATCATTACGGAAGTCAACTGTTCAAAGGATCTGGCCCAGGCAAAGGTCTTTTTTACAACCATAGACCCCTCCATCCGGGAGGATGTTCAGAAGGCCCTCATGTCTGCGGCCGGGCTTCTCAGAAGCTCCCTGGGCAAACAGATGCCCCTCCGCAAGACCCCCGCCCTCTCTTTTTATGTGGACGAAAGTGAGGAGTACGGCCGTTCCATCGACGCCCTTCTCGACTCCCTTAAAGACGAAGAACCTGCGGATGGAGAAGATGGGGAGGAACAGGACTCCGAAGAAGATGAGTACGAAGAATAAAAAGGGGAGCTCCTTCGAAGAGATTCAATCGGCTGTTATTGATATCCTCGAAGGAGCTCCCGCCTGGATTATACTGACCCACGTCAAGCCCGACGGAGACACCCTCGGATCGGGGAGCGCCCTGTATTCCCTGGGGGCCTCTCTCGGGAAGAAAGTCTTCTGGGGAGGGGTTGACCCCTTTCCCAGAGGGTATTTCTTTCTTCCCGAGGCCGGCAGCTACATCCCCGGAATAGACCCCGGGGAGCTGCTTCACCGGGAGGGGGGGGCGGCAATTATCCTCGACACCTCAACGGAGGACCGCTCTCTTCCCGGAGTGCGGGCACTTTCAGAAAAATTCCCCGTCATAAACATCGATCACCACGGCGACAACGAGCTCTTCGGCTCCCTCAACTGGATCGATCCCGCCGCTTCGTCCGTAGGGGAGATGGTGTGGAGCCTCCTGTCCTTCTGGAAGAAGGACTATCCGCTGAAGACGGCCGAGGGGCTCTATACTGCTATTGTTACGGACAGCGGCAACTTCACCTTTTCATCCACAGGAGAAAAAACCCACAGGGCCGCGGCTAACCTCCTCTCCCGGGGAGTAGCCCCCGAGAGGATAGAGGACCTTCTCCGCAGCAACCGCTCCCTCCCTTCCCTCCATCTATGGGGGCGGGCCTTTGAAAGGGCCGAGATCCATTCTTCCTTTGCCGGGGTGACGTGGCTCTTTCGAAAGGATTTTGCCGAAACGGGGAGTGCACCCTCGGAGACGGAGTTTCTCGTGAACGAACTCCTCACCCTGAGGGGAATCTCCTTTGCAGCCTTTCTCGTGGAGGAGGAGGACGCCGTTCGGGCCAGCCTCCGGTCAAAGGGAGATATTTCAGCCGTTGAGATCGCAAAGGCCTTCGGCGGGGGCGGCCATCTGAATGCAGCGGGCTGCAAAATCCCCCTTCCCCTGGAGTCGGCAAAGGACACCCTCGTTGAACTTCTGGAGAAAATAAATGCCCTGCGGGCTGCTCCTTCTCGATAAACCAAGGGGGGTCCGCAGCTCCCTCTGCGTGGCAATTCTCCGCCGCCGTCTCGGCAGAACCGTCAAGGTGGGGCACGGGGGCACCCTCGACTCCACCGCCCAGGGGCTGCTCGTCCTCCTAGCCGGAGGGGCGACCCGGGCCAGCGCCCTCGTCATGGATCTGCCCAAGACCTACGACGTGATCTTCCGCCTCGGAGAGGAGCGCTCCACCGGTGATACCACAGGGGATGTGGTCTTTTCCGGACCCGTTCCAGCCTTTCCTGTCCCCCTGATCGAAAAATTCCTCCCCTCCTTTTACGGTACACGCCTCCAGACCCCGCCCTCCATATCGGCGATCCGGATCGACGGCGAGCGGGCTCACCATCTTGCCAGAAAAGGCCGGGAAGTTTCCCTCGTCCCCCGACCCGTCCGGATCACCTCCATAAGCCTTCTTCCCCTCCCTTCCGGAGGGGATCTGATCGGCCTCAGAATCCGCTGCGGCAAGGGCACCTATGTCCGGAGCATCGTCACGGACCTCGGCCGCCTCCTCGGCTGCGGGGCCCATGTGGTCTCCCTCATCCGCCAGTCCTCTGGAAATCTGAATCTCAGTGAGGCAGTCTCATTCACCCGACTGGAAGACGACTCCCTTCCCCTGGAGGACAGCCTTCTTCCCCTCTCCCTTCTTGCAGAAAACTTTTATTCCTACAGGGCCGATGAAGAGGTCAGCGGTGATATAAGGAACGGCAAGGAAATCCCCCTTTCGAAGCTCACCTTCCATTCCGAGGGGATCATCTCCCCCGAAAGAGGGGCTGTCGTGCTCGGAGAGGGCCTTTTCTCCTTCGGAGCCATCCTCATCCAGGGGGTGTACAAGGGGCAGAGCAACATCTTTCCCCTCCCGGACGGGCCTATCCCATGATCGTTCTCCTCGGAGCCTTCGACGGCTTCCACCGGGGGCACCGGCTCCTACTCGAAAAGGGTCGGGAGCTTGCGGAAAAAAGCGGAGACCCCCGGAACTGGTGCGTCGTCACCTTCTCCCCCCATCCGGGGAACATCCTTCATGGAACGGAGATTCCCGTCCTCTTCACCGAGGACGAACGGGACCTCCTCGCCCTCTCAATGAAAATTCCCCGCACCATAAAAATACCCTTTACCCGGTCCCTGGCAGAATATTCTCCGGAGCAATTTCTAGACTTTCTGCAGAGGCTTCTTCCCGTCAGCGGAATCGTTGTGGGGGGGGACTTCCGTTTCGGCAGCGGCCGCACGGGAGATACGGCTTTTCTGCGCAGATACTCCGCAGAAAAAGGGTGGGCCTTTGCCGAGGTCGAGCCCTTCACCATCGACGGAGTCAAGGTCGGAAGCAGGAACATCCGCAATGCAGTAGCCCACGGAGACACGGAAACCGCCCGTAACCTCCTCGGATACCCCTTCTTCTTCTCCGGAGAGGTTATCGTCGGGGATAGAAGGGGACAAAAGCTTGGCTTTCCCACGGCGAATGTCCTCTACCCGGCGGGTAAGGTCATACCCCGAAGGGGAGTCTACGCCGCTTCGGTCTTTGCCGAAGAGCAATGGTACGCCGGAGCCCTCAACATAGGGTACAACCCCACATTTCTGAAGGACACCCCCCTCCGGACGGAGACCTATATTCTGGATTTTCAGGGTGACCTCTACGGAAAGTGGATCGTCGTCTTTCTTGAGGAATATCTCAGGGAAGAAAAAAAATTCCCCTCGGCAGCAGAGCTCATCGAAACCATGAACGACGATATCGACCGGACGAGGAGGATTGTCGCTGAAAGAACACTGGGCATCTCCGTGTTGTACGATGATCTGAAAAAAGCAATGTTCTCCAAAAGGATAGAATAAACCGGCCCGGTTTATACATTATTTACCATTCCCTTCCCAGCTTGAAGCGAATATTTTCCCCTCACAAAATCTGTATAACCAAGCAGGTGATGGCAAGGAATCCCCTGTAAGTCTTTACCCAACGCCCGAGACAGTATCCTTTTTTCTTTCGCCATTTGCCAAAACCTGATTAATACAAAAATATCAAAACTCAAATACAAAACCACGAAATATACTATATCTCTTTCCATTCTTGATTTATTTATGATTGTATATCCTGAATTTACTGCTATTATATTAAGTGAAGTTCCTCAAAAATGAGAGGAGCTGTTAATGAAAGGAGCTGGGGATCATGAAGCGTTTCCTTACCGTTCTTTTTGTTTTAGGTTTTCTGTTCATTTCCGCTGCGGGGATTTTGGAGGCAGATTCCATTCCGAGGATTGGGGGAAACTGGAACCTCAATGGAACAGCTTATGTAGCAGGTGAAAGAGGTACTTTAAGAGGGTCTGCAGTTGCCACTAGCTATATTGACAGTGATGGCTACGAAGTTGTCACGAAGCTGGTAAGACAAGCTGATGTTTTTGATTCTTCAGGTAGATACTTTGAATCTTTCCGTGTTGTTTTTGCTGAAGCTTTTAAAATTGCTTCTAATTCATTTACCATTATTAATAATGAAGGCGATACTTCAGAAGTTATTATTGAAAGCAGCACACGAATAACGGAAAAAATAAAAGGATATAGCCAAGGCTATTATGTCGAAATGAATCTTGTTTACACTAGAGGAGAATCTGAAAGCTCAGGTAGCGGTGGTTGCACAGCGGGAGTAAGCTCACCCTTCGCCCTTCTTCTTGTTCTGCCATTGGCATTTTTAGCCTTTAAAAAGTGCAGGTAAGAGGCCCAAAAAACTCCTTATTGCTTGAACTTGTGAAAGCCGGCCCGATCCTTGAAGGAGGGACCTGACCTGAAATAAAGAAACAATCGGCCGACTTTCCAAATAATGTTCTAATCATGAGATGTTTTTTGCTGCTCCGTCACAACTTTAAGATTTATATTTGAAAGGGAGGGGTTTTTTATGATTAAAAAGGCAGCTCCCATATTTTTGTTGTTTTTTTTCCTCGCTGTGGGTTCACAGGTTTTCGCAGCACCCCTTGAACTTTCCTGGGATCTTGCAAAAGAACAGCGGTCGAGTATTGATGAAAAGGGGCGAAGCAGTGTACACACAGTTCCTGAAGGATGGCATTTCGAGATAACGAGAAATAATTTCGTTGCTCATCAAGGAATGACACTCCCTTCCAAAGCCCGTTATCTTTTCCATTATGAAACAGAGGCTGAGATAACCTCTCTTGAGGGAGACGCAACAGCAGGAATATACATGGGCAAGGAAGATGTAACACTCTATTTCTTTGTGACCCCTTCGGAGACGCAACTCCGTTTCAGTGGTTCGGATAAAATATCCTTCGTATCGAACGGAAAACTGCCGCAAAAACTTGTTCCGCCGGCAAAACTGAAGATGCTCTACAACGTAGATACTGGTGAAATTACAGGTTTTATCAACGGGGAAAAAGCTGTGACCGGAAGTGCTAAGAAAATGTCAAATATGCCAAACATCACGTCTATCGCTTACACGGGTGTCTTTGTGGGTACTATGTGGGACAGCAACGTTGCGAGAGGAACGTACAAGTCCATTTCCTTCATGGGGAAATAGGCCATGAAAATAAGGTTTTACTTTCTTCTTTTCCTGTGTTTCTTCATGGTTCTATCTCCGATTACAGGTTTTGCTTACTCGAATGAAACCCTTTCCAAGAACGTATTTAACGAATTTGTCGATGATGCAGGAAAAGGAGAGTTTGTTGACGCAAACTACAGGTTGTATTCTAAGGGGAATTCTTTTACTAAAATGGCCACCCTGAAGGATGCGGCCCGAAATAGTATCTTCTGGGAATGTGAAGTTGAAATTGTCACTATGGATAATGCGGCACCCGGTCTTTACTTTATCCAGCGGAATAAAGGCATTGGAGTGGAAATACATGGTGATGGTCTTGTGTCAGTAAAATTTATGGAGATTGATAGATCTAATAATATCTTTTCTTGGTTGCTTACGGAAAAAAAAGTAGCCGGGATACATGCCCCGGTTCGACTGGGCATTTCCTATAATGTTTCTACGACAGAATTCACCGTTTCTCTGAACGGAGCAAATGTCCTCTCTGGAAAAGGGGAGGACTCTGCCGCTTTTTCTCTGCTTGTGGATTTTGAATCAGTTGGAATCAAGACTATTAATGACCTGTTAAATCGCCAGGGATATTGTGAATTCGGAAAGATCTCTCTTAATACAAAAAAATAAAGGAGGACTAAATTTGGTTAATAAAAAATGGATTCTCCTGTTTTGTCTGGTGTTTTTGCTTTCTAATTCTTGTGGAGATGGAATTGCATCTGCCGGGGACAAAGCTTTAACCCGTGAAGAAATCAAGGAAAAATTGGTCTTAGCCGCTCACGGCAATTACTATTGGGTAATTGACGGAAGTGAACAAAAACCGTTCATGCCGAAGGGCTTTCCCCAGTGGAACAGTTCGAAAGGTGATGTACGAAAAATCATGGGATCCCCTTCGCAGGAATTGACTATCTACAACTTAGCAACTGATAAGTATACCTTCAAATATCATAATTACGAATCAAACAACTATTTGATATATAAAAATGACAAGCTAGTTGCGATAGGTTTCGGTGGGATTTATTATACGGGACGAGTTCGCGATAAATATCTATCTATATGTAAATTCTGGTCCAGTGTATCCGATCCGGGCGATCCTGCGGACTGCTATTTCTCTGATTTCGCACTTTACTCCGATTCCAACCGAACTATTCGCATCGCGAGTTGGGAAGGTAAAGAAGGAGCGAACGGCGAGGCCGACTCATTCGTCGGTCTCCGAGATTTTGCCAGGGATCTTGGA
The DNA here is from genome assembly GCA_022837505.1 of Synergistaceae bacterium. Taxonomy (GTDB): domain Bacteria; phylum Synergistota; class Synergistia; order Synergistales; family Aminobacteriaceae; genus JALHFZ01. The sequence continues at coordinate 28,044 of JALHFZ010000015.1, forward strand.
ATAACAAAGAAATAAAAATAGTAGCTTTGTCCCGCCTCCCATAACTCACAGCCATGTATGGCTTTCTCTATCTGCCAGCTATTATTGGTTCTTTATGAATTAATTTAAAACTTACAGGAGGGGTGAGATTGAAAAAGATAGTTTTTGCTCTCCTTCTGATTCTGGTGTTGTCGTCCGTTTCAGCGGCAAACAAACCCATAAAAAATAGCCCAGACGGATTTAGAGGAATTAAATGGGGAGATCCAGTTTCGGCCCTTGGAAAGACAGATGGACACGTATATGAAGAACCAGTTTTCGGCTTTAAACTTTACAGCAGGGCAGATGAGGATCTTTCACTTGGATCGGCTCAACTTTCTAGTCTGAATTATACTTTTTGGAAAGGGCAGTTCATTAGTGTCGGGTTAGGATGTAAAAGCCCATCCGATTTTCCGGCCATGAAGGCCGCCGCGATTCAAAGATTCGGAAAGCCGGTCAAACCCGACAGGTCTATAGAAAAATATACTTGGCAAGATGATAACGTTCTTATTACACTTGACCAAAATTCATTAAAAATGATGATATTTTATCTACCGCTGCTTGAAAAGTGCATGGGCGAACATAACGATTCGAGGAAATTGTGATATTTTTCTCTCCAGTTTTGATTTAACTTTATCGCAGTCCGACCACATAAAATCCCGTCAAACTTGAAATATTTTCCCGCGGATGGTACTATTCCCTCTGTTCGCGAGAAGGGGAGGTTAATGCTTTTCTCCTTTGCGGACGCTTCAGGGTGCGGGCCTGTAGCTCAGAGGATAGAGCGACAGCCTCCTAAGCTGTAGGTCGGCCGTTCGAATCGGCCCAGGCTCGCCATTTTCCTGATCGTCTTTCTCTTTTTCTCCTTTTCTCTAAGGTGGTGCTTCCCCTTCATGATCCCCCGGATTAAAAAATTGATTTTCGCCCTCTTATTGCTGAGCATTGTCGTATATTCCGCGGCTTTTCCCCTTCCCGCCCTCATTCTCCGGGATTCTTCCGGCGCGGTTTTATATAAATTTTATATCTCCCCCGGTGATTCCTTCATTCTCTCCTTTATTCATTCCGTCGAAAACACTCCAGTGGAGGATGAATACCGGGGGGTCAACGGCCGCATCCGCCTCTGGGAGGAGCGGACGGTCTCCCACAATGCGGGCCTTCCGTCGGAGGCCCCCCGGAACGGACGGTTCATCATGGGGCCCGACTGGATGCATGTCAGAGGGGGAGGGCAATCCCTGTCCCTTATGCGGTATCGGGTAGGGAACGAACGCCATGGAAAAAATGTCCTGATCTTTTCAGATAAAAATAAAATTCCCCTCTTTGAAAAACACCCTCTTTCTGTGATAGAATTCTCAATTGGACGCTGACAATTTTTTAACGTGATAAAAGATCCATTATTTCAGGAGGTGACCCGCTTGTCAGATATTCAGGGAAATGTCCTTCCCCCAGAAAGCGAACAGATCGACCTCGACGAAATTGTTCGCAAATACGATACGGAAGCAAGGTACAGAAAACTCTCAGGTCTTCCCGCCTATCTGGTCACAATAATCGCCGTATCCATGTCCCTGTTTCATCTTTATACTTCAGGCTTCGGTCTCATGCAGTCCATCATTCAGGCTTCAGTCCACCTGGCTTTCGTCCTCACCCTCGTCTTTCTACTCTATCCCTTCTCTCAGAAAGCCGCCAAGGGAGATGTGCCCTGGTATGATTACATTCTGGCAGTGCTGGGAGCCTTCGTTACCCTCTACCTTGTCTTTGAATTCGATGCCCTGATTCAAAGGGCGGGCCTCCCCACGACCATGGACCTGATTGTTTCCTTCCTCGGAATAATACTGCTCCTTGAGGCTACGAGGCGGGTTTCGAGCCCCATACTCCCCCTTATCGCCATTTTCTTCCTGCTGTACTGTTATTTCGGCCGGTCTTTTCCCTCTCTCTTCCAGCACAGGGGGTTCAACATTTACCGGATCGTCAACCATATGTACCTCGGTACTGAGGGGATCTTCGGAATTCCCCTTTCCGTCTCCGCCACCTTCGTTTTCATGTTCATCCTCTTCGGCTCGGTCCTTGAACAGACCGGCATGGGGCGCTTCATCATCGACCTCGCCATGGCCCTTGCGGGATGGGCTACGGGGGGACCGGCAAAGGTGGCCGTGCTCAGCTCCGGGCTGATGGGCTCCATTTCCGGTTCATCCGTGGCGAATGTTTGCACCACGGGGATGTTCACCATCCCCTTGATGAAGAGCGTTGGCTACAAACCCCATTTCGCCGGTGCAGTCGAAGCGGTGGCGTCCACGGGAGGGCAGATCATGCCTCCTGTCATGGGTGCTGCGGCATTCATCATGGCCCAGTTTATGGGGGTTCCCTATCTAGATGTCGCCCTTGCCGCTATCGTGCCTGCGCTGCTGTACTACTTCGCCGTCATGGTGCAGGTGCACCTTGAGGCAACCCGCCTCGGGCTCCAGGGGCTTCCCCGGGAGCAGCTTCCCAACCTCTGGAAACTTCTCCGGTCGAAGGGGCATCTTCTCATCCCCCTGATCGGTATCATTTATTTCCTCATCGGTGGGTACACTCCTCTGAAGGCCGCTTATAACGGCATTCTGATCACCTTCATCGTCTCCTGGTTCAATAAAGAGACAAGGCTGACCCCGAAGAAATTCATCATCGCCCTTGAAAACGGCGCCCGTTCCGCCCTCGGCGTTGCCTGCGCCTGCGCCACCGTCGGCATTATCGTCGGAACCGCCACCCTGACGGGCCTTGGCCTTCGGATCGCAAGCGCGATCGTGACCCTCGCCGGAGGAAACCTGCTTATGACCCTTCTTCTGACCATGGTGGCCTGTATCCTTCTTGGGGCAGGACTGCCTACAACGGCGAATTTCATCGTCACGAGCACCATGGCGGCACCGGCCCTCTTCATGCTCGACGTTCCCCCCATGGCGGCCTATATGTTCGTCCTCTACTTCGGCATTGCGGCGGATCTGAGCCCCCCTGTAGCCCTCGCGGCCTACGCCGGGGCGGGCATAGCCGGAGCGGAACCAATGAAGACAGGGGTCACGGCCATAAAACTGGCCCTCGCGGGGTTCATCGTCCCCTTCATCTATGTGTACAACCCCATTCTCGTGCTGGTGAACTACAGCCTCGTCCCCTTCGTCACGGCAGTCTTCACAGCCATGCTCGGAGTGCTTCTTCTGGGGATGTGCACCGTAGGCTTTTACAAGCGGCGGCTTGAATGGTGGAAGAGGGTTATTGCCCTTTCGGGCGCTCTCTTCCTTCTTATCCCCGGGTGGAAGAGCGATCTTTTCGGATTTGTCGTCCTTGCGGCAATATATTTTCTGCAGAACCGCCGGACGGATAAAGATTTTCTGCCCAAGGTCTGATAACCGCTCTCACCTATGCTAAAATATCTCCGGCTTATAACCGTCCTCTCAGATACGGAGGGCGGTTTTTTCCCTATTTCAGTAAGGAGGAACCAACATGACCGCAGATTATAAAGAGACCCTGAATCTTCCCGAGACGGCCTTTCCCATGAGGGCAAACCTGGCGAAGCGTGAGCCGGGATTTCTCAATTTCTGGAAGAAAGAGGATATTTTCGGCAAGATGAAAAAGAACCGGGAGGGGAAGCCTTCCTTTGTGCTGCATGACGGGCCTCCCTATGCGAACGGACATATTCATATCGGCACGGCCTTCAACAAGATCCTGAAGGATTTTATTCCTAAATACAAGGCGATGAGGGGATTTTTTGCCCCCTATGTCCCCGGGTGGGATACCCACGGACTGCCTATCGAACTTCACGTATTGAAAAGCCTGGGAGCAACAAAGGACACCATTGATCCGGTGCTGCTCCGCGAGAAGTGCACCGAATACGCCCTTGAGTTTCTTGACGTTCAGAGAAAGGAATTCATCCGCCTCGGCGTTCTGGGAGACTGGGAAAATCCCTACATTACCCTGAACCCCGAATATGAGGCCGCCCAGCTCGGTGCCTTTGCCGATCTCGTTGCCAAAGGACTCGTCTACAAGGGACAGAAGCCCGTCTTCTGGTGCATCGACTGCCAGACCGCCCTCGCGGCGGCGGAGATTGAATACTGGGACGAAAAATCCCCCTCTGTCTTTGTCGCTTATTCCCTTCCGGAGGCAGGGGAGATCAACCCTGTGCTTGCCGGAAAAGACGTGAACATCATCGTGTGGACGACAACCCCCTGGACTCTCCCTGCAAGCATGGCCGTCGCCCTCGGAGGAAGCCATGAGTACGGCTTCTACAGGAGCGGAGAGAAGGTCTATCTCTTCGCGAAGGGCCTCCTCGAAAGCGTCTCGTCAGCCACGGGACTCTCCTTCGACGAGGAGCTCCTTGTAGTCATGGGCAAAGATCTTGAGGGCTTCAAGGCCCGTCATCCCTTTTATCCCGAGAGGGAGATCCCCCTTCTGCTCGCCGACTACGTCCTTCTCGATACGGGTACGGGGTGCGTCCATACCGCACCGGGACACGGAGTGGAGGACTATGAGTCGGGGGTGAAGTACGGTATTCCCGTGTATAATCCTGTGGACGGCAAGGGGTATTTCAAGGAGGGTACAGGTCTCGTGGACGGCCTTTCCCTCAAGGACGGGTCAAAAAAGGTAATGGAGGTCCTTGCCGACAGCGGAAGGCTTCTCGGAAGCCATTCCATCAGCCATTCATACCCCCATTGCTGGCGGTGCAAGAAGCCCGTCATCTTCCGTTCCACCGACCAGTGGTTTATCGCTGTCTCCGAGTTCCGGTCCCAGGCTCTGATGGCCATAGAGAAGGATGTCCGCTGGATTCCCGAGTGGGGGAAGGAGCGGATCTACAACATGGTGAGGGATCGTTCCGACTGGTGCATCAGCAGGCAGAGGATCTGGGGAGTTCCCATTCCGGCCTTTTACTGCGAGGGATGCGGAAAGCCGGTCCTCACCGAGGACCGCATCCGGGCCATTCTGCCCATTGTCCGGAAAAAGGGGTGTTCCGCCTGGTGGTCCATGACTCCGAAGGAACTCCTCGGCGATCTGGCCGTCTGCCCTCACTGCGGCGGAGGGGAGCTTCGCAAGGAGACGGACATTATGGACGTCTGGTTTGATTCCGGGACGAGCCATGAGGCCGTTCTCAAGACCCGCCCCGAGCTGAAGTGGCCCGCCGACATGTACCTTGAGGGGAGCGATCAGCACCGGGGGTGGTTCCAGACCTCCCTTCTGACTTCCGTGGGGATGCACGGAAAGCCCCCCTTCGAACAGGTCCTTACCCACGGTTTCATCGTTGACGGCGAGGGCAAGAAAATGTCGAAGTCCATAGGAAACACCGTCAGCCCCCAGGAAGTGATCGACCAATACGGCGCGGACATCCTCCGTTTCTGGGTAGCCTCCACCGATTACCGCAACGATATCCGGATCTCCCCGGCAATCGTGAAAAACCTGAGCGAGTCGTACCGGCGCATTCGCAATACCGCCCGGTATCTGCTGGCAAATCTGAAGGATTTCGACCCGGCCGTCCAGTCAGTTCCCTTCGGCCAAATGACCGAGATGGACCGGTGGATTCTGCTGAAGCTGAAAAAAGTGATCGGGAAGGGGACAGCAGCCTTCGACGATTACGAATTTCACATCCCCACCGTGGCAATTCACCAGTTCTGCGTGAACGAGCTGAGCTCCTTCTACCTCGACTCGAGCAAGGACAGAATGTACGCCGACGGAACCTGCTCCCTCAGCCGGAAAAGCGGCCAGACAGCCATGTGGAGGATTCTCTCCATCCTCACGGGAATGCTCGCCCCGGTGCTGAGCTTCACCGCAGAGGAGATATGGCAGGAGATGAGAAAAATCGACGGGAAACTTGAGGAGAGCGTTTTCCTCTCCGACTGGCCCTCCCTGGATGACCTCTCCGACGACGAGGAGCTTGAGAAGAAGTGGGATGCAATGCTTACTGTCCGTTCGGCTGTAAGCAGGGCCCTTGAAATAGCCAGAGGCACATCCATCATCGGACACCCCCTTGACGCCCGGGTGGAGGTGGAAGTTGAAGGGGCGAAGGATGTTCAATCTCTCTTCTCCGAGGAGGAGCTCCGGGTCTATTCCATCGTCTCGGATTTTCGCTGGGTCGACCGTATCGAAGACATGCCTGTTGTCCATGAGGATGACGAAACAGGAGTCAGAGTCGGTATCGCCCGGGCGGAGGGAGAGAAGTGCCCCCGCTGCTGGCAGTACAGGGCGAACCGGGATGCCCGGGGACTCTGCCCGCGGTGCGCTTCGGTCCTTTCGGAAGAAGAGGGGAAGTAAGCCCCTCCATGAGGACGGAGGATCCTTTCTCCTCTCTCTCGGACGAGGGAGAGGACGAAGGGGGAGGCCTGCGGTTCTCCTCCCCATCACGGGAGATACTGGCAGCCGGGGGCGAAGACGCCGGAAAGCGGCTTGACCTCTTCCTCTCCCAGAGGCTGGGGATCCCCCGCTCGTACTCTCAGAAACTAATAGAAGGAGGAAGGGTGAGCCTCTCTCCCTTCAAGCGTCTCCGCCCCGGGCTGAAGCTTTCAGGGGAGGAGACTGCGGAGGTCATCCTTCCTCCCCCTGAAAGCCTTGAGCTTGAACCGGAGGAGGTTCCCTTCAGCGTTGTTTATGAGGACCGGTGGATCCTCGTAGTGGACAAACCGAGCGGCGTGGTGGTGCACCCCGCTCCGGGCAACTGGCGGGGAACACTGGTGCACGGCCTTCTTCACCGCTTCGGTGATTTCGGCCCCTTCAACAACGTCCTCAGGCCCGGAATCGTACACCGCCTTGACGCCACCACATCGGGCCTTCTCGTCATCGCCCGGGAGCAATCCGTCATGGAAGATCTTCAACGGCAGTTTCGGGAGAGGGAAGTGGAGAAGCGGTACCTCGCCCTCGCTGAGGGGAAGGTGAAGGGACTCCGGGGGAGGATCGAGCTCCCCGTAGGGCGCAGCTCCTCGAACCGTCTCCGCATGGCGGTCGTCCCCCAGGGCAAATCAGCCCTTACGGAATACCGGGTGTTGTGGCGGCGGCCCGGCTTTACTTTCCTTGAATGCACCATCGCCACGGGCAGAACCCACCAGATCAGAGTACACCTTAGCCATATCGGCCACCCCCTTGACGGAGACGGACTGTACGGCGCCGACAAGAGGCAGGCAGCCCTCCTCGGCAGAGTTTTCCTGCATTCCTGGAAGCTCGCCTTTGTCCATCCGGTTTTACAGAAACGGCTCTCCTTTACAGCTTTTCTGCCAGCTTCCTTGACCGGGCGACTTCGGGAAATTCTTTCCAGAGATCCGGGCTGACCGAGACTGTCTTAGGAGAAGTATAGGTCACCTTCGCAAGGGCGCTTCCGGGAATTGACCGCACGTTTTTCTTCTCTGTGTAATCAACAAGAACACTTTTTTCCCCTTTTCCCCTGCTGAACCACGCCGCAAGGGAGGCGGCGATATTTATGGTGTTTTCCCCCTCCGTTCCCGGCCCTCCGGGACGCTTTACGATCACATGGGCTCCCGGAATTTCATGGGCGTGAAACCACAGATCCATGGGAGAGGCGACTTTAAAGGTGACATGCCGGTTCCCCCGGGCATTAAGGCCGATATAGAGGACATCCATACCGTTCTCGAGACGGATGAAGGGGGGGGAGGGCTCCTTTTTTCTTCCCCGGTGGGGCTGAAGGGCCTTTTTGGGCTGAAGCCATTCGATAATATCCTTCACCGCAGCGGCGAGAAGTTCAGGATCGTCCAGGGATTCAAGGGAGTCAAGCTGCTCCCGGAGTTCTTCCATCCCCTCCTCAAGGGAGAGGATTCCCTTTCGCACCTCCTCCGTATCGACTTTTCCTTTTTTATATTTCTTAAAGTATTTCTCGGCGTTCCGGGCAGGAGAAAGGGTCTCGTCGAGGGCGATCTCCACATCCATGCCCGTTTCCCAGTCGTGAATGAGGACCTTTTTCGCCCTCGGAGGAATATCATCCCCGGAGGCGAGGAGAAGCTGCCCCTTCTTCAGATATTCTCCGCTCTTCTCGGAAAGTTCAAGCTGGTGAAGCAATCCGTCCCGGTGGCGCTCCCTCCGCCGGATTTCCCGCTCAAGAAGCTTCTTCGCCCCCCCATAGACCCGCTGCCGCTCCTGCGAAAGGACTGAGCCGATGATCTCCCTTCCGACATTCCGGGCGAGAGGGCCGGGAATCCCCTCGGTTCCGGGAAGAAGATCGGGAAATACGGTGAGATATTTTCCCCTTTTCTGAAGGAGTAGGGGAGGGCCTTCATCCTGAGCCCCAAAGAGGGCGCTGATGCTTTTTTTCCAATACTCCGGGGAGTTGGTCTCCCATTCCTCTTCGATGGCCCTGGCGAGCCCTTTGCCTATCCCACGGACGTCTCTGAGATCCTTCGGCCCTTCGAAAAAGGAGAGATCCTCCCACCGGGGGCCTTTCAGCGGAGGAGGAGGGGCATAGGGCCGGCCTGAGATGATGGTGCGGTATCTGTTCGAATCAGGGTAGATGGATTTCGCCGCCCCGAGGATGGTATCCTCTCCGTCGAGGATAAGAAGATTGCTGTTCCGCTCCATCCCTTCAAAGAGGAGGAAGAGGGTGAGAGAAAATCCAGCCCCGAGAAGGCGTTCTGCCCTGATGCGGAGGATCCGGTCTTCCCCCTCCTGGCGGATATCCCTGAGGGAGGCGCCGGAAAGGTTGCTCTTCAGGGCCTCACCGAAGGATGATCTGCCGGTCCTCATCTTTTTGAGCCACGAAACCTCCTCTTCTCCCACAAGACCGCAGCCGTAATGCTGGGGACTCCATGAAAAAAGGAGCCATTCCCCCTTGCGGAAGAGCTGGAGGGCGGCCCAGAACTCGCCTGTTTCAATTTTACCCACCGGGGCGGGAAGGTGTTCCTTGTTCATTGCAGCCGATAGGGCTGAAAATAATTCCGGTCCAAAGGACAGGGGGATCACCCTCCAAATAGTGCCGATCTCTGAAAGTAATAGAGTATATCACCTTCGACCGCTTGACAAGTCGGCTGTACCTCATTACAATAATCGCCGTTGGTCTGCCGGGGCTGTGGCGCAGTGGGAGCGCGCTTCCTTCGCACGGAAGAGGCCGGGGGTTCGAATCCCCCCAGCTCCACCAGATTGATCGGTTGCGGTTTCGGTTGATTTTGGGTACAATATCGGGGCGTAGCGCAGTCTGGTTAGCGCACCTGCTTTGGGAGCAGGGGGTCGAAGGTTCGAATCCTTTCGCCCCGACCAGGAATTGGACAAGCGGGAATAGCTCAGTTGGCTAGAGCGATGGCCTTCCAAGCCGTAGGTCGCGGGTTCGAATCCCGTTTCCCGCTCCATTTTGCGCCTGTAGCTCAGTTGGACAGAGCAACGGCCTTCTAAGCCGTGGGTCGCGGGTTCGAATCCTGCCGGGCGCGCCAGAAAAAACGGTGAGCGTAGTTCAATTGGTTAGAGCACTGGACTGTGGCTCCAGATGTTGGGGGTTCAAATCCCCTCGCTCACCCCACAAAAATTGAGCGCCCGTAGCTCAGTGGATAGAGTCACAGACTTCGGATCTGTTGGTCGCGGGTTCGAATCCTGCCGGGCGCGCCAATCATAGAAAAGGACTGTTAGCTCAGTTGGTAGAGCAGCTGACTCTTAATCAGCGGGTCGTGGGTTCGAATCCCTCACAGTCCACCATTACAAATTACGGTACAGACCAATATAAATTAAGAACCCCGGTGAGAGCCGGGGTTCTTAATTTATATTGGTCTATTTACTGAAAAATCTCCTATAGGGGTATTAAACAAATTCCGGTACTTCTCCAAGGGAACAATGCCTTTTATAAATTCCTTGAAACTGATCGGATGTACGGGTTTGAATCTGAGAATTTCCCTTCAATAGCAAAGTATCCAAGATACGTAATCCTTAGCACCTTATAGATTTCTGAATATTAGAATTCAGGCTTAAATGGTTATTCAAGAAAAAAGATATAAACCGACTGGGAATTTTTCTCTTCTTTTGAAGCTAAAGAGTTTATCCTCTGCTTTTGCGGGCAAAAACAGCACTGAAATAATTTTTATTTTTTTAAAAAAAATAATACTTCATGTCAATTTGTTAATACTTAACAAAACTGCAAACTACGATTTAGGGTTTTAAAATAATGCTTTCGAAAATAGGCCCCTGTAGAATGTTACAAAACCGATGATATATGCATGGAAGAAACTTTATACATCCATCGCAGGATTTTCTTCAATGGGATTGATATTTTCGTTCTGCAGTTGAATTGTCGGCAGGGTATTGATAGACGCCAGTCAAACAAATACGCCGTAGTGCAATTGAAAAACATTCCACATTCTTGGCAGAGTATTTTGTACCGATTTCAATTAAGCTGTTTTATCCGAATTTACAACTGCACCATAACATCAGAAAAATACCTATCTCTCTGTTTTCTGCACCTTGACAATAGTAAGCGTTTTTAGCAGGGTTTATTTGTTGCTATTTAACAATATAAACTACGCATATGCAGCATAGCCCTATTCAAATAAAAAATTCCCCGGGGTGTAACCAAAGAAACATATTTACAAGACGAAGGCGGTGCTGATACATGGGAGTTTTAAAAAAAATAGATCGTATGATGATTAAATTCGAAGAGATTCTATTGGCAATTGGTATGCTAATTTTTCTTGTGAAGTAGAGG
>JALHFZ010000223.1 GCA_022837505.1 Synergistaceae bacterium
CGAAGTCGTGGATCTCCTGGTTGAGCCGTGTGTGGAAGGGCTTGATGTACTCCTCCCACATGGGCAGCGACATCAGGAGGTCTTCCTGGCTGCCAAGGTCATCGGCGGTGAAGACCAGGTCGATCCGGCCCCCGGCTGCGGACAGCACTCGTCGGAAGTGCTCCACATAGAACTCGCAGACTCGCCCGAGGATTGCACGCGCCAGCTCCGGGTTCAGCGCAAGGTCCATGAGCATCCGCTCGAAGCCCCGGGGGTCCGCTCCGTGCATGCAGAACACCGGCACGCAATCCGGGCGCAGGCCTCCCCCGTAGACGAATCCGGGGTACCGCAGGGTTGCCAGGTCCAGCGCCGTGGACGCCACCTCTGCCAGATTCTTCGCTGCTCTTCCAAACATATCCACTCTTTTCTGTTACCGGCTTGCATGTAAGTCTGAGAAAAGCTCAAAGTGCTTTGCCGCCACACTCTTCATGGAGTAGCGGTCAAGGGCCGTGCGCGCCGCATTCGCCCCCAGCCGCGCGGCAAGTTCGCGGTCTCCCAGCACCCGCACGATCTCTTTGTAGAGAACGCCGGGGTCCCTGGGCTCTACAAGTATGCCGTCCGTGCCGTTTGTGACGATAGAGAGTATACCCCCAACCCCGGATGTTATCACCGGCAGCCCGCAAGCCATGGCCTCTACAAGGGAGAGACCGAAGCCTTCGTACTCCGTGGGAAAGACGAAGATATCAGAAGCCCTCAGGTAGTCCGCCACGTTATCCGCCCAGCCGGTAAAGGTTACGGAGGATGTGAGCCCGCGCTCCTTCACAAACCCCCTCAATTCATCCTCGCAGGACGTGGGTTCTCCTCCCCCGGCGCCCACTATCACAAGGTGGGCATCCGGCCTCTCCGCCGCAACACGCTCCCAGGCGGCGAGGAGGTACTCCACGCCCTTGCCCTTCACCAGGCGGCACGTGTTTACAACCAGGGTCTTCTCCTCCGGCAGGCCCAGGTTCCGCCTCAATTCAAGGCGCTCCTCCCCCTCCGCCGGTCGGAAGAGGCCCGTATCTATGCCGTTGGGGATGAGAAAGACCTTCTCCGGTGGAATCCCGCACTCCCTGAACTCCCCCGCGACCATATCCGTTATGCCCACAA
>JALHFZ010000224.1 GCA_022837505.1 Synergistaceae bacterium
GAGGGCGCGGTGAGCCTGCTCAACTACGCCCGGCGCATCATGCTGGTGCCGGTGGGCGTGGTGGCCCAGGCGGCGGGCGTGGCCTCGTATCCGTTCCTGGCCGCGCTGGCCGCCAGGGGCGAGACGCAATCCTTCGACGTCACCCTGTCCACGGCCCTGCGCAACGCCCTGGCGGTGATCATTCCCCTGTCCCTGTGGATGCTGCTGGCGGCGGAACCCACCATGCGCCTGATCTTTCAAGGCGGCGGGTTCGCCGCCGCCGAAACGCTGGCCTCCGCGCCCCTGTTGCGCGTGATGCTGTGCGGCGTGGCCTTCTGGGCCGTGCAGCAGGTGGTGGGCCGGGCCTTTTACGCCCATCAGGACACCGTGACCCCGGCGGTGGTGGGCACCCTGGCCACCCTGGCCGCGCTGCCGCTGTACGTGCTGGCCGGGCGCGCGGGGCATGCGGGCACGCTGGGCGTGGCGGCGGCGGGCACGGCGGCCGTGGCCGTGTACACCGTGGCGCTGGCCCTGGTGTGGCGCAGGCGGCATGGCGGGGCCGGACTCTCCGGGCTGCTCGGGTGGGGGGCGAAATCCATTGCCTTGTGCGGCGTCGCCGCGCTGCCCGCCTGGCCCGCGCTGACGTATGCGCCGCTGCTGGCACCGGCCAGTCCGGCCACCCCGGCGGGCCAGTTGTGGGGGGCATTCCTGGCGTTGGCCGCCAGCGGCCCGGTGTTCGCCGGGGCCTACCTGCTGCTGGCGCGCCGCTTCGCGCCGGATCTGGCCGAGCCGGTGCTGTCGCGGCTGCGGCCGCTGCTGGCCCGCGTGCGGGACAGGTTGCGCCGCCAGTAAACGGCTGCCGCGAACCGCTGAACGGCGTTCACGCCCCCGGCGTGAGACCAGCCCTTGTCGGGCCTGCCCTTTTCCCCTTCCCGTTTGCGGCCGCCGCGCCACGAGAAAAGCCCCCCGCCGCGTCCAGCGCGCCGAGGGGCTTCAGGCCGTACCGAAAGGACAGGGCAGCTACTGTTCGAGGCCGCCTTCACCCTCGTACATCATGCCGCCTTCCTCTTCCATCTCCAGGGTTTCCACCTTTTCCTCCAGCCATTCCAGAACGGCGCGGGCGGTGTGGTAGTTCAGCACC
>JALHFZ010000225.1 GCA_022837505.1 Synergistaceae bacterium
CCCGCCACGAAGCCCGACGGGACGGTTGTGCATACCCTCTGGGGCGAACTGGCATGGCAGCTCGGAGGCGCGAAAGCCTATAAAAGGATAAAAGACGACGATGAACGGGCGACGAACCCCGGAGATGTCCTTCGTCTGCTTTTCAGGGATTATGGCCCCTGCCTCATCCTCGTGGACGAATGGGTGGCCTATGCCAGGCAGCTTCACGACAAGAGCGATCTTCCCGCAGGAAGCTTCGAAACGCAGTTCAGTTTTGCCCAGGCCCTGACCGAGTCGGCAAAGCTTGCGGGCAAATGTCTTCTCGTGATCTCCCTTCCTGCCTCGGATACCTCCGGTTCGTCCCACGGAAGCAGCGCGGACGATGTGGAGGTGGGGGGTCTTCGGGGAAGGGAGGCCCTCGAACGGCTGCGCAACGTTGTTGGCCGCCTCGAGTCCTCCTGGAGGCCCGCCAGCGCCGAGGAAGGGTTTGAGATCGTCCGGAGGAGACTTTTCGAACCCCTCGCCGACACGGAGTGCTTCAAGCACCGGGACGTGGCTGCCCGGGCCTTCGCCGACCTCTATCAGAATCAGGGGTCCGAATTTCCACCGGAGTGCAGGGAGGGGAACTACGAGGCCCGCATCAAGGCGGCCTATCCCATTCACCCGGAGATCTTCGACCGGCTGTACACCGACTGGTCCACCCTGGTGAAATTTCAGCGGACCAGGGGAGTGCTACGCCTCATGGCGGCGGTGATCCACAGCCTCTGGGAGAAAGGGGACAGGAGCCCCCTCATCCTTCCCTCCATGATCCCCATCGATGACAGCAGGGTGCAGTCCGAACTTACCCGCTACCTTTCCGACAACTGGGTACCCATCATCGAAAAGGATGTGGACGGCCCCAATTCCCTCCCCGTGAAGATCGACGGCGAAAACCCCAATCTCGGAAAGCATTCCGCGGCCCGCAGGGTAGCCAGGACCATCTACATGGGTTCGGCTCCCACGACCTCAGCTACCCACCGGGGTCTCGAGGACAGGCGCATAAAGCTCGGCTGCGTCCTTCCGGGAGAATCCCCCGCCGTTTTCGGCGACGGACTGCGGCGCCTCGCAGCCTCGGCGACCTATCTCTACCAGGACGGCGAC
>JALHFZ010000084.1 GCA_022837505.1 Synergistaceae bacterium
AGGGCCGTGACGACCACGGAGGCCCCCCTGTCCATCCCTGCGGCCGCCATCCAGCTCGGATGGATGATGAGAATGTACGCCATGGTCATGAAGGTGGTGATCCCGGCGAGGATCTCCCGCCGGTAGGTGCTGCCCCGTTCTGTGATTGAAAAATATCCGTCCAGGCCCCGTTGTTCCATACTGCACCTCCCGATAGAGTAGAAAACCTTACTTAAACATTGTACATGGCTTAAATGTAATGTCAATCCGAGGATGCATAAATTTCTCAACTGGACGTTTCACCTGATTCTATGTCAGAAAAGCGTAAAATATTTTTCACGCACCTTCCCCCTATAATGTCCGCAGTTTCGCCGGATATCCTCCCCTCCGAAGGAAATTCACCCCTTCCCCGGCAAAAATCAGTAACACTTTTTCAGTAAAAGGTGTTACTATTGGAGACGATTTCCTGTGCCCATATTTTTTCAAGGAGAGGATTTTCATGCCCCGTACCGCACCCCTGCTGCTCTGTCTGGCCCTTTTTCTCTGCGCCCCTGCCCTTCCCTCCTCCGGACAGGAACTGACCGTCACCGACAGCCTCGGGAGGTCCGTTTCCGTTCCGTCCTCCCCCGAACGGCTTATCGCCTCCGGCTCGGGAGCTCTGCGGCTCGTGGTCTACCTTCAGGCCCAGGACAGAATCGTGGCCACCGACTCGGCCGAGAAGCCCGCGAACACCCTTGCGGCCCTGAGAGCCCGCCCCTCTCCCCCTCTTCGGTGAGTTCCGGGGGATGGACAGTCCCGAACTCATCGCCGGCTTGAACCCCCGCCCCCAAGTGATCTTCAAGGTCTCTCCCCTAGCCGGCCCCTCGCCGGACGACCTCACCGCCAAGACGGGCATCCCCGTGGTGGGCTTCGAGTACGGCAACCTCACGGACAAGAGAGGGGATCTCTATACAACCCTCCGCCTCATGGGGAGGATCCTCGGTCGAGAACAGCGGGCCGAGGAGGTGATCTCCTTCTTTGAAGGGGAGATCGGAGAGCTTCGCGCCCGGACGGAAGATATCCCCGAAAAGAACCGTCCCTCCTGCTACATCGGCGGCGTGGCCTTCCGGGGAGGGCACGGGTTTGCCTCCACGGAGCCGGGGTACGCCCCCTTCGTCTTCGCGGGGGGAAGGAATATCGCCGGGGACCTCGCCACGGGAAAATCGGAGAATATCCAGATGTCCCGGGAGAAGCTTCTCGCCGACGACCCGGAGGTCATCTTCATCGATCTGAACACCCTGGCGGCCGGCGAGGAGGCGAACGCCCTCAGCCAGCTCGCCGCCGACCCCGCCCTGAAGGCCCTCTCGGCCGTGCGGAAGGGGTCCGTCTGGGGGGTACTGCCCTACAACGCCTACACGGCGAACTACGGTTCCATCATCGCGAACGCCTGGTTCATCGGAAAGACCCTCTACCCCGAGCGCTTTGCCGACATCGACCCGGCGGCAAAGGCGGACGAGATCTATACCTTTCTCGTGGGGAAACCCGTCTTCCCGGCCATCAACGACGCCTTCTCCGGGCTCGTCTTCTCTCCTCTGGAAGGGGCGAAGAAATAGTCCATGCATCTTGAAGGGCACTCCGTCTCACCGGCCTACCTCCGGCATATCAGGAACAAACGTCTCTTTCTCGTCGCCCTCGGAGGGGTTCTGCTGCTCATGGTCATCTTCTCCGTCTCGAGGGGGGCGGTCTTCATCTCCCCCCTCGAGGTGATGAGGGCCCTCCTCGGAGGAGGGGACGCGCGGAACCGCATCATCATTCTGAACATCCGCCTTCCCCAGACGCTGGCGGCCGTATTCGCCGGAGGGGGGCTCGCCCTCGCCGGGGCGGTGATGCAGTCCGTTCTGCGGAACCCCCTCGGCTCCCCCTTCACCCTCGGAATCTCTAACGCGGCGGCCTTCGGAGCGGCCTTCTCCATCATCGTTCTCGGGTCGGGGAGCATGCAGAGCAGCTCCGCCGACGCGGTGACCATCGTCAACCCCTGGCTCACTACGGGCCTTGCCTTCGCCTCCTCCCTCGTCTGCACCGCCGTGGTCCTCTTCATCGCCTCCGTCACCCGGGGCACCCCCGAGGTCATGGTCCTCGCAGGGGTGGCCCTCAGCTCCCTCTTCACCGCCGGCACCATGTTCCTTCAGTATTTTGCCGATGACACCCAGCTCGCCGCGGCGGTCTTCTGGGCCTTCGGGGACGTCTCCCGGGCCTCCTGGAGGCACATCCCCCTCATGGGGGGGCTTCTCGCGGCGGCCTACGCCCTCTTTTTCTTCCGGAGATTTGACCTGAACTGCCTCGACTGCGGGGACGAGACGGCCCTCTCCCTCGGGGTCTCCGCCCCCCGGATCCGCCTTGAGAGCATGGTGGCCTCGGCCCTCCTCTCCTCCGTGATGGTGGCCCTCCTCGGGGTCATCGGCTTCGTCGGGCTCGTCTGCCCCCACCTCGTCCGCCGCTTTCTCGGGTCGGATCACCGCTTTCTGCTCCCCGGCTCCGTTCTGCTCGGAGGGCTCCTCCTCCTCGGGGCCGACACGGGGGCCCGGCTGATCTTCGCCCCACGAACCCTTCCCGTCTCCGTCTTCACCGCCTTTCTCGGAGCTCCCGTCTTTCTCGCCCTCCTCGCCCGGAGGAAACGGTCATGATCCTCTCCGTGGACGGCCTCTCCTTTTCCTACCGAGGCGTCCCCGTCCTCGAGGACGTGACCTTCTCCCTGAAGGAGGGAGAGATCGCCGCCCTCCTCGGCCCCAACGGCACGGGGAAGACCACCCTCCTCCGAACCCTCAACCGCATCCTCCGCCCCCGGGGAGGGACGGTCCTCCTCGAAAAGCGACCCACGGCGGAATTCTCTCCCCGGGAGATGGCCCGCTTCTTCGGCTACGTCCCCCAGAGGGGGGAGCCCGTCCGGCTCTCCGTCTTCGACGCAGTGCTCCTCGGAAGACGCCCCCATATGGGGCTGACGGTGGAACAGGTTGATTTCTGCAAGGTGGAGTCCGTGCTGCACAACCTAGGCCTCTCGAAATTCGCCCTCCGCTATCTCGACGAACTCAGCGGCGGAGAGTTTCAGAAGGTCCTCCTCGCCCGGGCCCTTGTTCAGGAGCCCCGGGTGCTCCTCCTCGACGAGCCCACGAGCAGCCTCGACCTCAAAAATCAGCTCGATATGCTCGCCACTCTCCGGGATGTGGTCTCCGGCCACGGCGTCTCCGCTCTACTGAGCCTCCACGACCTCAACACCGCCTTCCGCTTCGCCGACCGCCTTCTCTTTCTGAAGGACGGGGCCATCGTCGGCGCCTGTCCTCCCTCGGAGGTGCCAGAGTCCCTCATCCGGGAGGTCTACGGAGTCTCCGTCGACCTTGTTCATCACAAGGGAGTTCCCCTCGTCGTCCCCTCCTGAGGAAGTCCTCCTCACCCGCAGCAAATATGTGTTACAATTTCGGGGCAAACACCCTTCCGAAAGCAGGGATTACATGACGGAACGCCATTCTTCCTCCGGTCTTTACCCCGTCGAGGCCATCATCTTCGACCTCGACGGCACCCTCATCGACAGCGAGGAAAATCATCTCGAAAGCGACAAAATCCTTCTGGCCCGCCGGGGGATCGACTTCACAAAGGAGGAGAAGGCCTCCTTCGTGGGGAAGGACATCCGGGAGTTCGTCGAGGCAGTGGTGGAAAAATACGGCCTTGCGGAGGACGTTTCGAAGGTGCTCGCTGAGAAGAACGCCATCTACCGGGAGATCGCCCTGAAGAAGAGCCGCCTCTACCCCCCCATGAGGGATATTCTTGAAGGGTTCAGGCAAAGGAATCTGCCCATGGCCGTGGCCACAGGATCGAACGCATCCGTCGGGGAGGAAATTCTCGAGGGGTTCGGCGTGCGCTCCTGTTTTTCTCTTTTTATCTCCTCCGCCGAGGTCGAGCGGGGCAAACCTGCCCCCGACATTTTTCTCGAGACAGCCTGCAGGATGGAGGCCGATCCGGCCCATATGCTGGTCTTCGAGGATACGGTCTTCGGAGTCCGGGCCGCTCTTGATGCCGGCATGGGGTGCGTCGTCCTCCCCGCCCCGGGAAAGTCGGAGGGTGAACCCCTCTTTCGCAGGACGGACTATTTTGTGGAGGGGGGCCCGGACGCCCTGAATCCCGGGGATTTTTTCCGGTGGTTCGATTCTCTGGGCTCCCGGGGAGACGCGGGGCAGGAATAATCTGTCCTTTTTCCGTAACAATAGGGGTCAACTGAATAGATCTTTTCTGAATTTTCTGATACAATTACTCACGGCATAAATTCTTTCCCTGGCTGCGGAAACAATTTGCCGGAGGAAGGTGCTTCATGGGTCTTCGTCATTTTTTCAGCCCTTCTCAATCATCCCACTCTCCCGACGCCCTTTCTGAAAGGGAGGGGATGCCCTGGGCTCTTTTTTTGACCCTTGCCCCCGTCCTCTTTCTTTCCCTTTTTCTGACGGCCTTACTCTTCAGCTTTCTCCTCCCCTCCCTTGAAAAGAGCTATTTTCAGCAGAAAAAAGAGCTTTCAAAGAGCCTTGTTCAGGTGCAGATGGGATATCTCGCCTCCCTCAACCGCGAAGCCGCCTCGGGGAAAATATCCCTGAAGGAGGTCCAGGATAGAGCTCTCAAACGCTTCCGCACGCTGCGCTACGGAGAGAAAGAGAACGGATACTTCTGGATCATCGGCCCTTCCCGAACCCTTCTGATGCACCCCTACCGAACGGACCTCGAAGGCCTCAATCCCGGGATTGCCGAGGCGCCGGACGGAGCCGCCCTGCAAAAACTCATCTCCTCCATGGAGGGGTCAGCCCTGTCAGCCCCTGAAGGGGGGTTCGTCTCATACCAGTGGAACCTGAACGACCAGCTGCAGACGGTCACATCCAAGACATCCTTCGTCGCCCTCTTCAAGCCCTGGAACTGGCTGATCGGCACAGGGGTCTACCTCTCCGAGACGGGGGCGCAGTTTGCCCCCTGGAGGAGCAGGGTCGTCTTCATGGTGGGCCTCGCCGTCCTCGCCGCGGGCGCCTTCACCCTTCTGCAGAGCCTCAGGGCGGCCTCCCTGGGGAAAAAGGCGAAAATGGCCGATATTCTCGACCGCACCCTTCATGCACAGTCCCTCGAGCTCGCCGAATCGGCCGATCAGCTCGCCCTCATCTCCAAGGTCTATGAACATGCCTCCGAAGGGGTCGTCATCACCGATTCAGAAAGGAGAATCCTTCGGGTCAACCACGCTTTCACCGAAATTATCGGCTATTCAGAGGAAGAAGTTCTGGGTCAAAGACCGGATATGTTTCAGTCTGAAAAACACGGGCCCGAGTTCTTCGCTGAAATGCGGCGCTCCCTGAGTGAGACGGGGGAGTGGGCCGGGGAAATATGGAACCGCAGGAAGAGCGGCGAGGCCTTCCCCGGCAGGCTGCGGGTCGTCCTCTCCAGGGGCGGCTCGGGAAGGGTGAATAATTACGTGGGCGTCCTTTCCGATCTCAGCGAACTCCACCTCAATAAGGAACGGCTGGACCATGAGCGATTTCACGATAACCTTACAGATCTGCCGAACCGCTTTCTCTTTCAGGACCGTCTGAAGGTCGCCCTCGAGAACGCCCGGAGGAAAAACTCCCTCGTCTCCGTGGCCATGATCGATCTCGACCGCTTCAGCGTTCTGAACGCCACCCTGGGCTACCCGGCGGGAGACTATGCCCTCCGGGAGACCGGCCGGCGGATCGCTGAGGAAATCAGGGACGAAGGGACCGCCGCACGGTTCGGAGGGGATGAATTTATCGTCCTCCTCACAGGGCAGAAGGATTTTCAATCAGCCCTGCGCATAGTGCAGAACCTTTTCACCAAACTCCGGGAACCTCTCTCATTTAAGGGAAATTCCATCTCCCCCACCGTAAGCGCCGGAATATCCTTCTACCCCAGGGACGGAACGGATCCGGACACGCTGATCTCCAACGCTTCCCTCTCCCTCGAACGGGCCAAGCTTGACGGAGGAGACATCTTCCGCCTTTTCACCCGGGATCTCGACCACGAGGTACAGCAGCGCATCCGCCTCGAAAGGGAGCTTCGGGAGGGGATCAGGGACGGGCGTTTTTACCTCAACTTTCAACCCGTACTCAGCCTCGGAGAAAAACGGATCACAGGAGTGGAGGCCCTTCTCCGATGGAGGACCACCGACGGCACACAGGTGCCTCCCGACGTTTTCATCCCCCTGGCGGAAGAAATGGGGGAGATCGTGGCTCTCGGCCGCTTCGCCCTTGAGGAGGGGTGCCGGCAGGCCGAGGCATGGAGAAAAAAGGGGGTTGACCTTATGCTCTCCGTCAACGTCTCTCCTAAAGAGCTCAACAATGCCGCCTTCGTTCCGGGCGTTCTGGAGGTTATTGAGAAGACCTCCATGGATCCTCAACGACTCATCCTTGAGCTGACCGAGTCGACCTTTATGAAAAATGCGGACGGGCTCCTCAGGGTGATGGAGGAACTCAGGAGCATCGGCATCCGATTTTCCCTGGACGACTTCGGAACGGGTTTCTCCTCCATAGCCCGCCTGCGGGACCTTCCTCTTTTCGGAATGAAGATCGACCGATCCTTCATTCAAGATCTTCATGCATCCCGGACCCGGTCCGTGGTCGCCGCGACCCTCTATCTCGCCGGAGAGCTCTCCCTTGACGTCACCCTCGAGGGGGTCGAGACTCCCCTTCAGCTCTCCATCC
>JALHFZ010000226.1 GCA_022837505.1 Synergistaceae bacterium
GTGAGCTCGTGGGTATAGACGCTCCTCAGCCAATCCTGGGTACGTGTGCCCAAGAAGCGGTTCGAGGGACTGGTGATGGTGAGGGAGACCGCAGAGGGGAAGGTGACATAGTAGCCGTTCGCCCATGAGGTGTGCCCCATCAGGATGACCGGGACGCGCTCTTTGGGGCGATGCTCCAAGAAGGCGGAGAGTGTCTCGAAGACCTCATCGGCGTAGACAGCGAGCTCACGGGCTTCACCGACGTTCTCATCGGCGAAGATGATGCGGGTGTGGAGGGTATCGATTTGGTTCCAGCCCGAGACAGCCCCAAGGGGGGTGTTTGAGAGGAAAAGCAGGAACACGAGGAGGATGGGCCACGCAAAGCGTCTCATTGTTTGAGTGTAATCGAGCGCGCATCCCAAGTAAACATCAGGCGATGGGGTACCAGTACCTTCGCATGAAATCAGGGCTTGCAAACTTGTCGCACCTGTGATTCAGGACGGATTGCTTTAAAATGGGGGCAAGGGGCGGTCATGGTCCATCGAAGGGGCGATGGATCTCCTCGTTTTTGATGCAGGGGGATGTGCCCGGGGACACCGGAGCCCCTCCCGCGGGGGAGGGAGCTGCGCCTTTGCTCTCCGGATGCCGGGGGCCTCAGGGCCGGGGCGGTTCCTTCCCGTCCAGCCATCGCCTGATGGTGGGCAGGTCGCAGTAGTGCAGCAGGTCCATCAGTGTGTTGCGGTAGTCGTAGAGGAACTTCTTCCTCATGTCGCCCACATAGTGGTCGCCCTTTATGGCCCTTAGATGCTTGTTCAGGCTGTGGACGAGCTTCTTGATGATGCCGAGGTTGGTGTAGGCGTTCTTGTCGGTCGTGGCATTCTCGTCATCTCCATATGTCATATCAAGATAGCGGTGAAATGTCTCGATTTCCCAGTGCCTTAGGATGATTTGTCCCAGCATCTGGGCCGAGGCGTCCATGTTGGTGATGTAGTAGCGTGTCTCGTCGGTGCGGTCCCGGCGGTTCTTGTCCTCGCTCTGCCGGTCGTAGCGCACCAGGGCGCACACCCCCTCCCATCCCTCGAAGAGCCCGCCGGAGATCGCCATGGTGATGACGATGATGCGGTCCGGCTTGA
>JALHFZ010000227.1 GCA_022837505.1 Synergistaceae bacterium
TGACTATCCTGCCCACACGGCGGCGGTCTTCTTCTGTACGGGCTGCCAGTTCCGCTGCCCTTTCTGCCATAATCCCGATCTCGTCCTTCCGGGAGAAGGGGGGGCCTCCCTTTCACCGGACGCCCTTCTCTCCGACCTCGAAAGCCGGAAGCCCTTTCTCGACGGAGTCTGCGTAACAGGGGGAGAGCCAACCCTTCAGGAGGAGCTCCCGGACCTTCTCGCCGCCATCCGGAGCCTCGGCCTCAAGGTCAAGCTCGACACGAACGGCGCCCGCCCTGATGTACTGAAGGCCCTTCTCTCCGACGCACTTCTCGACTATGTCGCCATGGATGTCAAGGCCCCCTGGTGCAAATACTCCCTTGCTTCCGGGTGGAAGGGGGAGACAGGGCTGATCAGGGAGAGCATGGACCTTCTCCTCGCCTCGGGGATTCCCTTCGAATTCCGCACCACCCTCGTTCCGGGGATTCACTCCCCCGGGGACGCTCCCCTGCTCGGAGAGATGGCCCGGGGAGCTCCCCTCTTCGTCCTCCAGAGCTATCGTCCGGGCAATACCCTCTCCCCCGCCTTCGCCGCCCTTCCTCCCCTGAGGGAGGAGTTCCTGACGGCCTTCCGGGAGGATCTCCGCCCGTGGGTCAGGGAGGTCAGAATCCGGAGATAGCCTGTGTGACAAAGGCCAGAACTTCCCGAAAATCCTCCAGGGTCCGGTCGATGGGGGTCCCCTCCCCCCTGCTGCGGTTCCTGAGAAGGTAGCTTGGATGAAAGACCGGACGGAGGGTGAAATTCAACCCCTCCCAGGAACAGGGGTAGAAGTGCCCCCGCAGGCTTGTGATCCCTTCCTTCCTTCCGAGGAAGGCCCGGGAGGGGACATTTCCCACCGCAAGGACGAGCAGAGGGCTGAGGATCTCCATCTGAACCCTGAGCCAGGGGCGGCATGAGGCAAGCTCGTCCTTCGCCGGCAGGCGGTTTTCAGGAGGGCGGCATTTCACCATGTTTGTAATGAAGAGCTTTTCCCGGGGAAGGCCAGCCTCCTCCAGCAGGGAGGTCAGGAACCGCCCCGAACGCCCCACGAAGGGGACCCCCTCGGCGTCCTCCTGCGCTCCGGGAGCCTCTCC
>JALHFZ010000228.1 GCA_022837505.1 Synergistaceae bacterium
TGCAGAAAGGTTTTCAGCTTTTTGTCCAAAACTCTCACTCCGCCCGGCGTTCCTCCCTGCCCCAAGTGCGGCAATCTCAAAATGGAAAAAATGATGAGCCGTTTTGCCGCTCCCCGCGGTGCAGAGGAGCCCGCCGAACCCTCCGAATTTGATGAGCCCAAGCTCTCCCCGGCCGAAGAAGCCCGGATGGAACAGGTCATGGGTGAAATCGAAAAGGACATGGAGTATGTCGACGAGAATAACCCCAAACATCTGGCCCATCTCATGAAGAAAATGAAAGACGCCCTTCCCTCGGGCGTCATTCCCAAGGAATTCGACCAGGCCATTAAACGCCTGGAAAAAGGCGAAGACCCCGAGAAAATAGAGGAGGAAATGGGCGACATCTTCGGCATGGGTGAAGACGGTACCGCTGATGACCCCTATGGCTGCGGCCTCTATGGCGGAGGCGGCTACACCCACGACAGCGGCCTCTACGATTACTAGTTGAGAAATCGCTCCCCGTTTAGCCCGGCGCTAAATCGTCTGGGATAGGAACCCCCCGTCAACGCGGATATCGGTCCCGGTCACGAAACTGCTGGCCGCTTCCGAAGCCAGGAAGACGATCACTCCTCCCAATTCCTCAGGCCTGCCGAAGCGTTTCATCGCCGTATGCTCCCAGATGGATTGAGTACGCCGGCTCGGGCTCCCATCCTCATTAAAGAGGAGCGAGCGATTCTGCTCGGCCGGAAAAAATCCCGGAGTAACCGAGTTCACTCTCACCCCATCTTGAGCCCACTCCCGCGCCAGGAAACGTGTCAGGTTCAACACCGCGGCCTTGGCGGCACTGTACGCAACCACGCCCGACAAAGGCGTATGCGCCGAAACACTGGCAAAATTAATGATACTCCCCTTACCCTGAGAACGCATGAAAGCCCCGAAAACCTGACAGGGAAGCATCACCCCACCCAGGAGATTCATGTCAAAAAGCTTCTGCCAGTCATCGGCCTTGATCGCCTCAAAAGGATGCTCCGCAGTCACGGTCCCTTCGGGCGAATTGCCCCCGGCCGCATTGACTAAAATGGTCGGACCTCCCAGCCGGCGGATCACCTGCTCCAGAGCCTGCTCCAG
>JALHFZ010000229.1 GCA_022837505.1 Synergistaceae bacterium
GGTTCCTACAGCCTGGAACTGGCGGTGCCAGAGGGATATGAACTGGCGGGAATCGTTGGATACGACCCCGAGGAGGAGTATGGCATATTTTCGGACCAGGGCATAAAGTACGGCGCCTATGTGTTTGGGGAGGTTCCCGTTGGCCGGGAATGTGAGATGACGGTGAATATAAAGAAAGCAGGAGGCAATCTGGCGCTGTCCATGTGGGGAGCCACGATTCTGATTTCAGCTTATTTCCTGTATAAAAATAAGGGGATGCTGAAGGAGGCAAAGGAACTGGCTGCGAAAAAGAAGATGGGAGGCAACTCATAATGAGAAAGAGACAGGGATTATTAATCATCATGGACGGCCTGGGTGACAGACCGGATCCGGTGCTGGGGGGAATGACGCCGCTTGAGAGCGCCTCCACCCCCAATATGGAGCGCCTGCTTCAAATGGGGATGTGCGGAAATGTATACCCCATTGCGCCGGGGATTCCCGTGGGCACGGATGTGGGACATCTGCAGATATTCGGCTATGACAGCAGCAGGGTGTACAGAGGCAGGGGACCCTTAGAGGCCAGCAGCGGCGGGCTGGAGCTGATGGACGGGGACGTGGCGTTCAGAGGAAATTTTGCAACCGTTACAGAGGATATGGCGGTGGTGGACCGCAGAGCCGGGCGAATCAGCCAGGGTACGGAGTTTCTGGCACAGGCTGTAAACGGCATGGTGCTGTCTGACGGGACCCGGGTGCTGGCAAAGGAACTGACGGAGCACCGGATTGCGGTGGTTCTCAGAGGAGAGGGATTAAGCGATGCTATCAGCTGTACGGACCCCGGTACCACGGAGGAGGGGAAGAAGGTATCCGGACCCAGGGCTTTGGACGGCAGTGAGAAGGCGCAGAAGACAGCAGATGCCCTGTGGGAATTCACAAAAAAAGCGTACGGCATCTTAAAGGAGCATCCCATTAATAAGGAGAGGATCCAAAAGGGACTTAAGCCGGCCAATATCATCCTGACCAGGGGAGCCGGACAGAAGACGGAGATGGTTTCCCTGAAGGACAGGTACAAAATCAGGGCCGCCTGTGTGGCAGGAGATAAAACAGTGGGAGGTATTGCCCGGC
>JALHFZ010000016.1 GCA_022837505.1 Synergistaceae bacterium
CCCTTGAGAACTGCAACGAACTCCTCCCGTTTTTTCCCCTGTATTGAGGCCAGAAGAGATTCCACCACGTTTTTTCTTGCGGAGAAAACCCGCTCCGTCCGCTTGAGCCTTCTCCCGAGAAGCAGGGCCTCCTTCCCTTCCCGGCAGGACTTCCCCAGCTCTGCCACGCCCCGGGCGGGAGAGCCGATCCCCGCCGCCAGGGCGATCCCCTGTTCCGCGAGAAGAGAGACCCCTTCGGCGCACTTCTCTTCGAGAAGAAGCTCCGTTCCCTCCCTGTCCCTGCCGTCCCAGGCCAGAAAGAGGGCGGCCCTGACGTCTGAGAGAGGGCAGAAGATATTTCTGCCCCCGGGCCACACCCTCCGCAGAACATCCAGCGCCCGCCCCATACCCTCCCCCGACTGACCCTCCGGGACGTCGATAAGCCCCAATGCCACGGCAGTTCGAGGGATCCGCAGGTCGAACCCGAGTTCCCGCCCCTGAAGAAGGAGGATCTCCTCGTCCTCTCCCTCTTCGAAGGAGGCTATCCCCTCCGCCAGTCCCTTCAGCGCCCGCTCCCGCAGCAGATTCCATTGTAGAAGGGCCTGCTCCCGTAGCATGATCTCCGCCTGTTTCTGCACGAGAAGGCCGAACTTTTCCACAAACTCCGGCGGCCCGGCGATGGCGATCGAGCCCGCGACCTCCCCTCCCAGAAGGATGGGAAGGGTGAACCCCGCCCGAACTCCCGGAAGGGCTCTCGACTCCTCCTCGGTGGTGGAAAGGGGGCGCTGCTCCTTCATCACCGCAAGGGAGGGGAGATGGAGAGTTCCCCTCCTCGCCGGATCGCTGGACCCGATGATCACGCCCTTCTCGTCCGTCACGAGGACGGCGTAGCCGATGATGGCGCTCACCGTACCGGCGATGTCCTGGGCCATGGACGACAGCATGGCAATCCCTCCCTTTAGGCCTTTGCATAAAATTATTCCCTATTATACCCCTCAGCTTTGTAGTTCCGCATGATGCGCTCGTTCTTTTCTTCCCTTAAGATGGCCTCAGCAGGAAGGGAATTTTCAGTTTTTCAGCTGGTACAGAAGGAGGAAGGGCCATGCGTCTGGAGTTGCACAGAGTGAAGGTGCGGGATATTCAGTGGGGAGAGGCGACGGAGGTGCGGCAGGGAACCCTTTACGTCAATCGGGAGGAAGCCCTGAAGGCCGTGGAGGACAGCCGGCTCCCCCTCATGGAGCTCGACATCGCCCGTCCGGGGGAGAGCGTGCGGATCATCCCCGTGAAGGACTGCATTGAGCCCCGGGTCAAGCTCACGGAGGGGAAGGGGTATTTCCCCGGCTTCTGCGCCCCCGTTCAGCCCGTGGGCAGCGGAGCAACCCTCGTGCTTGACGGCGCGGCTGTGGTGACCTGCGGCCCCATCGTCGGCTTTCAGGAGGGGTTCATCGACATGTCCGGCCCGGGCGGGGAGTACACCCCCTTTTCCCGGACCTTCAACCTGGTGCTCACCGCGTCCCCTGTGGAGGGGCTCGACCGGCATCAGCATGAGGAGGCCCTGCGGACGGCGGGGCTGAAGCTCGCAGTCTGGCTGGCCCAGAGCTGCTCAGAAGCGAAGGCCGACGAGATCACCCTCTTTGAGAAGGGGACGGCGTCGGAGGAGGGGCAGAAGCACCCCGGCCTTCCGGCCATCCTCTACGTCTGCATGTGCATCACCCAGGGGCTCCTTCACGACACCTACGTCTACGGCACGGACCTCAAACCCAGCCTTCCCACATTGCTGCACCCCAACGAGGTGTTGGACGGAGCGGTGGTCTCGGGGAACTGCGTCTCCTCCTGCGACAAGAACACAAGCTACCATCACGTCAACAACCCCGTCGTCCGGGCCCTCTACGCCCGGCACGGCAAGGACCTCAACTTCCTCGGAGTGATCCCGGCGGTGGAGAGCACCGTCATGGACGGCAAGCTCCGCTCGGCGGCCATGAACGTGAGGCTCGGCCGGGAGCTCGGCGCCGACGGCGTGGTCATCTCCGAGGAAGGGTACGGCAACCCCGATACTGACCTGTGCCTCAACGCCCGTTTCTTCGAGCAGGCGGGAATCAAAACGGTGGTCATCTCCGACGAGGCGGCCGGAACGGACGGAGCGAGCCAGAGCCTCGCCGACGCCACTCCCGAGATGAACGCCTTCATCTCCACGGGAAACGTGAACGAGATGATCGAGGTGCCTCCCATGGATAAAGTGATCGGGGACCCCGCGGCCATATCCCTGCTCTCGGGGGGTGCGGCGGAGAGCCTCCGGCCGGACGGCTCCATGCACGTGGAGCTTCAGTCCGTCATCGGGTCAACGGTTGAAATCGGATACAGCCGGGTCGGCTGCGAATGGATCTAGGGGGAGAAGACAATGACCTTAAGAGTCGTTCATTACATCAACCAGTTTTACGGCGGAATCGGCGGCGAGGACCGGGCGGACGAACGTCCCTCCTCCCGGGAGGGCGCGGTCGGCCCCGGCGGAGAGCTTCAGAACCGCCTCGGCGACAGGGGAACCGTGGTGGGCACGGTGATCTGCGGCGACGGCTACTACGGCGAGCATATGGACGAGGCCCGGAGTACATGCCTCGAACTCATTCGGGCCTTCTCCCCCGACCTCCTCGTGGCGGGGCCTGCCTTCAACGCCGGACGGTACGGCGTGGCCTGCGGGGATATATGCGCTTCAGTCGAGTCGGAACTCGGAATCCCCGCCGTCACTGCCATGTACGAGGAAAACCCCGGCGTGGAGTTGTACTCCCCCGAAACCTTCATCCTTCCAGCCTCAGACAGCGCTCGGGGAATGAAGGACGCTCTCGCCCGGATGGCCGCCCTCGGCCTCAAGCGGGCTGGCAAAGAGCAGCTCGGTCCCGCCCGGGAGGAGGGGTACTTCCCAAGGGGGATCCGGAAGAGCTTCTTCAAGGAGAAGAGCGGGGCAGAACGGGCCGTGGAGATGCTTCTCGACAAGCTCGCCGGCCGTCCCTTCCAGACGGAGTACGAAATGCCCGTCTTCAAGAAAATTCCTCCCGCACCCCCCGTGAAGAACATGAGGGAGGCCGTCATCGCCCTCGTCTCCTCCGGCGGAGTGGTCCCCCTGGGGAACCCGGACCACATCCGGGTCTCCTCGGCAGAGACCTACGGAAAGTACGACATTTCCACTATAGACGACCTCACTCCCGAGATCTACGAATCGGTCCACGGAGGGTACGACCGGGAGTGGGCCACCAAGGACCCCGACGTGGTCATCCCCCTGGACGTTCTGCGGGAGCTCGAGAGGGAAGGGGTCTTCGCCAGAATTCACCCCTGGCTCTACACCACCACGGGGACAGGCACGTCCGTCGCCCATGCCGAGCGCTTCGGCCGGGAGATCGGCGCCGAGCTCAAAGAGGCGGGGGTGGACGCCGTCATCCTCACCTCCACCTGAGGAACCTGCACTCGATGCGGCGCATCGATGACGCGGGAAATTGAGAAAGCGGCGGGAATTCCGGTGGTCCAGATCGCGACGATCATCCCGATCATGCTCACCGTGGGGGCGAACCGGATCGTTCCGGGGGTGGCCATTCCTCACCCCGTGGGCGATCCGGCTAAAGGAGCTGAGGGTGACCTTCAGGTCCGCAGGGAACTTCTTCTACGGGCCCTTGGAGCCATGGAGACGGAACTGACCGATCAGAAAGTGTTCGAAAAATGACCATGTCTAGGCCCCGGAGATATCTTGCGGTGACCAATAATCCCCTCGTTATTTCCGGAAAGGATCTTCCGGTGGATATTGCCCCTGTGGAGGGGGACGCCCTGGCGGTCCTGACGGAGGCGGAGGATCTGCTCACCCGGGAGTATTCCCTTGTCAGCGCCCCCCTTCCTCCCAACGTGCCCATGATGCGGTGCCGGTGGCGGTCTCTTCTTCTCAGAGCCTCCGAAGGCGGAACTGACGTGGAGGGCCTCCGGATGATAGGCAGGGCCCGGGAACGGCTGACCCTTCAGGCCCATACCCCCGGAGGGCTGGCCTCGGACGACTACGCCGCCCTCGACCGGGAATACCTTGAGCGGGGCCTGAGGGACCTGTCCATCCTTGAGGGGCTGGAAGAGCCGGTCTGACCGCCCTACAGAACCGCCGAATACCCCGCAGTGAAGGCCTCGAGAGGCTCCTTATTACCGGAGGATCTCGAGGCTATTTTTCGCGAGAGCACCGAGAGGACGGACTCCGGGGTGACCGCTCCCGTCCGTTTCACGAGGAGCCCGAGGGCGATGAGGTTCGCTCCCCTCGGGTACCCCCGTTCGAGGGCCATGGAGGTGACCGGGTACCCTTTCGAAGATATTCCGCTGAAATCAGCCGCCGTCACCTGGTCGCTGTCAAAGAGGATCTCTCCGCCGGGGGAGAGGACGGGAAGTAGGCGGTCACAGGCCGTCTGGGCGAGGCAGAGGACGACGTTGGGAGCGGTGACCTCGATGAAGTCGATGGAGTCCTCGCTGAGGATGAGGTCCGATCTTGTGAAGGTCCCCCGGGCCTCCGTTCCGTAGGAGGAGGAGAGGCAGGCGAAGAGCCCTTCCTGAAGGGCCGCCTCGCCGAGGATGGTGCCGATGGTGAGGATCCCCTGGCCGCCCACGCCGCCGAGAATAAGTTCGATTCTTCCTTTCATGCGGATCCCTCCTTCCTTTCTCCTCCCGCCGCCCGAGCGTAGCGCTTTCCGTAATCCTCTTTTTCCCGGTCCGCGAGTATTCCAAGGGGAAGAGAGGTGGTTTTCAGTTCTCTGAGCATCTCCCAGGGGGTCTTTGCGCCGTTGAACCGGCCGAAATGGGTGGGGCAGGGGGAGAGGGCTTCCACGAAGGAAAATCCTCTCCGTGCCAGACCCCCCTCAATGAGGCGCGCAAGCTTCGCCGGTTCGGCCACGGTCCCCCGGGCCACGTAGGGCGCCCCTGCCGCGGCGGCGAGGGAGCAGAGATCGAACCCCTCCTCCATGTGCCCCAGGGATGAGGTGGAGGTGGTGCTCCCCGAAGGGGTCGTGCCCGAGTATTGTCCTCCCGTCATGCCGTAGTTGAAGTTGTTGGCCACGAGGGCCGTGACGTTCACGTTCCGCCGGGCGGCGTGGATGAGGTGGTTCCCCCCGATGGTGGCGCCGTCGCCGTCTCCCATGAGGGCGATGACCGTCAGGTCGGGGTTGGCCAGGGCGATCCCCGTGGCGAAAGGAAGGGCCCGGCCGTGGGTTCCATGGAAGGCGTTCACCCGGATGTAGTCGTCCGCCCACCCCCAGCAGCCGATCCCCGAGACGGCCACGGTCTTTCCCGGGTCGAGCTTCAGGGCAGCGAAGGCCTGGAGCAGCGCCCGGAGGACCGTTCCGTTGCCGCAGCCGGGACACCAGATGGTGGGGAGCTTTTCCTCGGCGAGATAGTCTCTGTAGGCTAAATTTGTCATGACGCGCCCTCCTCGATGGCGGCCAGAATTTCCTCCGGCTTCAGCAGCCCTCCGTCCACCCGGTTGACCCTCACGACGGTGCAGGAGAAGTCGTTCAGCCGCTCCACTTCCCGGGCGACCTGCCCGAGGTTGAGCTCGGGGACGATCACAGCCTTCACCCGGGAAAGGATTGAGCGGACCTCCCCGTCGGGGAAGGGCCAGAGGGTGGTGAGCTCCAACAGCCCGGCGCGGATCCCCCGGTTGCGGGCGCTCCGGACGGCCGCCTTCGATGACCGGGCGGAGCAGCCGAAGGAGCAGACGGCCACCTCGGCATCCTCCAGGGCCAGGGAGCGCACCGAGACGATCCGGTCCCGCTTCCCCTCGATCTTCTCCGTGAGGTGGCGGATGACCCGGTCCGCGGTACCGGGGTTGGCCGCCTGGCCGCCCCGCTCGTCGTGCATTGACCCGGTGATCCTGTAGATGTAGTCCCCGCCGAAGGGGGGGAGGGGAGGGGTGGCTCCTCCGAAGGCGAAGGGGCGGTAGTCGGAGGGAGGGCAGTCCGGCAGGGGGCGTACCCCCTTTTCCTCTTCCGTGGGAGGATAGTAGCGGACCCCCTCCCGGACCTTTCCGATGGCGGCGTCGGCGAGGAGGATCACCGGTGTGCGGAATTCCTCCGAGAGGCGGAAGGCCCTGATGGTGAGGTCGTAGCAGTCCTGCACCGAGGAGGGGACGAGGGTGATGATGCCGTGGTCGCCGTGGGTTCCCCACCGGGCCTGCATCACGTCCCCCTGGGCGGGCTTCGTCGCCATGCCCGTGGAGGGGCCGGACCGCTGGACGTTCACCACCACGCAGGGGATCTCCCCCATGACGGCCATGCCGAGATTCTCCTGCATGAGGGAAAATCCCGGTCCGCTCGTGGCAGTGAAGGCCCGCTTTCCCGCGAGGGAGGCCCCTATGATGGCGGCCATGCTTGAGAGTTCGTCCTCCATCTGCACGAACATCCCCCCGAGGCCGGGCATGCGGCGGGAGGCGATCTCGGCGATCTCCGACGAGGGGGTGATGGGGTATCCGGCGTAAAAGAGGGCCCCCGCGGCGAAGGCCCCTTCCGCTATGGCCTCGTTGCCTGAGGCAAAGATCGGACCGGCTGTTTCCATGATCTACCACCTTTCATCTCAGAAAAAATCTTACGGCAGAAGCCGTCCCTCCGGCAGGGGGGTATTCTCCTGGCTGGCGGGGAGCAGGAGGATCCCCAGAAAGATGAGGACGACCCCTCCGAGGGAGGGGACGGAGAGGCGCTCCCCCAGCACGGCGGCGGAGAGGACGCAGGCGGTGAGGGGCTCCGCCAGGGAGAGGGTGTAGGCGTCCCGGAGAAAGATCCTCCGCAGGCCCAGGGAGAAGATGCACAGGGGGAAGGCCATGGTGAGGAAGCCGAGGGAGAATCCGACCGCCGCTCCTCTGGGGGAGAGGATCCAGGATGCGTCCAGAAGGAGGAGGACGGGAAGGCCGATGATCATGGCCGCTCCCGTGGTGACCGTTGCCGCCTGTACGGAGGTGAGGGCATCCCCCTGCTGCTTCAGCCCGAGCCCCATGAGGGCGAAGAGGAAGGAGCCGAGAAAGGCCAGGGCGATCCCACCGCCGTGGAGCTGGATGTTCCCCCCCTTGCCTCCGAGGATGAGAAGGACGCACCCCGAGATGGCCACGGAAGTGGAGAGAAACCACCTCTTCGAGAGGGGCTCTTTTTCCGCCCAATACCCCAGAACCCCAGCGAACATGGGGGCGGCGCCGATGGCGATGAGGGTCCCCACGGAAACCCCCGTCAGCTTGAGGGCGGTGAAGAAGCAGAACTGGAACCCCGCGAGCCCCGCTGCGGCCAGAAGGAGGGGGCGAAGAAGGGTCTTCGGTAGAAAAGAAAGCCCTTCTTTTGAAAAGGCGGAGAATCCCAGAAGCATGATCCCCGAAAGGACGATCCGGACGCTCCCCACCGTGAGGGGGTGGGCCCCGGCGGGGGCGAACTCCTGCAGGGTGCCCGTGGTCCCCCAGCAGAGCCCCGCCAGGAGCACCATGGCCATCCCCTTCAGTCGTTCCCGCTGAAAGGAGCTCATCTTCGTCCGCCCGTTCCCCGGGTAACCTTCACCCCCCGGCGGGTGAACCACTCGGCTCCCCGTTCGATCTGATCCCCCTGCAGAAGGATCCGCCCTTCATCCTCCTCATAGGCTCCGCCGCAGCCGAGATCCGTGCGGAGGGAGCGGGCGAGCTCCGCCGGGTCGGAGGGGTTCCCCTCCCGGAAGGTGACGGCCGTGACGGTTTTGCCCCCCCGGCCCCGGGTCTCCCGGGCGAGGATGACCCTCCCGGGAAGGGGCCGCGAAGGGCGGGATGGTTCGGGAAGGGGGGCCTTCTCCTCAGGGGGTACCGCCCCGGGAGGTGCATCTTTGCCGAGAAGCTCCCCGAGGGAAAGCCCCAGGGGGAGGGAATCTTCGTCCACGGGAATGCGGGGTGCTTTGTGCTTTTTTGCCATGTCTCCTCCGAAGCCGACAGGGTCGGCCTTCTGTTCATTTTCTCTTAATTATTCTAGAATAGACGGCGGCAAAAGGCCAGCCGCCGGCCGGCGAAAGGATGGAGATTGAAGGATGCGATGGATAGGGTGGATACTTCTCAGTGTATGTTTTGTCATGGCCTATCTTCTCAGGCTCTCCGCCGGAGTGCTCCGGGAGGCCCTCGAAGGGGATTTTGCCCTTTCTGCATCGACCTTCGGGCTCATGTCCTCCATGGCTTTTTACGCCTACACCTTCATGCAGATCCCCGTGGGGGTGCTGGCTGACAGCAGGGGCGTCCGGTTCACTGTCGTCTGGGGGATGGCTATCGCCGGGGCGGGAGCTCTTCTCTTCGCCGCCTCCACCGGGGTGTGGGGGCTCTATGCAGGAAGAGTTCTCATCGGGGCGGGGGTGGCGGGGGCCTTCGTCTGCGCCATGCGCTTTCTGGCCAATAATTTCAGCGGGGACATCTTCGGCACCCTGTCGGGGGCGACCTCCTTCATCGGGAATACGGGGGCGATTCTGGCCCAGGCCCCCCTGGCCTTTGCCGTGGCGCTCCTCACCTGGAGGGTCACCTTCTCCGCCCTCGGAGGGGTCTGCCTTCTCCTCGCCCTTCTCGCCTTTTTTATTCTGCCGCCGGAACCCTACCGGGCCGGAGCAACCTCCTTCTCCCTTTCTTCCCTGAAGAAAGGAATCTCCTCGGTCTATTCAAGAAGGGGAATGATTGCTCTCACCATCAGCTATCTCGGCACCTCCACCGGTTTTTTCGTCATCTCGGGAACCTGGGGGGTCTCCTGGGTCTCCGCCGTGACCTCCCTCGACACGGGCCCCTTCCTCGCGGGGCTCAATGCGGCAGGGATGATGGTCGGGGTGGTAGTGGCGGGGCGGGTCTCCGACCGGCTCAGAAGCCGCCGCAAACCCCTCATCTTCTTCGCGGGCCTTCAGGCCCTCTCCTGGGGCATTTTCGTCTTTTTCGGTGCCTTCTTTCCCGCCGCTGTCCTTGCGCCCTTCTTCTTTTTCCTGGGCTTTTTCGGGGGCTCCCTTGTAATCTACTGGACCGTGGCCAAGGAGCTGAATACGGCAGGCACCACCGGGCTGTCCATCGCCCTGATCAACACGGCGACCTTCCTGTCCGTGGCGATCCTGACCTCCCTCATCGGTTTTGCCCTCGACTGGGGAAGCGCCCTCCCGCCGGCGATTGCCTACCGCAACGCCTTCACCCTCCAGCTCGCCATGGCGGCCGCAGGGTTTTTCGCCTCCCTTTTCATCCCCGAATCCTTCGGACGAAGGGCGGAGTGATCTATTACTCGTACCGCAGGGCCTCGATGGGGTTGAGCAAAGAGGCCTTCCAGGCGGGGTAGAACCCGAAGAAGATCCCCACGAAGACGGAGAAACCGAAGGCCAGCACCACCGACCCGGGGGAGACGAGGGTTGACCATCCGAGAAAACCCGTGATGATCTTCGACGCCGATATGCCAAGCAGAATTCCGATAACCCCTCCGGCGATGGAGAGCAGGAGGGCTTCAAGTAGAAACTGGGTGCGGATGTCAGAGGTACGGGCGCCGATGGCCATGCGGATACCGATCTCCCGGGTCCGTTCGGTCACGGAGACGAGCATGATGTTCATTATGCCGATCCCCCCCACCAGCAGGGAGACGGAGGCCACCGCCCCGAGGAGGAGGGACATCACCTTTGCCGACTGGGCCGCCGCGTCGAGCATCTCCGCCATGTTGCGGACGTCAAAATCGTCCTCCCGCCCGTTGCCCGTCTTGTGCCGCTGCTGCAGAATTGCCCGAACCTCCCGCTCCGCCTCGGAGACGGAATCGCCGTCGATCGCAGAGACGGTGATGCGCTGCACGGAATTGGCGGTAGTCCTGCGAAAGAGCCTGCGCTGAGCCGTGAGGAGGGGGACGAAGGCTGTATCGTCCTGGTCCTGTCCCCAGGGGGTCTGCCCCTTGGGGGCCAGAACGCCGATTACCTCCATGGGGACGTTCCGGATGCGGAGGGTTTTTCCGATGGGGTCCTCCTCGCCGAAGAGATTCTTCGCCGTGGTGGCCCCCAGGACGACCACCTTCGCGCCCCCCTTGGCCTCCCCTTCGAGGAAGAAGCGCCCCCGGTCGATCTTCCATTCCCGGATGTCGAAGATGGAGGGGGTGCTCCCCGTGATGAGGGTGGACCAGTTCATATTTCCGTAGACGAGCTGGGAGCGGCTGTAGATCTCCGGAGCCACCCCCCGGAGGGCGAAGGACTCCCTCGACAGGGCCTCTGCGTCCTGGAGGGTGAGGGACGCCCCGGACCCCGCCTGCTGGCGGACTCCTCCGGCGGAGGGTGCGCCCGGAATGACGATGAGGATATTGCTCCCCACGCCGGAGATGTACTGCCGGATGTTCGCGCTCGCTCCGGCGCCGATGGCGACCATGGTGATCACCGCCCCCACCCCGATGATCACTCCGAGCATGGTCAGGGCCGAGCGGATCTTGTTCGAGAGAAGGGAGCGGAAGGCCGTCCGGAGGGTCTCAAGCATGGAGATGCCTCCTTTCATCCTCAAGAAGCCTGCCGTCCTTGAAGAGAAGAGTGCGGCGGCTGTACTTGGCGATATCCGGCTCGTGGGTGACCACAAGGAGGGTGTGCCCCTCTCCGTTCAGCTCCACGAAGAGGTCCATGATCTCCCCGCTGGTCTTCGTGTCGAGATTTCCCGTGGGCTCGTCGGCGAGGATGATAGGGGCGCTCCCCACAAGGGCCCGGGCGACGGCCACCCGCTGCTGCTGACCGCCGGACATCTGGCTGGGCCGGTGCTTCATCCTATCTCCCAGCCCCACCCGTTCGAGGGCGGCCCGGGAGCGCTCCCTGCGGGTCTTTGCTGGAATTCCGGCGTAGATGAGGGGAAGCTCCACATTCTCAAGGGCCGTGGATCGGGAAAGAAGATTGAACCCCTGAAAGACGAAGCCGATCTTCCTGTTCCGGATTCCTGCCAGTTCATCCTTCGACAGGGCGCTCACCTCTTTTCCGTCGAGGAAGTACGCGCCGGAGGTGGGCACGTCGAGACAGCCGAGGATGTTCATCATGGTCGACTTCCCCGAGCCGGAGTGCCCCATGATGGAGACGAATTCCCCCGCCTCCACCGAAAAGGAGACCCCGTCGAGGGCCCGGAGCTCCACATCGCCGGTGGTATAGATCTTTACTATGTCCCGGACGTCGATGAGGCTCATGGAATGATCTTCTTCCACAGGGATTCTTTGGGCTTTTCTGAATAGGAGACGGCGAGGAGGTCCTCCTCCTTCAGAGCGGGGGAGGAGACCACCTCCACGAAGGAACCGTCGCTGATCCCTGCGCGGAACTGCACTTTTCCCCCCAGCTCTCCGTCCTTGACGGTCCAGACTGTCGAGGCTGCGCCGGACTTCCCCGCGTTGCCGCTCCCTCCTCCCCCTCCGGCACCCGATCTCGGGCGGCGGGGCATGGAGGGGGCGAAGGGGGAGGATGTCCCTGCTGCCGGGCTCTTCCCTTCCTCAGTGGGGGGAGGAGAGAAGCGGAGGGCGGCAAGGGGAACCTTCAGCACGCCGGTCTTTCGATCGGTGATGATGGAGACGTTGGCCGTCATCCCTGGCTTGAGCTTCAGCTCGGGGTTGGCCACGGAGATGATCACCGGGTAGGTCACCACGTTGTCCGAGGTGGAGGGGGAGATGCGCACCTGCTTCACCCTCCCCTCAAAGGTCGTGCCGCTGTAGGCGTCCACGGTGAACTCCACGGTCTGCCCCTCCTTCACCCGGGAGATGTCGGCCTCGTCCACGGAGGTCTCGATCTGCATGTCCGACAGGTCCTTCGCTATGGTAAAAAGGGTGGGTGTGGAGAGGCTCGCCGCCACGGTCTGCCCCACGTTCACCTCCCGGGAGATGATGACTCCGTCCTCGGGAGAGATGATCTTTGTGTAGCCGAGGTTTGTCTCCGCTTGGCGGAGGGCGGCCTGGACCTGCTGCACCCGGGCCTGGGCCTCCTGGAGGCCCGCTTTGTTCGTCAGATGGGCCGTCTCCGCGGCGTCGAGCTCGCTTTTCGCGATGAGCTTCCGGTCCCACAGCTCCCGGTTCCGCTTCAGATTCCGGTCGCTTTCCGTCAGGTTCGCCCGGGCCCGGGCCACCGAAGCGTTTGCCGCCGCGAGGTTCGCCTTCGACTCCTCAAGGCGGGCCTTCAGCACGGCCGGGTCGATGAGGGCGATGAGCTGCCCCTTTTTCACCGGCTCATTGAAGTCGGCGTAAATTTCCTTCACGGTTCCAGATACCTGGGTACCCACCTCCACCACCGTCTCCGCGCCGAGCCTCCCCGTGGCGGTCACGGCGGAGGTGATGTCCCCCGACTCCACCGGAACGGTGCGGTAGACATATTCCTTTTCCCCCGGCCCGGAGAGAAGCAGCCAGGCGGCAGCTCCCGTCAGAAGAATCAAAATAAGGACGATAAATTTTTTCATTCGAATTCTCCTCCGAGGGTCTTCTCAAGGTCAGCCAGGGACGTGCTGTAGTCCGCTCTGGCCTGGAGAAGGCCCACCTCCGCCGATGTAAAGGCCAGGGTGGCGTCGGCTACCTCGAGGACGCTCCCCACCCCCGTCTCGTACCGCCCCTCCGCGAGGATCAGGTTTTCCTCCGCCTGGCGGAGGAGCAGCTCCGCAGCGGATATCCGGGCCTCGGCCTCCCGCACCGAGAGAAGGGAGGACCGCACCTCAAAGCGGACGGTCTGTACGGTCTGCCTTTCGGATGCCTCCGCGGCGGAGAGGGAAGCCCGGGCTTCGGAGATCCTCCCTTTAGTCAGCCCCCCGTCGAAGACGGGAACGGACAGGTTCACCGAGAGGGAAAAGGTGTCATCAGGCGGAAGGTCCGTTCCGGTCAGGCTGGAGGAGCCGGAGAGGGAGACCGTGGCGGCGTTCCCCTTCGCAGCCAGGGAGACGGAGAGTTTTCCCGACTCGCTCCTGAGCCGGGAGGTCCGTATGTCCGGGCGGTTCTCCAGGGCCTGGACGAGGGCGAAGTCCTCTTCGGGAAGGGGCTGGACGGGCCGGAAATTCGTTGCTGGACGGACCTCCTCCAGGTCCACGCCCACCGCCCGGGAGAGGGCTGCCCGGGCCGTTCCGAGGACCTTTTCGGCCGTCACGAGGGTGATCATCGCGGTGCTCAGGTCCACCTCGGCCTTGGTGACGTCGAAGAGCGCCCGGGCTCCGGCTTCGTAGAACCCCCGGGCCTGTACGAGATGCTTCCTGTAGGTCTGCACCGCCGATTCGGCCTGGTCCCGCTTGAGCAGGGCGAGAAGGAGACCGTAGTAGGCATCTTTGACGTTTTTATGAAGGGCGAGGAGGGTTTCCCTGC
Organism: Synergistaceae bacterium; assembly: GCA_022837505.1. Classification (GTDB taxonomy): domain Bacteria; phylum Synergistota; class Synergistia; order Synergistales; family Aminobacteriaceae; genus JALHFZ01. The sequence continues at coordinate 13,263 of JALHFZ010000016.1, forward strand.
CCGCTTCGGCGGCTGAATCTATGGAGAGGGCCTGCCTCTTCCGCTCGAGGGTGTTTTTTCCCGAATCCGTCAGGAGTTTGCTCACGGAAAAGGCGGCCGAGTAGCTTTCATCGCTCCCGGTCCGCCCCGACCCTCCGGCGGAGAGGGTGCCTTTGAGGGCGTTTTCCGATTTCACCTGTCCCATCTTCGCCTGCTGCACCGCAAGGTTGGCCCGGGCCTCCTCCAGGGACGGATGATTCGCCTCCGCGAGGGCGATGCACTCTTCGAGGGTGATCCTTCTCTCCGGGGTTTCCCCTGCGCCGCAGAGGTCCGGGGCGAAGAGAAGAATTGCCAGGGCGGCAAAGATTAACCAGGGTGTGCTGCTTTTTCTCATGAAGGAGTCCCCCTCTTTTCTTTTTCTTTTAACCTTCATTGTATGCCTTTTCTCCTCCCCTCCCGTCGGTATTTGACGCAGTTCTTTTTCGAAAAACTACGGAGCCGGGAGAACAAAAAGGGGCCCCCCAGGGCCCCTTGAAACTAGCGGTGAAAAAATAACTGTGGATGATCTTCGCTTTTAATCAGCCTCTTAGCTGCCTCATGATACGGCGTCCTTTGTGAGAGTGAATGCTTTGAACTCTCCGCCGTCTATGATGTCCCGCAGCGCCTCGGCGAGGTCTACCACGTCCGTAAAGGTGTTGTACAGGGCGGTGGGGGCAAGGCGGATCACATTGGGCGGCCTGAAATCGGGGATGATCTTCCGCTTTTTGAGGGCAGAACAGATTCGCCAGGCTTCATCGTGCTCCACGGCCACGTGCCCTCCCCGGCGTTCCGGTTCCCTTGGGGTGCCGATGGAAAAACCGTAGGAGGGCTCGGTGAGGAAGGTGTCAACGAGTTCCATGAGGAGGGAGGTAAGGGCGAGGGACTTTCTTCGAAGGCGCTCCATTCCGGCCTGACCGAAGATCCGAAGGGAGGCGCGCAGGGGAGCTGCCGAGAGCAGAGAGGGCGTTCCCATCTGCCACCCTCCCGCGGAACGGGCATGGTTGAATTCGAGATCCATATCGAACTGCCGGTTCTTTTCATAGCCGAACCATCCGGCGAGGCCGGGTTCCCGGTCGAAATGCTTCCGGTTGATATAGAGAAAGGCCGGGCACCCCGGTCCGCCGTTGAGATACTTGTAGCCGCACCAGAAGGCGAAGTCCACGTCCCATTCGGTAAGTTTGTGGGGGAGCGCTCCGGCGGAGTGGGCGCAGTCGAAGCCGGCGAGGATACCCCGTGCGTGGGCCTCTTTTGTAATCCGCTCCATGTCAAGAAGCTGACCGCTGCGGTAGAGGACGCTCGGCAGAACGACGAGGGAGACGGTCTCGTCGAAGGTGGCGATAATATCCCCTTCGTCGAGGGTTCGCCCGTCCCGGGAGGGGATAAGCACCAGGTCCTCCTCCGGGTTCATCCCCTTCAGTTTGAGCTGGCTCCGGAGGGCATAGATGTCCGAGGGAAAATTGAGCTCGTCCGCCACGATCTTTCTCCGCTCGATTGTGGGATGATAGAAGGTGCTCACGAGGGAATGAAGGTTCATCGTCGTGGAGCCGGTCATTATAACCTCGTCGGAGCGGGCCCCCATGAAGGGAGCCATGAGCCGTCCCAGCTCCTCGGCGAGAAAAAACCAGGGTGGTGTGCCCTCGAGCCACCCCCCGATCCCCAGATTCTTCCAATCGTTGAATATCCTGATCATCGACTCTTCGGAATCCACTGAAGCAAGACCCAGAGAATTGCCGTCCATATAGACTGTCTCGGAAGGAATATAGAACCTCTCCCGGAAGGTCTTCATGGCATCCCACTTGTCCATCTCTGCCGCACGCCTCCGGTACTCTTCAATACGTTCCATTACTCCAACACCTTTCAAGAATTTGGAAATTTTACTGGATAGCACTACGTCATCAGAGGAGTGAATATAAAAAGGCGGTTATTCATAGAAATTAGCAAGATTATTAGAAAAACATTCTATTGTATTATACTTCTTTTTTTGCTCTGTGCCGGAAATAATATAAAACTCCCTGTATTATAGAAGATATTTTACCAGCACAGCGGGAAATCACTTTCCGGGAAAGGTTTTTTAGGTTTTTTATGGAAAATAAATATCAGATTCTCGAAAATTATTTCGGCTATACAACCTTCCGTACAGGGCAGGAGGAGATAATAGATACCCTTCTCGGAAAACGGGACGCCCTGGGGATCATGCCCACGGGGGCGGGAAAATCCCTGTGCTTTCAAATCCCCGCCCTCCTTCTTCCGGGGGTGACCCTTGTGATCTCCCCCCTCATCTCCCTGATGAACGACCAGGTGATCGCCCTGAACCAGTCCGGCGTAGCTGCGGCAGCCCTTCACAGCGGGCTTTCCCCTGCCGATCAGCAGGATGTCCTCGCCGGTGCGGCCCGGGGGAAATACAGACTGCTCTACGTTGCCCCTGAACGCCTCTTTGCGCCGTACTTTCAGAAATTCGTCTCAAGGGCTCCTCTCTCCATGGTGAGCGTGGACGAGGCCCATTGCGTCTCCCAGTGGGGGCAGGATTTCCGTCCCAGCTATCTGCAGATCAGGCAGTTTCTTGATTCCCTCCCCCGCCGTCCGGTTCTCGGGGCCTTCACGGCCACGGCGACGCCGAGGGTGCGGGAGGATATCATCGCCCTCCTCGGCCTGAAGGATCCCCTGATCGTCACCACAGGGTTCGACCGCCCCAACCTCTACTTCGAGGTGCAGGCCCCATCGGACAAATACGCCGCCCTCCGCTCCTTCCTCTCGTCCCGAAGGGAGAAGAGCGGCATCATCTACTGTCTGACCAGAAAACAGGTGGAGGAGGTCTGCGCCAGGCTCTGCGGCGACAGATACAGCGCCGTGCGCTACCATGCCGGCCTCGATGACGAAGAGCGCTCCCGGAACCAGGAGGCCTTTCAGCGGGACGAGGAGAAGATCATGGTGGCCACCACGGCCTTCGGAATGGGGATCGACAAGTCCAACGTGGCCTTCGTGGTCCACTACGGCATGCCCCGAAACATGGAAAGCTACTATCAGGAGGCGGGGCGGGCCGGTCGGGACGGGTCGGCGGCGGACTGCCTTCTCTTCTACAGCGGACGGGACGTGGTCACGAATCAGTTTTTCATCGAGAAATCCCGGGATGGAGAGGGTAGGGACGGCGAGGAGGTGCAGGCTTTCAGGCAGATGGAGCGGGGAAAGTTGAACCGGATGATCCGGTACTGCCATACCCGGCGGTGTCTGAGGGCGGATATCCTCGGGTATTTCGGCGAAAAGGCCCCCCCGTACTGCGGAAACTGCTTCAGCTGCCTTCATGAATTCAGCCTTCAGGACGTCACCATTGAGGCCCAGAAGATCCTCTCCTGCGTTGCCCGGATGAAGCAGCGTTTCGGCATGAAGGTCCTGATCAATACCCTCAGAGGGGTTCCGGACAAGACGGTGGCGGCCTTCGGCCTGGCCTCCCTCTCCACCTGGGGGATCATGGGGGACTGGCCCGAGAAAAAATTGCGGGAGCTGATCCACTGCCTCGCGGCGGAGGACCTCCTTGCCCTCTCCGAGGACGGATACTCCCGGGTAATCCTAACCCCCCTTTCGAGGGAGGTGCTCTTCTCAGGGAAAAAGGTTGTCATGAAGCGTCCCGCTAAGGCCTTTGTCCCCCGGGAGGAGGCGAGAAGGACGGCGAAAACCCCTTCCGATCCGGTGCTCTTCGAAAAGCTCCGGGCCCTGCGGAAGTCCATCGCCGACGAGCAGGTCGTCCCAGCCTTTGTGGTCTTCACCGACGCCACCCTCCGCGCCATGTGCGACCAGCTTCCCTCCACAGAGGAGGAGATGCTGGCCGTCAGCGGAGTGGGGAAGGCGAAAATGGAAAAATACGGAAGGGCTTTTCTGAAGGTGCTACGGGGAGGGTGAGCCGTCCATTGGTTCTTTTCCGAGCATCCGGAGGGCGAGCAGGCTGAGGGCCATGGCCCCCGTGACGGCGAGGAACCCCGCCCGGTACCCTTCCGCTGAATAGACTCCCGGCGCGAGGGAGGGGAAGAGGTTGATGATCAGCCCGGTGCCCCACTGAAAGACCACCGCCGTGAGCACTACGGTCATGTTGAGGGCGCCGAAGATCACCCCCCGGGATTCTTTCGGCGCGAGGGCCGTCACCCCTGCGAGGACGAAGACCCCCCGGAGGCCCGAGGTCGTCCCCACGAGAAAAATAGCCGCCCCCCCTGCCCAGACGGGAAGGCCGGTCCCCACAGAAATCATCAGCACAATCCAGGAAAATACGTTAAGGAAGCTCACCTTCCGGATAATCTTCGGCAGAATTGCCGGCGTGAGGATTATCGTTCCGCCCAGGAGCGGTCCTGCCATCATCCCCACGCTGATGAGGGAGCTCCAGAGGCGGGCCGACGGAAGGGGGATGGAGAAGGCGGCGGCGAACCACGAGACCCCCCACAGCCCCTGAAAGCTGAGAAGGGATGCCGACGAGACCGCCCAGAGAATCTGCAGGCTCAGAAGCCTCCGGCTGCCCCATATGGTGCGGAGAGCCGATGCTATCCCCGGCAGAATGGAGAAGAGGGACTTGCTTTCCTCTCCCGTCACCCTTCCCATGGGATCTTTTTTCTTTTTCCGGATGAGGACTGCCGCCATGGCAAGGCTGATCCCTGCGAGAAGGGCGAAGGTCACCGGCGTTCCGAAGGTGTCGAGGGCATACCCCAGGGGCGCCACGGAGACGAGAGCGCCGAGGCTCGAAAGGGCGAAGTTGATCCCCGCATAGAAGCTGTACCGTTCGGAGGAGAAGGCGAAGGCCTGAAAGACGAGGGTGCCCGAATACATGGGGGCCACGCCGAGCCCTGAGAGGAGCCTCCACGCCCCGAGGGTGAAGGGGGTGCGGGCCACGGTGAGAATAAGGCATGAAAGAGCAGTGATGACCAGCCCCGCCGTCACGACCCGTACGGGGCCGTAGCGGTCGTGGAGGATTCCCGACACGGGCTGCAGAAAGGCGTAGGCGTAGAAGTGGACGCTCGAGATGAACCCCACAAGGGAGGCGCTCATGCCGAGCCGGGCGGCCTCGAGGGGAAGGACAACCGACGCGGAGATGCGGAAGAAGACCGTCAGGAAGAATGTCCCCACCAGCAGAAGAAAAAGGGGAAATGAGGGATCTCCTACGAGTAGTCGAACTGAATTGCCTGGCCGCGCCATGAAAAAAACTCCTTTAGCCTGATATGAGGGGGAGCATATCACAGAAAAGCGGCGGAGAAAACGGGAGAAATATTTTTGATGGTATGATATTTTCATCCGCGAGAAAGGAGACCACACCATGCCGGCAGATATCTGGAAGACAACCGCCTGTCCCTACGACTGTCCCGATGCCTGCGCCATGAAGGGGCGCTTCAACGGAGAGCGGGTCACCCTCGAGCCGAACACCCTTATCCCCTGGTCGACCTTTCTCTGTGAAAAAGGGAGACGATGGGCCCACCGGGCCGTGAGCACCCGTCGCCTTCAGACTCCTCTTCTGCGCAAGGGGGGAAGCCTTGAGCCCGTATCGTGGAATGAAGCCCTGGATACCTGGGCCGAGCGCATTACTTCCGCCCTCGGACGGTCCGGCCCTCTCTCGATTTTCTATCTCTCGAGTGCCGGGTCCCTCTACTTTTCAAAACTTCTTATCCCCCATTTCTTCGCCGCCCTCGGCGGGTACACCACGAAAAAGGGAAATCTCTGCTCGTCGGCGGGCAGCTTCGGTCTGACCGAGACCTTCGGCGTTGTACCCGTGAGCCGTCCGGAAAGTCTGGCGGACCATGCCGGCGGCGTGCTCTTCTGGGGGCGGAATGCCCTCGAAACCCATTCCCATGTGGTTCCCCTGCTCAAGAAAGTGCGGCATCGGGGCGGGGAGGTCGCCGTCCTTGAGATCCGCGCCACCCCGACCACAAAGTTCTCCGACCGGTGGTGGCGGGTGAATCCTGGGGGTGACTGGGCCCTGGCTGCCTGGCTCTGCAGAAGGGTCCTCGCCGGAGGGCAAGCGGCCCCAGGGTGGACGGAGCGGGTGACCAACGAAGAGGAATTTCGTGCCTCCCTCGAAAAACTGGACGACGGGGCACTATTGAACGCCGCTGGGCTGTCCGCTGAAGCGGGAGAGGAAATCCTCACCTGGCTTCTGCGCTTTGCCCCCGTCACCCATTACCCCGCCTTCGGCGCCCAGCGATATTTTCACGGAGACGACCAGTTCCGGTGGATCGGCGCTCTCTCCGTCCTCCTCGGGGCCTTTGATCATCCCGGAGGGGGAGTGGCCTTCAGCAAGGACGAGATGGCCCTTTTTCCCGATATCCTCAAGCCCCTGCAGAAGAACGTCCGGCGCCTCCCCGTGGGAACGTGGCCTCTCGACCTCGAAGGCCTGAATCCTCCCGTCGAAGTGGCGATGGTCTCCGGAGCCGACCCTCTGCGCCAGAACCCCGGTTCCTCCGCTGTCCGCAGGGCGTGGAAGGCCATCCCCTTCACTGTCTGCGCCGACTTCGTCCTCTCCGATACGGCTGAGGCGAGCGACCTCGTTCTCCCCGTCACAACCTTTCTCGAGGAGGAAGGTGACTGGAAGGGGTCGTACTGGCACAACTACCTCGTCCGAAGTGAAAGGGTTCTGCCGCCCAGGGGGGAAGCCCTCGAAGAACTTGAGATCTACACCCTTCTCGCCCGGCGTCTCGGCCTGCCCTGCGACCTGATCGCCCTGAAGAGGGAGATGGACCGGTCAATGCGCGCCAACCCTGCACTCGAACCCCTCGGAGAGGGGATATACCGGTGGAAGGAGCCCGAATTCTGGAGCGACCCGAAAAGCCGGGCGACTCTGCCGACGGAGACCCCGGAGGCCAAAAAGGGGCCGGAGGGAAGCCTCCGGCTGATCACCTTTCATAAAAAGGAGTACATCAACGGCCAGAGCTGGGATGCGCCGGGGGTGCCTTCCCGCCCCGTCCTCTCCCTGAACCCCGCCGACGGCATAGCTCTGGGGCTGTCTGAGAACACCCGCGCCTTCGCCAAAAGAGCGGGAGGATCGGAGGACGAAGCCCTTCTGGTAACCCTGACCTTCGACCCCTCTCTGGGCCGGGGGTACTGCATCCTCCCCCAGGGGACGAAGGGAGTCAACCTTCTGAGCGAACCCCTCGCGAGCCCGGGATGGGGCGCCCCCTTCGCCGAAAGCTGGATCACCCTCGCGCCGGCGGAGAAGGGGACTGCGTTCTCCCCCTCAGGAAAGAGGTGAAGGTATTGCGCTGGCTTTTCTTCGCGGCAGTAGGGTATTTTATTGTGGTGCTCCTTGCCTTTTTTTTTCGGAACAACCTCATGTTCATCCCCATGCGGGGGGTCACCAGCACCCCCGCCGACAGCGGACTGACTTATGAAGATGTGCGCTTTGCGGCCGCCGACGGCACCCCTCTCCACGGATGGTTTCTCCCCGGATCGGGCCGAGGGACGGTCCTCTTCTGCCACGGCAACGCCGGGAACATCGGCCACCGTCTGGACAGCCTCGAGATCTTCCACCGCCTCGGCCTCTCCGTCTTTCTCTTCGACTACCGGGGGTACGGCAAAAGCGACGGCAGTCCGACGATAGAAGGGGTCTACAGCGATCTGGAGGGAGCCTGGAAGCATCTGACAAAAGTCAGGGGGATCTCCCCTGAAGAGATCGTCCTCTTCGGCCGCTCTCTCGGCGGGGCAGTGGCGGCCTGGGGAGCGGAGAAGTATTCTCCCGCAGGGCTCATCCTGGAGTCCACCTTCACCACCCTCGCCGACGCGGGGCGCCGACATCTCTTCTTTCTTCCCGTAGGGCTCATGGTGGGCAACGCTTTCGACACCCTCTCGCGGATGAAGAACATCACCTGCCCCGTTCTCGTTGCCTCAAGCCCCGACGACGAGATCGTTCCGGGGAAGCACGGTCTTATTCTTTATGATGCCGCCGGAGAGCCAAAGGCCTTTCTGCCCCTGATCGGAGGGCACAACGACGGCTTCCTTCTCACCGGGCAGCCCTATATTGACGGCCTCGACAAATTTTTCCGCCAGATCTTTCCTCCTTTTCAGGAGGGAAAAAATGAAGTATAAGAAAGCTGCACCGAAAAGAAGGAGCTGATCTGACGATCGTGGAATTTTTTGCCTCCCTTATGAAGAACCATCTTTTTATCATGAGCCTCACCGTCGCCCTCGGCCTTCTGGTCGGAAAAATCGCCGTTCGGGGTATCAGCCTCGGTATTTCGGGAGCCCTCTTCGTCGGCCTTTTTCTCGGCGCTCGTGGGTACACCGTCCCCAACGACTATTTCACCTGGAACCTCATGTTCTTCGTGGTGGCCGTGGGGCTGCTCGCCGCTGAGGACACTCTGCGGGTACTGAAGCTCTACGGGCTGAAATTCCTCCTTCTGTCCGTGGCCGTCACAGGGGTGGGAGCCCTCACCACCCTCGCCCTCGGCCTTCTCTTTTCGGGCTCCGCCTCCCCCCATATGATCGCCGGAACCTACACCGGTGCCCTCACCAGCTCTCCCGGGCTCGGGGCGGCCCTTGAGGCCACGAAGGGCAACCCCGATGTGACCATCGGCTATTCCGTGGCCTACCCCTTCGGGGTTATCGCCGTGGTGCTTTTCGTTCAGCTCATCCCCGCCCTCTTCCGGATCGACGTGGCCAGGGAGCGGCAGAAGCTCGCCGAGGAAAGGGCGCGCACCAGTGCGCCCAATGAGGTGGTCCGCCCCCAGTCAGCGGTCTTCTCCCTCTTCTCCTTCGTCTTCTGCATCCTCGGGGGAACGCTGCTGGGCAAGATAACCCTTCCTCTCGGCTCTCTGGGCTCCATCGGCCTGGGCACCACGGGCGGAGCCCTTCTCTTCTCCCTCGCCGCGGGAAGCTTCGAGCGCATCGGGCCCTTTCCTTTGCGGATGGATAAAAAAGTCCTCTCGGCGATCCGCGCCATCTCCCTCGGCTTCTTTCTGGCCATAGTGGGGCTCAACGCCGGCGGAGGAGTGGTGAAGGCCTTTCTCGACCACGGCGTCCTTCTCATCGCCGTGGGGATCGGCGCGGCCCTCGCCGCCGAGATGACGGGATTTTTCCTCGGCTGGTATGTCTGGAAGATCAACTGGATCCTTCTCGCCGGGGCGATCTGCGGGGCCATGACCAGCACTCCCGGGCTCGGGGCGGCAATCGACGCAACGGAGACGGACGAGGTGAGCGCGGGGTACGGGGCGGCCTACCCCGTGGCCATCGTCTGCATGGTCCTCTTCACCACCCTGTTGCACGCCTTCTTCCGGTCTTAATGACGGTTCGCAAGCCTTTTTTGTGCCCAGGGGGTGGACAAAAGCACCGTAAAGTGGACAAATAATACCTTTCACCGTACAATGAAGAGGAGTAAAAGAAGAAATAAACTTTTTTTAAGTTGTTTTACGCTGGAAGAAAAAGAAAAAGTTTGTGACTTCTCAAGAGAAAACATATCTAAAAAAGGAGGAAATACAATGGCGGAAAAATTATCCTGCGCTGGTCCCGGACCTGATGTAAAGGGCGCCAAGGCCCCCGAGTCTGCCCCCATGGCCGAGAAAAGAGAGGCTGCTCCCCGGTGCGTCACCGTGGCGATGAAAGCCCCTGATTTTACTGCACCGGCCTACCTGAAAGGCGAATTCACCAGGGTAACCCTGTCGGATCATCTCGGAAGATGGGTCGCCCTCTGCTTCTACCCCGGCGACTTCACCTTCGTCTGAGCGACTGAAGTGTCGGCGGTCGCCGACAGATATGCGGAATTCCAGGAGCTTGGCGTGGACGTCATCTCCGTAAGCGTGGACAGCCAGTTTGTCCATAAGATCTGGAACGACACCGAACTTTCAAAGATGGTGGACGGCGGAGTTCCCTTCCCCATGGCCGCAGATACCGGCGGCGCGGTGGGTACCCTCTACGGAGTCTACAATCCGAGCCTTGGCGTGAATGTCCGGGGCCGGTTCATCATCGACCCCGACGGGGTTATCCAGGCCATGGAGGTCCTCACCCCACCGGTGGGACGGAACGTGGACGAGACCATCCGGCAGATCAAGGCCTTCCAGAGAGTTCGGGAGACCGAGGGGAAGGAAGCCACCCCTTCCGGCTGGCAGCCCGGCGGCAAGGTGTTGAAGCCCAGCGCCGATCTCGTGGGGAACGTCTGGAAGGAATGGAACCCCAAAGACGCCTACGGCGGAAAGGGAACCAAGTAGCGCTTCCTTTCGCTTATTGACCAAAAAAGCGGGCCGCCTTCGATTTCGAAGGCGGCCCGCTTCGTTTATCTTTTAGAGGAATACCTCAAAGCATTCCTGACTCTTAGATGTTCTTCCCCTAATTTCTCCGCCGAAGCAGGACGAACCCCAGGGGAAGGAGAAGCCCCAGGGCCCCCGCAGCGCTTGTCGACAGGCATCCGCCGCCTCCGGAAGTGTTCCCGGTGGTGAAGTTCCAGGTCTCGGACCATTCGGACCATTCAGACGATTCAGGACCGCTGCCGTATAGGACTTTCACCCTCCAGTAGTATGTTGTGCCCGCCTTCAGCTTGCCGGCAGGTACCGTCCACGTCGCCGTATCGCCTGGCAGTTCCTTTTCGACAGCAAGGGGAGACGAGAAGGCTCTGTCTGTACCCACCTGCCACTGGGTTGCTTCGGGTTCGGCTGGAGATGCGGCGAATTCGATCTCCAGTTCTGGCGTCAGAGAGAGATCCTTCGATTCGTCTGCAGGGGAGATTAGCTCCGGAGCCGGGGCGCCCGGGCCCGGATCTCCGAAAGTCATGCCGCTGCCCTTGACAAAGCCGGGGGACATCAGAAAGACCATCAAAAGTAGAGTTGCCGCGCTGAATTTCAGAAGATATCGAAAAGACGAAGGTCTCACAGGTATTTCCTCCTTATGATGCGGGTATGTATGGCAGATAGAAAGCCTTTGAATACTGAAAAAAATATCGAGAATATACAGAGGGTTATGACGAAAAGCAATGTACATCAGGCAATGGAGAGTGTCAAGAGCTTTTTCAAGTCGTAATCCTCAGATTCAGGGGCGAGATAAGATAATAGAAAAAAGGAAGATCCTGTTTCCGGCGTGCAAAAATGCGAAGGGAAATTTTCCCTTCGCATGGCGATATGCTCTATTTCGAAAACGGAAATGCTACAGCTTGACGGGTTCGAGGTGGGCGAGGAAGTGCTTCAGCCCCTTGACGGGGGGTTCGTAGGTGACCTTGAGGCCGTAGTTGATTGACTCCCTCCGCTTGTAGACGTCGAGAATGGTCTCGGCCACGTACTCCATGTGGCTGTTGGTGTAGGTGCGCCGGTTGATGGCGAGGCGGTAGAGTTCCAGCTTCGGGAAGGTGCGCTCTCCCGTCTTTTCGTCCACGTTCTCGAAGGCAAGGGCGCCGAGGCCGATCCCCCGGATGGCCCCTTCCCGGTAGATCTCCACGGAGAGGACGTCGGCGGGGTAGCTCCCCTGGGGGATGTGGGGGAGGAAGGCTCCGGCGTCGATGAAGACAGCGTGCCCTCCGATGGGGTGGATGCAGGGGACTCCGCCCTCGGAAAGCAGCTCGCCGAGGTACCGCACCTGGGCGATCCGGTGGGTGAGGTGCTCTTCGTTCACCATCTCGCGCAGGCCCACCGCCAGGGCTTCGAGGTCCCGTCCGGCGAGGCCGCCGTATGTGGCGAACCCCTCGAAGAGGATGACCCTCGGGGTGAGTTTATAGTACATCTCCTCCGTGCGGCAGGCGATGAGGCCGCCGATGTTCACTAGGGGGTCTTTTTTGCACGATACGGTGATGGCGTCGGCGGTGTTCATGGTCTCTTTAAGGATCTCCCCCACGGAAAGGTCTGCGAATTCCTTCTCCCGGTGCTTGATGAACCAGGCGTTCTCCGCCATCCGGGCGGCGTCGAGGAGGAGGGGGATGGCGTGCTTCTTCGCCGCGGCCGAGACGTCCCGGAGGTTCTGAAGGCTCACGGGCTGACCCCCGCCGGAGTTGTTGGTGATAGTGACCATGATGAAGGGGATGCGGTCTTTGCCGTACCTGGCGATTGTCTTCTCGAGTTTTTTCAGGTCCACGTTCCCCTTGAAGGGGTGAAGGTTCTCCCGGTCGAAGGCCTCGTCGATGACGCAGTCCACGGAGGATGCGCCGACGTTGAAGACGTGCCCCCGGGTGGTGTCGAAGGGCATGTTGAAGGGGATGACGTCCCCTTCCTTCACGAGGGAGCCGAAGACCACGTTCTCCGCCGCCCGCCCCTGGTGGACGGGGATGGTGTAGTCGAAGCCGAGGACGTCCTTCACTGACTTCTTGAGGGAGTAGAAGCTGTCAGCCCCGGCGTAGGCCTCGTCGCCCATCATGATGGCGGCCCACTGCTGCTTGCTCATGGCGCCTGTGCCGGAATCGGTCAGGAGGTCTATATAGACGTCCGCCGCCCGCAGGCCGAACATGTTGAAGTGTCCCGCCTTCAGGGCCTTTTCACGGTCCTCCGCGCCGGGGACGTGCACGGGCTCCACCATTTTGATGCGGAAGGGTTCGGGGGGTACTTTGCCTGCCATAATCTTCGCTCCTCCTTTATTCAGGGAAAACTTGCTTCTTTTATTATTGTATCGCATATTCTGTTCCCGGTGAGCAGGGAGTCCTGCCCCAGGAGGCGAAAGAGTGCGGAATCTACCCTGCCGGAGAACTTCTTCCTGTGATAGAATGAAAAATCATTTTTAAAACTTTGGAGGTTGCCATGATATTCGTACTTTACAATATACGGTACGGAACGGGGTCGGGGTGGGACTATCATCTTCCGGTCCCCTTTTCAGGATGCCTCCGGCACACGGAGGACCGTTTCAGCCGTATTTCAGATTATGTCACGAATTTGAACCCCGATCTCGTGGGGCTTGTGGAGGCTGATTCAGGCTCGTACCGGAACAAGGGCGTCTGTCAGGCGGAGCTTATGGCGTCCCGTCTGGGGGGCGAGTCCGTCTTCGCCTGCAAATACGACTCCGGCTCCTTTGTGTCGAGGTCGCCCCTGCTGAAGTCCCAGGGGAATGCCGTGGTATCGAAGCTTCCCATCCTCTCCGCCCAGGAATACCATATGAGCAGGGGGATGAAGCGCACCCTTCTGGAGGTGGAATTCGATACCTTTTCCCTCTTCCTCGCCCACCTTTCCCTCGGGTACGCCACCCGGCAGATTCAGATTGCCGAGATCACCGAGCGTGTTCTGAAGTCGAAAAAGCCCGTTCTGCTGGCGGGGGACGGAAATACCTACCGGGGAGAGAGCGAGCTTAAGGCCCTGCTGGATGCCACGGGACTGAAAAACGCAAACGAGGCGAATACCCCCACATATCCCAGCAGAATTCCCTCTCTGGCCCTCGATTTCATTCTCCACAGCCCGAAAATCGCCGTGAAGAACTTTACCGTGCCGAAGATCAGCCTCTCAGACCATCTTCCCCTGGTGGTCGACTTCTCCGTGGGGAAGACACGAAAGGGTAAGACTGCCCGTTGACTCTCGGCTTCCTTTTTTACACCTTCTACGATGTCTCATCCATTGCCATCCGTCTCTTCATGCTCTGCTACGTTCCCCAGAGGCACAACCCCACAACAGCCATGTCATGGCTGCTCGCCATCTACCTGTGGCCGTGGATGGGGCTGCTGCTCTATGGGGTCTTCGGGTCCACTGCCCTGCCCCGGGAGAGGATCGTCCGCCACGAAGCCCTGCTGAAGCGCCTGAGGCCCGAGAGAAAGACCTTCCGCCGCACGGCCTCGGAGAACCCCTTCTGTCTGCCCGAGGAGCTCGCCCGCTTCGGCGACCTTGCGGAGAAGCTCGGAGACATGCCTATCACGTCTGGCAACGATCTGGCCCTCATCGACGATGCCTCCCTCTTCGTCAAGATCCTCTGCGGAGAGATCGCGAAGGCAAAAAAGTCCGTCCATCTTCTTTTTTATATCTTCGCCCTCGACTCTCTGACGGAACCCCTCTTCGAGGAGCTGGAAAAAGCGGCCCGCCGGGGGGTGGAGTGCCTACTCCTCGTGGACGCCCTGGGGTCAAAGGTTTTTCTGAAGAAGGATACGGAGCGGCTGACCGCCGCGGGGGTGCGGATCGTCCGGGCCCTTCCTCCCGGTCTGCTGCGGAGGACGGCCACGACAGCCCGGTACGATCTGCGGAATCACCGGAAGATCGCCGTGATCGACGGAACCGTCGGGTTTACCGGGTCTCACAACGTGATCGAACCCTCCTACGGCGGAAAGGCCGGAGGACGGAACTGGCACGACCTCACCCTCCGGCTGACGGGGCCGGTGGTGGCGGAGCTGCAGGTGGTCTTTCTCGAGGACTGGTATGTGGAGACGGGAGAGCTGCTCCCCCGCCAGGAGAGCTTCTCGAAGCCCGACTGTTCCGGCCTGGGGGTGGTGCAGGTGCTTCCGAGCGGTCCCTCCTATCCCCTGCAGAACTTTCAGCGCCTCGTGGTGGCGGCCCTCCACGCCAGCCGGGAGCAGATCACCATCACCACGCCCTACCTCATCCCCGACGAGGAGCTTCTTCACTCCCTTGAGACGGCCGTCCTCGGAGGTGTCAAAATCCGCCTCGTCGTCCCCGAGAAGGGGGACCAGTTCCTTGTGGGCAGCGCGGCGAAGGCCTATTTCAGCGCCTTTCTGGCCATGGGGGTGGAGATCTGGCTCTATCAGGAGGGGATCCTCCACGCCAAGACTATGACCGTGGACGGCAATCTCGCCTTTCTGGGGACGAGCAACTTCGACATCCGCTCTTTCGCCCTGAACTTCGAGCTGAACCTCATCCTCTACGGCGAGGAGGAATCAGCCTCAATCCTGGCCGCCCAGGAGAAATACATCGCTTACTCCCGGAGGCTCGCAAAGGAGGAATGGAGCAGCCTGAGCTCCCCCGTCCGGGTGCTCCACGGCATCACGAAGCTCTTCAGCCCCCTGCTCTAGGTCTTCTATCACTCTCTTCGTATAATTTGAAAAGGCTCTGAATAAATCCCGAGGAGGCAGTCATGGAAAAAAAATGGAGAAGCAGCGAGGTTTTTGAAGGCAGAGAAAACGCCGGAGCCCGGGCGTTGTGGAAGTCCATGGGGTACGGAGACGAAGATTTCCGGGGACGGCCGATCATCGGCATCGCCAATTCGTGGAACACTCTCGTGCCTGGGCATTTCAACCTGAACATGGTGAGCGAGCAGGTGAAGAAGGGGATTCACCGCGCCGGGGGCGTGGCGGCGGAGTTCGGGGTCATCGCCTCCTGCGACGGAATCTGCGAGGGGTACCGGGGGATGCGCTATATCCTTCCCCAGCGGGAGGTTATCGCCGACTCCATCGAGCTCGTGGCGGAGGCCCATCATCTCGATGGCCTCGTCCTCCTCGCCTCCTGCGACAAGATCGTTCCGGGGATGCTCATGGCGGCCGCCCGGCTCGATCTCCCCGCCATCATGATCACCGGCGGCCCCATGCTCGGCGGCGTTGAGTTCGACGGGCGGAAGGCCGACGAGACCTCCCTTCACGAGGCCCTGGGGATGCTC
>JALHFZ010000085.1 GCA_022837505.1 Synergistaceae bacterium
CACTTCAGCAAGCTTCCATGGATTACCGTTCAACTTGCATGTGTTAAGCACGCCGCCAGCGTTCGTCCTGAGCCAGGATCAAACTCTCAAAAAATTGCTTACTCAGGGGTCGCTGCTTTACCTCTCTCTTCCACCTATAATTCTGTCAAGGTTCTTCAACACTGCCTTCGGGGCTTGCTGCCGCCCTTTTGACCGCGCCGTTTCAAGGGCGCGAGGGGTATAATACCATTTTCTGGGGAGAAGTCAACACCCCTTTTTCTTTTTCTTTTCACAGTACAGTTTTCCGTAAACACTTGCCATGACTTGATCTGCAGCTTTTTATGGCGAAAATGCACCCTCAAAAGGGGTATTTCTCCTTGTTTTTTTCTGTGAAAGTCATTATGAAAGGGACATCCCCCGGGGATGTCCCTTTCGTAAGAACAAGATTTGCGGGCAGACTCTAGTAGGCCTTGGCGAAGATGACCTTCGGGGCCCCCTCTTCTCCGGTGATAATGCATTTTCCGGTAGAACTGTCCTCCAGGGGTATGCAGCGGGCGGTAGCTCCCGTTTCCTCCTTGATTTTCTGTTCTCCGGCGGACCCGCCGGCGAACCAGGTCTCCACAAATCCACCGTCTCCGCTGAGCCCTTGTTTCAGCTCTTCATAGGTAGAAGCAGAGACGGTCTTGGCTTTCCGGAAATCGAGAGCCCGATTGAAGAGGGTGGACTGGATCTCCTCGAGAAGGAGGGGGATTTTTTCTGACAGGGTTTCAATGGGAATGTCCATCTTCTCCCCCGTATCTCTCCGGACAGCTCTGACGGTTCCTTTGGTAAGGTCTTTTTCTCCAAGTTCGAGGCGAAGGGGAACCCCCCTCTGAAGATGGTGAAAGAACCGGTCCCCCGGGCGCAGATGAAACTGCCTGTCCACGGTGGTGAAGCGCCCTCCGAGGGCGGTGTTCAGGGAGGAAGAAATTTCCACGGCCCTGGGAAGAAGTTCATTTTCCAGTTTTTCAGCGTCGGAGCTGATGGGAAGAATAACCGTTTTCACCGGTGCGGCTCTCGGCGGGATGATAAGGCCGTCATCGTCGGAATGGGTCATGATGATCGCTCCGATAAGACGGGTGGAGACCCCCCAGCTCGTCGTCCAGGCGTATTCGAGGTCTCCCTCGCGGTTCTGGAATTTGATGTCGAAGGCCCGGGCGAAATTCTGGCCGAGGAAATGGGTCGTTCCCGCCTGAAGGGCTTTGCCGTCGCTCATCATGGTCTCGCATGTATAGGTGTTTACTGCTCCCGGGAAACGCTCTCCCTCGGTCTTTTCTCCTGAGATAACCGGAAGGGCGAGGATATCAGTCATGATCCTGCGGTAGACCTCGAGCATGCGAAGCGTCTCCTCCATGGCTTCCTTATCCGTGCTGTGAGCGGTGTGTCCCTCCTGCCAGAGGAATTCTGAGGTGCGCAGAAAGAGACGGGGTCGCTTTTCCCACCGCATGACATTGGCCCATTGATTGATGAGGATGGGGAGGTCCCGCCAGGATTGCACCCACTTGCTGTACATATGACCGATGACCGTTTCAGAGGTCGGGCGGACGACAAGGGGCTCCTCGAGAAGTTCGCCCCCTGCGTGGGTCACCACGGCACATTCGGGGGCAAAGCCCTCCACGTGCTCGGCCTCTTTTTCGATGAAGGACTGGGGGATAAGAAGGGGGAAATACGCGTTGACATGCCCCGTCTCCTTGAAGGCCTCGTCGAAGTGGTGCTGAATGGATTCCCACAGGGCGTACCCCGTCGGGCGGATGACCATGCACCCTCGCACGGGGGCGTAATCCGCCAGTTCAGCCACCTTGATGATGTCGAGGTACCATTGGGAATAGTCCTGGGATCGTGAAGTGATGTTTCGTGCCATGGGGCGTTCCTCCTGTTTTTTCAAATACAACACTTAATCATGCTCCTGCAGTTCCGCGGAACATTATAATACTCCCGGTTTGTTTCCGCTTATGTTATTCAGGGAAGAGGATAATGCCCCCAGACAGGACTGCCTATAAAGAAACCTACCTTGAGGTCCCGTTCATCGTTATAGAGCACCATGAGTTTTCCGTCGAAGAGAAATCCCGGCACGGAAAAGGATACTCCGGCCTCCCAGGCATCCCGAAACCGCTCTCCCTGGTCATTATATACAAAACCCATGCCTCCGAAAACTTCCGTGTTCAAAGCGCCCCACCAGCTTTTCGTCAGCACCTTGCGGAAGGCTGCGTTCCACCAGAACATCCGCTCCCCCTGAATGGGGTTCCCCGAGTAGCTGTAGAGTTCTTCCGCAGCCCCAAGAAAGACGGCTCTTCTTCCGTCCCCCCGCTCATCTCCCTCGGCGAACCCGGTACGGAAGTAAAATCGCCATGAATCGGAGAGGCGGGAGGCGGCGAAATATGTCGCCCTGTAGAGAATCTCTTCCTGGTCGGGCCACCACCCCTGCAGCTGAAATAACGAGCCCTCCGTCGGATCTGTAGGGTCATTCAGGGTATTGGACGAGAGGAAAAAGGTTGCCCCCGAAGAATCCGTATCAAACCCTCCGGAGTGTACCCTCTCAAAGGCATAGCCTAAACCCCCTTCGAAGGATCCTGCCGAAAAGCGCCTTGTGAGGCCGACGGCATATCTGTTCCACGCCTTCGTTCCGGCGTTGGCGGTCTCCATCTCCCAGTTCTGGGCGGAGAGGGTGACCTCCCAGGCCCGCCGCTTCTCCGAGTGATTAAGGTAGCTTGCGTCCACTCCCCATTGTTCTCCCACTTTCACGTTGAACCGGAGGGAATCCCCTTCGGAAAAAAGATCCCGGCGGACTCCGTTAATATACACCCATCGGTGGGGATGAAGATTGGTCGTGTAACCTCCGAAATTTATCTCGAGGGCAGGCTTGCGCTGTACCACAAAGACTACATTGAGATTTTCCCCCGCCTCTTCAAAGCGATAGTCCACCGCCTGGACATCCTCCTGTTCGGAGATTTCCCGGGTTGCCCGGATGATATTGAGGGTGCTCAGGGGTTTTCCGATCCATGAAGAATATTTCCGGGCGATATAATCGGCGTACTCCGGGGTCGCCCCTTCCACTGCAACAGAGATAACCTTCGAGGTGAGACAGAGGGATTCCTGCTGGGCGACGGGAGGGGCGGAGCCGGCCAGTTTTTTTATGACTGCCATACGGTCGATGGTGGCCTTCTTGCCCGCATCGATGATGTCCCCCGCATTGGTCAGGTCGAAAATCGGAATGCCCTGAACAGAGGGGGAGATCACGAGATCAGCCTTCAATATCTCATTTTCCACATTTCTCCGGGTAAAGATGGTCAAAGACTGATCAAGGACGTCCACAACCGATTTGATATCCTTTCGGCTCTTGAGCGTACCTGTTACGTCTACAGCGATAACGGGATATCCTGGGAAAATCTCCTTGGCCGTATCCACGGGAAGGTTCGAGACAAGTCCACCGTCAACAAGAAGCCGCCCTCCCACAGGCCAGGGATCGAAAAGCACAGGAATAGCCATGGATGCCCTCATGGCGGAGGCGAGGCTCCCCGTGCGGAGTACCACCTTTTCGCCCGTTTCGAGATCGGTGGCAACTGCAGCGAAGGGGATGGCAAGCTCGTCAAACCGGACGATCTGGGTTCGGGAGGCAAGCTGGGCGAATTTTTCGAGGAGTTTGACCCCCGACATACCGCCCAGGGGACCGATGACATCTCCGGCCTTGTTCATAACAACCCAGGGAATCTTGCTTCTGGGGTTCGCGGACTCCTGGCTCAGGGGGACGAAAATCGGGTTGGTCTTTTCCGAAAGAAGGTTGGTCAGATCAAGGGTGGTAATGACTTCCCGGATTTCCTGGGTGGTGTAGCCGCTCGCCGCAAGTCCCCCGATGATCGCCCCCATGCTGGCCCCCACGATGCCGGCGATGGGGATGTTCTCCTCCTGAAGGGCCTCGAGAACGCCGATATGGGCCAGCCCCCGGGTTCCCCCACCGGAGAGGACAAGGACGATGCCTCCCTGCCCGGAGGCTGTACCCGAGAAAATAAAAATCAGAGCGAGCAATGCAAGAATAATTCGGTTATTCCTCACGGCTACCTCCAGAGGAGCATTTCAGGGGCTTTTCTCCTGATGGAGTATATGGTAACAGAATTCAGCAGAGCTGACCACTGCGGGGTTCGATTATTTATTCTCCGGTCATCCCGGCAGGAGAGGGGTGAGGGGGTGGTGTTTCTTCAGCAGTTGGGATATTCTTTAACAAAAGAGGAGGTGGGAAGGGAAAAAAGACCAGGGTGGAATGACGTCAGGAAAAGCTCGTCAACTGCAGGGAACATACTCAAAGGAGGCGGTTCTGTTGTCAGGTAAAAGGGTACCACTGATTTGGCAGATCGGAATCGGTTTCATTCTGGGAATTCTCGCGGGGATAATCGGCGGAGATAAAGTCAAAATCGTCGAACCCATAGGGCAGATATTCCTTACACTTCTGAAAATGCTCATCGTTCCTCTCGTCTTTTCGAGCCTGGTTGTCGGGGCAGCCTCAATCGGGGATCCCCGGGATCTCGGACGCATCGGCATCAAGACCATCGGACTCTATCTCGTCACCACGGCTGTAGCCATAGTCATCGGCCTTGCCCTCGGCAATATCATGCAGCCGGGCGTGGGGCTCACCCTCTCCGAAGGGGCAACGGCCTTCAAGGCCCCGGAAGCTCCCGACATCAAGAGCGTCATCCTCGGTCTCTTCCCCTCAAACCCCATTAAAGCAGCAGCAGACGGCGTCATGCTGCAGATCATCGTCTTCGCGCTTTTCCTCGGCGTCTCGGCTGTACTCGCCGGTGAAAAGGGGAAACCCCTCATCGCCTTCTTCGATTCCCTTGCGGAGGCGATGTACAAGCTGACCGGCATGGTCATGATGCTGGCCCCCTACGGCGTCTTCGCCCTCATTGCGGTAACGGTCTCCAAATACGGCCTTTCAGTCCTCGCACCCTTCGCCAAGGTCATCTTCGCGGTCTATCTGGGGTGCTTTCTCCACGCAGCCATCGTCTATTCCGGGCTGATCATCCTCTTCGTGAAACGCTCCCCCCTGTGGTTCTTCAGGGGGATATGGGAAGCCTCCCTTACCGCCTTTGTGACCCGGTCAAGTTCGGCCACCCTTCCGATCACCATGCAGAATACCCAGACAAATCTCGGCATTTCGGAAAAGGTCACATCCTTCGTCCTCCCCCTTGGAGCAACGATCAACATGGACGGCACGGCCCTCTATCAGGGGGTCTGCGCCCTCTTCGTGGCCCAGGCCTACGGTATGCCCCTCCCCCTTACTGCCCAGGTGACGATACTTCTCACCGCCACCCTGGCCTCCATCGGGACAGCGGGAGTTCCCGGAGCGGGACTAATCATGCTGACCCTCGTCCTGACCGCTGTGGGGCTGCCCCTCGAGGGAGCGGCCCTTGTCGCCGGCATTGACGCGGTACTCGACATGGCCCGTACCTCCATCAACGTCACGGGAGACTCCGCAGTGGCGGCAGTTGTGGCTGCCTGGGAGGGAGAAAAACTCTAGAAAAAGACAGCGGGAACTACGGATTCATAAAGCAGCAGGGGGTTTTCTCTAAGAGAAAACCCCCTGCTGCTTTATGGGCTCAGGAATGAAAGGAAGGGTAAAACTCCGTATTCCCGCAGACTGAATGGGTATTGTGCGGATACCGGCGCCGGTGATGAGCTGGGGCGGGGTGACCTGCGTTCCCTGGAGGTCCACCTGAACGAGGGCCCGTCCGCTGACCATATTGGTCAGTTCACCGATGACGCTCATGGAGACGGAGTCTTCAAGATCGGGGACGATCATCTGTCCCGACATGGCAGAAACAGTGGCATCGAACCCCTCTCTGTCCAGCATGATGACCACCGTTCCCTGAACCCCGCCGCCGACAACTCCCACGAGGGCGGCGACACAGGTCCCCGTTACATTAACACCCTGGGAGACTTCAGATTTCACGAGTTTGACTTCGAGCCCCATCTCTTTGCTGACGCTGACGAGGGAAGACCCGAAGGTGTTCACAATCACAGCAAGTTTTTCAGTTCCCATTCTCTTTTTCTCCTTCTGCACTTTTTATCTTCTGCAGTTGCAGGTGTCCCAGGACAATCGCCCAGGCAGCGAGGTCATCCACGTCTCTCGGGGGTACGCGAAGGGAGGCGGGGAGAATTCTCAGAAGCCCTTTGGGGGGGTGTATTTTCCAGTAGAGATCTCTCGACAGCACCGTCGTTCCCTTTTCAGGCACTAACTTTACTCTAAGGGGGAGGGTTTGCGCAAGAGAAAAGAGTAATTCTCTTCCAGTGCCGTTGCCGATTACGCATTCCCTGAGGCGGATCCCTTCGATTTGGTCCGCCCCGCCTTCAAGGACAAAAGGGGCGATCGTCTCCGGGGCAAGCTCTTTCATCCCCTGAAAAAAACGCTCCCCCTCCCCTGTGGGGAATATCCCTGAGAGGAGCAGCTCTCCTCCATCGTCTGTAATGACCCACCCGGTTTTCCCCCTTCCGGGGTCGATGCCGAGGATCATGAAAGCTTCTTTTCAATGGATGCCCACCGGCGGGACAGCCACATCCACTGCTCAGGATAGCGGGAGATCCAGCCGCTTATAATTTCATTGCAGCGCTCCATGGCGCTTTCCATGGATTCTTCCCGGTCGGGGTACCCCTCTTCCCATGGGGAGGGGAGAATATAAAGGTCATGATAGATGGTCTTCCCCCTTCGGATCATAAAGACGGGAAGAATCGTCGATCCCAGATGCTGAGCCATTTTTGCAGGGCCGTAGGGGGTGCTTGCGGGAAGGCCGAGAAAGGGGACGACCACACCGTTTCTTCCTGCGTCCTGATCGACGAGAATCGCCAGTATTTCCCCCTGCTTCAGGCAGCGGATGGCTGATTTGAGGTCAAACCCCTTGCTGACAGTCTTCACTCCATACTCTTCCCTTGTGTCTATGATGAGCTGGGTAATCCGGTCATCCCGCTGGTCCGCCCCGATGCCGTTCATGGGGTACCCCCTGGCAGCCACGGCGCCCGCGCCGAGTTCCCAGTTGCCCATGTGGGCAGAGAGAAGAATCACTCCCCTCCCCCGGGCAAGGGCCTCCCGAAGATGTTCTTCTCCGTGAATTTCCACAAGAGCTCCCAAGTCTGCCTTCTTTTTCGCCGCGGAGACGAACTCCCCTACGGACCGGCCGAGGTTGGCATAGGAGGAACGGACGATTGTACGGGCGGTTGTCACCCCCACCTGAAGGGACCGCACACAGCTCCGCTCCGCCTCATCGACCTTTTTTTTGCTCAGCGCCCAGAGAAGAGTGCCGAGGCCTGCACCGAAAGAAACAGCCGCCTTATAAGGAAGGGCTGTCATTCCTTTTTTCACGAGGGTAAGTATCTTCCAGGTTGTCTCCCCCTGCATTTCGGAAAACTCCTCTCCTTGCGCGATATATTTCACTGAACAGATCTCTTTGGGATATACTTGTCAGTGAAGTCTAGAATACCATGGGAGGGATACTTTATGCTTACGCGGATCCTCTTTCTCGCCGACGTTTCTCCATTCTCGGATCACGCCCTTGCCTGGGCAAAGGACAAAATGAGGGCTGAACAGACTGATTTTCTGCTGCTTCACGTAGTCGATTCCGCCGCGGGGCTTGAATCTCCCCGTCTGGTCAGCGAGGCGGAGGCATATCTTGACCGGCTTGGCTCCCATATCCTCTCCCCGGAGAGCTATTATAAAACAATGGTCCTTTCGGGAGACATAATGGAGATCCTGCCGGAAGTCGTCCGAAGTGAGGGGTGCACCTTCGTCCTTCTCCCCATTCCGAAGGGGATGGATCCCTTTCCACTCATACGGACTGTTCCCGTTCCTCAAATGGTGGTTCAGGAGGAGGATGAGTTATTTCCGCCGGGAGACATTTTCCAGAAGGTCGTGGTCGCCCTTGATCTTGAACCGGCCAGGACGAGCCTGATGCTTGAAAACCTGCGCACCCTCCTTCTTCAGACAGGGGGGAACCCCTTCATCACCCTCGCCCACGCTTTCTATCCTCCTACTGCCGAAAGCGCTCCGGAGCTGATGAACGCAGCCTCTGAAGCCCTCGGAGAGATACAGAAGGAGGTTTCGTCCTGGGGGTACGACACCGCCGTTGAACTGGTGACAGGGAAACCGGAGACGGATCTTCCCCCGAGGATCAACGCCATGGCCCCCACACTCCTCGCCCTCGGCCTTCCCTATGCAGGAGAAATGGGACAGCTCGTCCTCGGGGCAACCGCCGAGGCATTGCTGCAGGAGACCGTCTGCCCCCTGCTTCTTTTTCCCCTTTAGTTTCCGGGAAGGAGCAGACGATCCGTCCGGAGACTGAGGACAAGATCGCAAAACTCCCTGTTTTTTTTAGGATGGAGGGGGAAGGAGTAGACCCCGCCCCCTCCGTCCATGTTCTGTGCTCCGGGCAGGAGCCTGATCTGCTCACGGATGAATTTTTCTTCATTTCTGCTGCTTCTGATCGGGAGAGAGTTCCAGGCAGACAAAGGAGCGGAGAAGACCGGGACCCTTCCCCTTTTTGCCTTTCTCAGGAAGGAATCGAGGGGATCGGCATATCCGCACGCCACCTGCCACTCCTTTTCTCCCCTTCCGGAAAAAAGAAGATAGTTCCCCCGGTCCCCCCGCTCTCGCTCGTAGATTTCCCACGGAAGGGCAAGGGGAAGGGCACCATCTTCGAGCTGTAAGCCCTCTCCCCATTGAATTCCCACGGGGAAAATCCCTATATTGAAGCGATGGTCATAAAGGGCAGCGGCAAATTCCGGGTCAAGGTGCCAGCTCGGAAGGAAAAAACGGGGAGTGGGGGAATGGACAAGAAAAAGTACGGCCGCCCTGTACCCTTTTTCTGTGAGGGCCGCAAGTTCAAGGACGTGCTTCCTCCCCCTCAGGGTGGGAGAATCGGGGAACATGGCCATTTTCTCCCGGAATTGGGAGGTGGACTTCACTTCGAGGAAGAGGGTCTCCCTCCCCCTTTCGAGGAGAAAATCAAAGCGGGAATGGCCCACAGCGACCTCTGTCCTTGCGACCTTCCAATCCTCAAGGCCGGGAACCCTGCGGCTTCGAAGAAGCCATTCCGCAGCTCTGTTGGCAAAGTGGGTGTGGAGCAGGACAGGGCTTCCCCGATAGGCTGCACCCCAGACGGTATATTCGGTCTTTCTGTGGGGTGAAGGTTCCTGGCGGGAAAGATAAAGAGGTGTATCGGGCAGGAGGATAGCCTCTAGCCGTCCGGGGTTCGGCAAAAAAGCCTCCACCATTCGGCCCTCCACAAGGCAGCGCAGAAGGAAGCGGTTCGGGCGGTCTTTGAAGAGGCCTCGTATGAGCGAAGGGGGAGGGACGGCGTAGAGGATTTGACTTGTTTTCATAGACTTTTTCATCTGTTTTGGAGGCGGGACAACCCTGCCGCTGAGCCGCCTTTTTCAGAGGGAATGCCCTCCTTCTGAAAAAGGCGGCTCTTCTTCAAAAGGGCGATAAAATTACAGCGCTCTCTCTATGCGCATTTTTTTCAGCCCTTCCCGCTGGCAACGGGCGCAGACGGCGGCAAAAGCGTCGAGATTCTCTTCAATCCGGGCGAAAAGCGAGCTGGGCTTCCACCCCATGGGGAGAAGAAGGCGGCTGTCTCTGCCGTAGAATACACCGAAATCATAGACGATATTCGGATTTCCCTGCCACTGGTAGGGGGCATAGGCATTCCAGACGATATCTCCGGGGAGGGGGATGGTGATCTGGTTCTCCGGAGGAAGGGAGAGCCCTTCATCTTTGGGAAAAAGATCTCCCGGGAAGGGAACGGATATTTCCCGTCCCGTCCACATGGCATGGATGCCCATCGCCTCGGCGGGGCGCTGTTCAAGGGCATTCCAGATGCAGTTGCATGTAGCCGGTGCCTTATCTTCGAGAAGGACGGCTGTTGCGGCCACATTCTCATCGACAAAGGTAATGCGAAGCTTTTTCATTGTATTGCCTCCCTTGGGTGAAATCCAGGCATCTCAGAAAAGGAGCACCTGGGGAAGAACGATCTGGGCAAAAAAGGTAAAAAGACCCCAGACAAAGACCGTCACGATAAACGCAGGAAGAAGCACCGTCCTCAAAGGGGCTTCCCATCTGCGAAAGTAGAAAAATGAGACAAGGAAATAAAGAAATGTTCCCACGCCCAGGCCTATTGTAATCACAGCAAGGACATAAAGAAAGGCCAGACCGAGAAAAAGGGCTATATGAAAGGTCCGGATCCCCTGGTATTTCGAGGGCTTTTCCTCTCCCCTTTTCTGGAAGAAAACTGCCGCACCAGAGACGAACATGATAAGGATAGACCCCTGGGGGAAAAGCCTGGCCCCAATCCCAGCCCCGGAACTCCACTTCCCTGTGATGGTGAAGAGGAAGAAGAAGACCGACGCGGCCATGATCAAAAAGCCTGGGAATCTTGGTGAGGATAGAAGGGAATTATTTTTTGCCTCCGTCGGCATGTTGTCAGCCATGACCATCAGTCCTCCTCCACAAGTTTATTCTTCACGGAGAAATGGATCAGCAGCAGGGAGACAATGCAGAGCCCGTAGAAACCGAGGGCTATGGGGCTTTTGAAGAGGAAGGTCCACTCCCCTCTTCCCATGAGAAGAGCCTGCCGGAGGGCCTTTTCCGCCCCCGGTCCCACGATGAAGCCGAGCACGAGGGGGCCAAGGGGAAATTCGTTTTTCCTGAGGTATATTCCAAGCAGCCCTGCCGCGAGGACACCCACACGTCGAAAAGGGAGTTCCGGGAAGCGTAGGTACCCAGAAGAGCAAGGGAAAAAACCGTGGGGACGAGATAACATGTCTTGACTTGGGCGAGTTTCGCATACAGGGGAATCAGCCCGTGGGACAGAAAAAGATTGATGAATGTGGCGTAGATTATGATGACGAAAAGAGTGTAGATGATCACTTTGTTTTCTTCGATCATCATGGGGCCGGGGTTGATTCCCTGCATGACCAGGGCAGCCCCGAAGAGGGCGGCTGTGGCGCTGCCTGGAATTCCAAAGGCGAAAAGAGGGATGAGAGAGGCTCCTGCAGTGGCGCTGTTCCCCGCTTCCGGAGCCGCGACCCCTTCCAGGGAACCGTGACCGAATTTTTCCGGCTTTCGGGAGAGCTTGCGGGCGAGGCCATAACTCATAAAGGCGGCGAGAGAGGAACCAGCCCCCGGAAGGGCGCCGATGAAGGTTCCCATCCCCGATCCGATGAGAGTTGCCCTGATAGTGGACCAGTAAATTTTAAAACTCATTTTATCCTTTGAAGGGTCATATCCTGCAACTTCCCGGGCCCTTTCCTCAAGATCGCTCATTTGTTTTTCGGAGCGGAGGGCACATTCTTTTGCGAACTGAATGATGAGTTCGGAGACAGCAAAAACCCCGACGAGCAGCGGTATAAGAGGGATGCCCCCCCGGAGGCTGGAAATACCGAAGGAGAGGCGGACCGACCC
>JALHFZ010000230.1 GCA_022837505.1 Synergistaceae bacterium
CCGCCGCTTCACTTCTGCGTTCACATAGCTCTGGGCCGGGTCCTTTGAGTCCTCCAGGTACTTCTTCAGGGAATCGATCTTCTCCTTCGACTGCAAGGCGGCGGCGTTCAGGAGCTCCTCCCGGTTCGTTATCCTTCCCGTGTCGATGGCATCCCGGATGCTCCACTCTTCCTGCACTTCCGCCCGCTTCCGCGCCTCGTCATAAACCGGCTTGTGGACCTTCCGGAAGACGGACTGCGCACTCCGGAGCTGCGCCTCGGTTGCTCCCTGATTCTTTATCGCCTCGAGGAAGTCATCTTCGCTCTGGGCGGCAAGGGCCATATCCTCTGCCTTGCCCTCGAAGACCGCACGGTGCTCATTGATCGCCCGTCGCACCACGACATCGGGAACTTTGAACTTCTCCCCGAGCCCGACGATCTCCTCCTCCGTGGAGGCATAATCCGCACCCATGGAGAAGTCCTGCATCATGGCTGACTGAAAGTACCGCAGCCCCTTCCTCTTCTTCTCCGGAGAGATCCCCATCTTCGTCAAAGTGGCGTCCAGGGATGAAAGGTTCTCAGCCCCCTCCACCGCATCCCAGAAGCGCTCTTCCCGTGCCTGTTTCGCCTCAGCAATGGCGATCTTCTTCTCGCTGAAGCGGGTCTTCACGGCGGTGACGAGGTCTGCTTCGTCCTGCCCGGAGTAGCTCTCCCGGATCCACTTCAGAGCGGAGGACTCTGAGGAAAACTTCCCCATCAGTTCGTCTGCCCTCTGCTGGGTACGCTCCACCCTGGTTCCGGTGGCGATGGCGTTTTCAATGGGAGATCTGGCCACTCCTGATATCTGCTCCTTCACCAGGGAGTAATACCTCTCCGCTCCGAAGGGGTCGTCCACCAGGTACCGGTTGATCACCTGAGTGTGCAGCTTCGTAGTGAAGTTTATCTTTGCTGCCGCGACAGCCTCATTGCCCATTCCAGCCATGGATGCCTCAAGGGCCTGCAGCCCCTCATCCAGAGATGCCTGAATCATGGAGCCGTCCCGGTAGTTGGCCGCCGCACTCTCGACGGACAGGTCGGCAACGCTCTGGGCGGTGGCCTTTCGCCATATCTGGTG
>JALHFZ010000231.1 GCA_022837505.1 Synergistaceae bacterium
ATCAGGCGCTTCAAGAGTAAGCTGCTCGAAAGATCTCATCCCGAAGCGCCGCCCAAGGAGCTGGCTGCGCTGGCAACGGAAGAGAGCGGCACGGGCGAAGATTACATGCCCAGGATAGTCAGAACAAAAAAGTTCCCTCTCAAGCCCATGTCTCAGGACGAGGCTGCCTGGCAGATGGAGCTTTTGAACCACGATTTCTACATCTTTTTAAACTCCGAGACAGAAGACGTAAACGTTATATATAAAAGAAAAGACGGGGATTTCGGCCTTATAGAGCCGGAATCGTAGTGCCATGCCGGATATAGTCACTCTGGGTGAGGCCCTTATAGATTTCATAGCGCTTGAGAGCGGGGTCTCGCTCATAGAGGCTTCCGGGTTTAGAAAAGCGCCAGGGGGGGCGCCCGCAAACGTTGCCGCGGGCGCCGCAAAGCTCGGCAGCACTGCCGCCTTCGTGGGCAAGGTGGGCGACGATCCGTTCGGCCGGTTCCTCGAGCAGGTGTTCAGGGAGAACGGCGTGGATACCAGCCGCATGCTCTTTGACCGGGAGGCGCGCACCGGGCTCGCATTTGTCGCCCTCACGGCAGAGCACGTGCCGGATTTTCTGTTCTACAGGAACCCCGGCGCGGACATGCTGCTTGCGCCCGATGAGCTGGACAGGGAGTTTATCGCCGGGGCGAAGGTCTTTCACTCCGGCTCTATAAGCCTTATCTCGGAGCCCTCAAGGAGCGCAACGGAGGCCGCCGCGGAGATTGCGCGGGGCGGCGGGGCTATTATCTCTTATGACCCCAACCTGCGCCTCTCCCTGTGGAAGGATGAGCCGAGCGCCAGGGAGGGCATGATCCGCGGGCTCTCCGGCACGGACATCGTGAAGCTGAGCGAAGGGGAACTGGCCTTCATCACCGGGGTCTCCGGCCTGCCGGAGGGCGCCCGGGCGCTCATTGATACGGCGCCTTCCGTCCGCCTCGTCCTGGTCACGAGGGGAGGGGATGGTTCCTTCTTTGCCGGGAGGAGCGCGAGCGGCTACGCGGAGCCGTTTGCCGTTGATGCCGTAGATACCACGGGCGCGGGCGATGCCTTCGCCGCCGCCTTCG
>JALHFZ010000232.1 GCA_022837505.1 Synergistaceae bacterium
AAACGCCGGTCGCCATGCGACAGGGTTGCCCCCAAGTCCTTCCTGGACGGCCGGGGGATCAAGCTCGAGCGGTTCTTTGTAGGCTCCGCCGTGGAGTGCATGCCGGACGGGCAGGGAAGGATAGCCGTGCCCCAGAACCTCCGCGAGTACGCGGGGATTGTGGATAATATCTGGGTTGTGGGGCTTGGGAAAAAGGTGGAGATCTGGTCCGATGCCAGGTGGCAGGAGTTCAACGACTCCCTCACGGATGAAGTAATAGAGGAGCTGGGTTCAGAAGCGCCCCAGCCCGGGGAATAAGCCTGAAAGAGAATCTACCGGCCGGGCAGTGCATCCCTTCGGATGCATTACCCGGTCTTTATTTTTGCCTTCCTCACAATACTCGGCCAAAAGGTTTCAGGGGCAAATCAGGCAACGCCCCGGCGCCTCGCTAATGGGCCGAAGCATCAAGCCAAGTATGGCCTGCTGAGGGGGCCCGCTCCCCGAAGGAGTGCCCCCTTATACGGCAATTACCCATTCAATGAAAGTGATACCAGCCAAGGCAATGTTGGCGATACTTCGGTCGCAGAGTGCGCAGCACGCCGCTGCCGAAGCCTTGCTAATCCGCCATATCCTTCCTGCCGAGGGGGTGATCCCCGAAGGAGTGCTACTTCCGTTCCGTGCTGATCCGAGAGATCCCCAATAACGTCTTGGTTCTCACCGGAGGATTTGTACGCAGTGGGGCAGTACTCACTCCTCCGGCGGTGCGTCTGAACAATGATCGTTAACCCGTAGGGGCGGGACTCTGTGCCCGCCCGGTTCAGCTCCGGCAGCGCCGCTCCGCTCTGCGACCGAAGCATCGAGTTGAGTTTTGAATATCCGAGTACTGCCCAGCCCCGTCAGCAACAGACAAATGAGGCCTGGGTAGAGCCGGAGAGGAGCATGGCGGGTGGGGGGTGAGGCTCCCGGAGGCTCTACCCGAAATCCATACCACCTGAATACTCTATACAGTACAGACTGGGGCGGGCGAAGCCTGGACTAATCTTCTAAGGGTGAGGGAGCCTCGGCATCCGCGGGCCGAAGCATCGCGTGACAAAAAAGAGGCTATGGCC
>JALHFZ010000233.1 GCA_022837505.1 Synergistaceae bacterium
GAGGGTTACGTAAGAAACCAGCTCAGAAACAAGATGATCCGCCCCACCACCATTCCGCAGACCCTGGGCGATCTCTACATAGAACAGGCCGTCTCCCGAGAGGCCCTGCGACTCGCCTTCCTGCACCACAAATCCCTTGCGCGGGAGCTTAAGGGCGTGCAGCAGACCAGAACCATAGGGGATGCCCTGAGCCAGTCCGGCACGGGCAAATCTCTGGTGCGGATGATGGACCTCGACATGATCGTGGGGAGCGGAGGAGTCCTGAGCCACGCCCCCAGGCGCGCGGAGGCGGCGCTCATGATGCTGGATGCCTACGCCCCCGAGGGCGTGACCATGCTCGCCGTGGACTCCATCTTCATGATGCCCCAGCTGGGGATACTCTCCACCATAATGCCGGAAGCCGCGACTCAGGTATTCAACCGCGACTGCCTCATAAAGCTGGGGGATGCCATCGCACCCGCCGGCACGGCGCAGGAGGGGCAGGCATGCGCAGTCACCCTCCGCGGCAGCCGCATAGAGGTGCCGTCCGGCGGCATAAGAGTCCTCCCTCTCGGTTTGGGAGAGAAGGAGATGCTCCTCGTGGAGCCCCCTCGCACTCTGGACATGGGCGAGGGGCGCGGCCGTCCGGTAACCGTAGAGGTCGAGGGCGGCGTTGTGGGGCTCATTATAGATATGCGCGGCCGCCCCGTAAGCATCCCATCGGACGATTCCGCCAGGATCAAAAAGCTTGCAGAGTGGTTCGGGGCCTTTGAACTCCCCGTGCCCGACACACAAGGGATATAGACTATGGCAACAGCATACACCCCGGGGCTCACCGTGAGCTCCGGCACCATAATAAAAAAGACCCGACGCCTCCCGCTGAAGGGCGCCGTAACCGTGCAGCCGGGAGAGCGGGTGGAGCCCTCCACAGTGGTGGCAAGGACGGAACTGCCGGGAATCATGCAGACCGTCCGCCTCTGCGACCAGCTGGGCATAGACCCGGCGGAGATAAACAGGCACCTCCTGGTCTCCGAGGGGGGGTTTGTGGCACGCGGAGCCCTTCTTGCGGAGGTAAGCTCCCTCTTCGGCCTCTTAAGGAGCAGGT
>JALHFZ010000234.1 GCA_022837505.1 Synergistaceae bacterium
CGAAACCCGCTTCGTCCAGAGCCCAAATGTAATATCCGGGTTTTTCCGGGCGATATTAAGCAAGTTGACAAGATGGTTCTCGTTGATGATCTCGCCGTGAGAGGAAAACCGGAACGCCCCATTACATTGTAACTTAGACAGATCCGGGATATGTTCCTCCGGGATCACAGCCCCCGACAGTATACGGCTGTTCTCGCTCCACGGTATACCGCAGTGCTTCCGCGAGGTTCCCAGCATCCGCCGGGAATAACACCGCGAGCATATGCTCCCGGGTACGCTCGCCATCTTATTACAAAAAGGGTTGTCTAAGGGGTTCGAATTAATCGAATGGAACCCTTCCATCTTCCCGGTCATCCGGGAGATGACCAACCCGATTTCTGTTCGAACAGTTTTTACCGCCACGCCTTCCACCACTCCGTTTTATTGTTCCTCACCCGTGTTGCCCGCCCCTGTGTATCTGTCGAGGCTCTTGTAGAGCCTCTCTTTTGCAGGTTCGATCTCGTCCTCAGAATCGACCTCGACGACCGGGGTGATGCCACGGTCTAAGAGTGATTTTATGTAATACTGGTCTTCCATCTGGGGCCCCGTTAAGAGTTTCTCAATGGCGTTCACACGGAACGCCGAGAAGATGCCAGGTTTCATGACTACGTCCCCGTCTTTCGTGCGTTCGCCGGTGGGGATGAGTTTTCTGTACCCGAGGAACACCCAGTCCCCGATCTTGAGGTCTTCGGGGATGGCATGGATCTTCCGGGATATGCCCATCTCTGTAACCTCTTCCAGGAAGTGATCCGGGGTTTCATAGAACGATTCCCCGACCCAGACCACATACGCCTTTTCGGGAGGGAAACATAATACGCAGTTCGTCCTATGGCATGGATACGTTAGATCCTGCCATTCGGGGCACTGTTCCCAGATCCATTCGGGTTCTATGCGCTGGATCCCCCTTATCGGATGAATAAGGGGTCGGTGGCACATTTCGCAGACCGGGATCCGGAGAGGGATCCGGTGACAGTATACTTCCAATCCGCCGCCGCACAGGTAGTAGCCGCGAGGAGTGCGGAACCCACATCCCCGCT
>JALHFZ010000235.1 GCA_022837505.1 Synergistaceae bacterium
TACCCGCTTCAAGGATTTTGTCCTTCAAGGTCTGATTCAGCCCCCTGAGTTTCGCCCCCAGAACGAAGGAGCACCCCGCTTTCTCCACCTCAACCAGGTTCTCCTCCGTGAACATGGCTCTGTCCGCCACAACCACAGTATCCTGAGGGGAGAAGGTCTCCATGCATTTCTTCAGTACAGGCAGGAGGGTATGTCCTTCATAGGTGTTTCCGGGGAAGAGCTGGTACCAGAGGGGAAAACCCTCCGGCGTCACTGCAAGGGCAAGCACCACCTGGGTCTCCTTTATCTTGTTGTCCTTGCTGTATCCTGAAACCCTCAGTTCGTCCGCTTCAAAGCTTTCAAAGTAGAGGGTGGTCACGTCGAAGAGCATAAGAGAGGCCTTCTTGTCGAAAAGAGAGATGGTTTCCCGGGCGACGATTTCTTTGACCCGCTCCGTCTTCTCCGAAAGCTTGTCCATCATCCTGTATATTTTATTCAGGGAGAGGTCCGTTCCCCCAACTTCGTCGAGCCACCGGGTCATCCCCCGCTTGCTCGAAGGATTCGCCAAAGCACAGGTGAGGCACTTCTTCAGGACATTGGTGGTGCCCCTTCCCCGGTCGGAGACGCCGAAGATGCTCTCAAAACCGAGGGAGGCGAAGAGGCTCTCTACGACCTCCTCCGGCCCCTCGGTCACCTGCTCGAGATTCTTCAGTGTCCGGAGATTGACCCTCTCGCCGTCCCCCACTGGTCTCTCCCATGCCTCGGGGTTATCCAGCGGCCCGAGGCCCGGCAGGTAGGGCTGTGCCCTCTCCTCCATTTCATGGATGAGCTTTTCCCCCAGGACCTTGAGCTCCTCGAGGTGCTTCTCGTCGTAGGCTATCCCCACATGGTGGACAATGACCTTGGAGACCCGTTTCCCGATGCGGACGGATTTGACCACCTGGACGTATTTTCTTGGACTGAGCTTCGTGGATTTCACCCGGACAAACATGGAGAGATCATACTCCTCAGAAGCCCTATCTGTCAACACCTATATTAACTAGGCACTACATTTTGATTTTCGCACCTTTGAATCCATAAACCCTCATGAA
>JALHFZ010000086.1 GCA_022837505.1 Synergistaceae bacterium
CGATGATGGGGGCCAGGATGGGAAGAAAGACGTAGAAGATGGAGATGGCGTCCAGAAGCATCCCGGCGAAGAGCAGGATGATATTGATCATGAGAAGGATGACCACCGGGTTTTCCGATATTCCCAGAAGGACGGCCGCCACCTTGTCGATGAGCCCCACGGTGGACCCGAGCCAGGAGTAGAGCCCCGCGCAGGTCACCACGATCATGACGACGGAGGTTCCCGCCACGGTCTCCTGGAGAATGTCGTAGAGTATGGGGATGGTGAGGGATTTATAGATGAAAATTCCCACGAAGAGGCCGTAGAAGACTGCAACGGCGGCGGCTTCCGTGGGGGTGAATATCCCGCCGTAGATTCCTCCGAGGATGATGACGGGGGTGAAGAGCCCCCAGAAGGCATCCCGGACCGACCGGAGAACAACGGAAGCACTTCCCCGGGGTAAACCCTTGTACCCCCTCTTTCTGCTTATGAGGTAGACCGCGATGCAGAGGATAGCAGAAACTACTATGCCGGGAATGACGCCTGCGGCGAAGAGGGTGCCCACGGACTGCTGCATGATGTCGCCGTAGACGATGAAGGAGATGCTTGGAGGGATGATGATGGCCAGTCCCGAGGCCACTGAGACCACGGCCGCCGCGAAGGCCTTGTCGTATCCGGCTTCCGCCATTCCGGGGATGAGGATGAGGCCGAGGGCCGCCACCGTGGCCGGACCGGAGCCGCTCACTGCCCCCCAGAAGGCGGCAACGATGACTGTCGCAACGGCAAGCCCGCCGGTCATGTCACCCACGAGCTGTTTTATGAGGGTGATGATCCGTTCGGCAATGCCGGCTTTTTCCATGATGACCCCCGCGAGGATGAAGAAGGGGATCGCCAGCAGGGGGAATTTGGCGATGCCCGCGAAGAAGCTGTAGGAGAGCATCTGGTACCCCATATCCCAGTTCCACACAACGAAGATCGTAGCCGACCCGAGGGCCACTGCTATGGGTACCCTGATGAGAAGGGGAATAATAAAAAGGACTATCGTCCAGAATGCCGGTTCGTGAAGCAAAGATTCCATCTCTCGTCCCTCCTAGTACTTTCCGGCCCTGATGGTCTTCAGAGCCGACTGGGCGATGCGGATGCAGATCAGAATAGAAAACACGGGCAGGGCAATCGTGTAGTAGCACACCGGAATGGCCAGGGACTCGGTGGTCACTCCGAGATCGATTTCATCGCAGACTTCGATATAGCCGAGGTATGCCAGCAGGGCAAAAAATCCGAAGGAGAGCGCCGTGGAGAGGAAGAAAAAGCCCTTTCTCCATTTCGGAGGGAAGCGGTCGTATATGAACGTCATGCTCAAATGGGAATTTTTTTTGAAGGCGATGGCGGTACCGAGCATGACGAGCCAGACGAACATGTTGATGGTGACCTCCTCGGTGAAGGCGAGGGCGTGATAGATGAAATAGCGGGTGATGACATTGGCGAAGGTGATGACTGCCATCACCATGAGGATGATTGAGCCGAGGATCTCCTCGAAATAATTCATAATTTTTTTCGTCATGATGGACAACCCCTTATGAGGAAATACTCGGGGGGAGAGGAAGTCTCTCCCCCCGGAGGGTCACAAACTGTTCGTCTTTACTTCCCTACGGATGCCATATCCTCTTCGGCGGCCTTCACGAGGTCCTCGCCGATCTTGGATCTCCACTCCTTCAAAACGGGAGCGGTCTTGTCGGCAAAGGCCTTTGTCTGCTCGGGGGTGAGGGTGGTCACTTCCATGCCCGCATCCTTGAGGGTCTTATGCCAGTCGGTGATCTCGGGAACCTGGTTGATTTTCTGAAGATAGGCCAATGCGGATCCGTCGTCGAGGCTGATCCGGGCGAGGGCGACCATGTACTTGCCAGCTTCCTCGGCTGCGGCCTGGATCATCTTCTGATCCTCTGCGGAGAAGGATTTCCACACGTCGGGGTTGACCACGTAGAGGGTGGGGTCGACCACGTAATGCCAGTCGGTGACGTACTTATGATAGTCGTGCATCTTCACTGGGTAGAAGGTGCTGATGGGGTTCTCCTGTCCGTCCACCACGCCCTGCTGAATGGCGGCCATGGTGTCGCTCCAGTTCATGTTCACGGGGTTGGCGCCGAGAGCCCTGAAGGTATCAAGGAAGAGGGGGCTTCCCACCACGCGGATCTTCATTCCTTCGAGGTCTTCGGGGGTCTTGATGGCCTTCTTGGAGTTCGTCAGCTCCCGGAATCCGTTTTCGCCGAAGGCCAGGAATTTCACGCCCTTGTCCTCAATGGCCTTGATGATCATCTGTCCGGCCTTGCCGTTCTTGATCGCGTCGAGGGCCTTATAGGGGTGGGGCTGGTTGGCGATGAAGAAGGGGAGGGCGAAGAGGTTCAGCTCCACAAGCTGGGGAGAGTAGTTGATTGAGGACTGAACGGCGAAGTCGATGGTCCCGTTGCGCACGAGAAGGAAGGCGTTGGTCTGCTTTCCCGTGGTGAGCTGGGATCCGGGGTACACTTTAATGTTGATCTTTCCGTCGCTTCTCTCCTTAACGAGATCGGCGAAATAGGTGGCACCCATTCCCCATGCCGTGGTCAGGCTGGGGACGATGTCAAGCTTATACTCGTCTTTATAGGCTGCGAGGGAGGGGGCTGCCAGGGCGCACAGAAGGACTGCGGCGAGGAACAATGCAACGATTTTCTTCATTATTTTCTTACCTCCTGGATTTGGATTTCAGCTGCTTTTTTCTTTTCTGTACCGGACGCTGCCTTTCTGAACCGGAAAGAAGAGCTTTTCCACCACCTCCCGTCGCTGAGATAGGAACCGGGGAAAACCGTCTCCGCTACATCATCCCCCGAATGCCGGCGGCGATTTTCTCCGGGGTGATCCGGTAGGCCTGTTCAAGAGAGCGGGCGAATGGGACGGGAGTAAAGGGCGCTCCCACCCGCACGATCGGCGCGTCGAGGCAGTCAAGGGCCTCTTCCGCCACAATGGCGGATATCTCAGCCCCTACTCCCCCCTGCTTGACCGCCTCGTGGGCGATGGCAAGACGGCTCGTCTTCTCCACAGAGCTGAGGATGGTCTCCTTGTCGAGGGGGGAGACGGTCCGGAGGTCGATGAGCTCGACGCTGATCCCCTCTTTTTCGAGGGTCTGGGCCGCCTTGATCGCCAGGTTCATGGTCATGGACCAGGAGACGAGGGTGACGTCCTTCCCCTCTTTCACTACCTTCGCCTTTCCGATGGGGACGAGATGTTCTCCCTCGGGCACTTCACCCTTCACGGGGAAGAGCTGTTTGTGTTCGAAGTAGAGGACCGGGTTGTCGTCCCGGATGGCCGATTTGAGCAGCCCCTTGGCGTCCGCCGGGTTTGAGGGGATAACGACCTTGAGCCCGGGGATGTGGAGGAAGAAGGCCTCCACCGACTGGGAATGCTGGGCCGCCGCCTGATTCACGAGGCCGTCGGGGGCCCGGAGGACCATGGAGACGGGTTTCTGGCCGCCGAACATGTAGTAGATCTTGGCCATCTGATTGTAGATTTCATCGAAGCAGACCCCGACGAAATCGGCAAAGTGCATATCCGCCACGGGGCGCATTCCCGCAAGGGCGGCCCCGACGGAGGCGCCCACGATGGCGGTTTCAGAGATGGGAGTATCAATGATCCGGCTGCCGAATTCGTCCGGAAGGCCCTTGAACTGGCCGAAGATGCCCCCCTGGCGGACGATGTCCTCCCCCAGGACGAAGACCCGTTCGTCCCGCCTCATCTCCTCCTGCATGGCCTCAAGGGTCGCCTGGGAAAATGTGATTGTCTTCATGCTGTCCGTCCCCCTACACGTAGAGGCCTTCAAAGAGGGCCGACACTTCCGGTTCGGGAGAGGTGCGGGCGTACTCCAGGGCCTCGTTGAGTTCTTTGTTGACTCTTGCTGCAATAGAATCGAGTTCTTCCCGGGTCATCACTCCGGCGTCGAGGACTTTCTTCTCAAACCGGGGGATGGGATCCGTCTCCTCCAGAACCTGCTGCACTTCTTTTTTCGTGCGGTACATCTCGGGGTCGCCCACGAAATGCCCCTTGATGCGGTAGGTCTTGCATTCGAGAATGCACGGACCCTCTCCCCGCCGGGCACGGTCGATGAGATCCTTTGCCGCCTCATAGACCGCGAAGACGTCGTTGCCGTCCACGATCACGCCGGGCATGCCGTACCCCTGGGCACGGTCGGCGATATCCGCCACGGAGGTGGTGGTCAGGTAGGGAGTGGTGGAGGCCCACTGATTGTTTTCGCACAGGAAAATAACGGGAAGTTTCCAGACCGCCGCCATGTTCGCCGCTTCGTGGAAGGTGCCCCGGTTGGACGCTCCGTCGCCGAAGAAGGCCACGGAGACGCCGTCGGTCTTCTGCATCTTCTGGGCGAGGGCCGCCCCTGTCGCCATGGTGAAGCCCCCTCCGACGATGCCGTTGGCTCCGAGCATCCCCACACTGAAGTCGGCGATGTGCATGGACCCGCCCTTCCCCTTGCAGCAGCCGGTGCTCTTTCCGAAGAGCTCGGCCATCATGTGCTTCAGGTCGGCCCCCTTGGCGATGGTGTGGCCGTGCCCCCTGTGGGTGCTCTGGATGTAGTCGGACTTGCGGAGGTTGGCCATGACCCCCGTGGCAATGGCCTCTTCACCGATGTACAGGTGAACAAACCCGGGAATCTCCCCCTCGAAAAAATACTTCTCCACGGTGAGTTCGAAATTACGGATCTTCACCATGGTCTCGTAGAAAAACTTCAAAGCTTCTCTGTCGTATCCGGTCAGAGGAAGAACCGCCTCTTTCCGCTCTGGCATTGCGCACATGCAGATCACCTCGTCAAATTCTGGTCTTTTTAAGCCGAAAAAAGCGTACCGGTTCTCTGCCGCTCCTGAAAACTGTATAGAGCGGGGAAAAAGCACCCCCCTTTCTTCAATGCAAAAAATTACATTTTACCGGGCATTTTCAAGAGTTCCCGAGAGGGAAAGGACATTCCCCCGGCCGGTCACCATATGACGGTGCATAGCCTCCGCCGCCGCCCCAGGGTCTCTCCGGCGAACCGCTTCGGCAATTTCACAGTGCTGCTGAAAGGATCTTTCGACCGTTCCGACCCCCCGGAGGACGGCCGTCCCCATGGAAAAAAACCGGTCCCGGACTCTTTTGATGGTGGAAAAAATAAGGGCGTTTGAGTACAGACGAAGATAAAAATCATGAAAATCCTTGTCGTGCCGCAGGTACTCGAGGATATTCCTCCGCTCCATGGATTCCCTCTGACGGTGCAGAAGCTCGTCTACCTGAAGAAAATGCTCCTCCGTCATAAGGGGGATGATCTCCTTGATGACGAACTCCTCGATGGCCATCCGGAGGGCGAAGGTCTCGTTCACCTCCACCACGGAGACCTCGGGGATGACCACTCCCCGGTTGGGATGAATTTCAAGAAAACCCTCCATCTGGAGGCGCTGAAGGGCCTCCCGGACGGGAGTACGGCTCATGTTGAGTTCTGCGGCCAGGGAGTTCTCGGAGAGAATGACCCCTTCCGAGGTCTCCCGCCTCAGGATCAGCTTCCTGATCTCTTCGTAGGCGAAGTCTTTTTTCTTTACCCGCATATCCGACGCCCCTTTTTCTGCTCAGGCACCCTTTCTTGTATACAGGTAAAATACAGGCACCTTGATACAGGATACCTGATAGGGAAACCTCATGTCAAGGAGTCCGGTTATTCTAATCCACAGTTTTACGCTGTTGGGGGTATAGAGGGAAGGGGGATCG
>JALHFZ010000087.1 GCA_022837505.1 Synergistaceae bacterium
AATCCTCTTCATGGATATCCGGTCGTCGGAGATGACCAAATACGCGGCCAACGCCATGCTCGCCACCCGGATCTCCTTCATGAACGAGATCGCCTCGGTCTGCGAACGGGTGGGCGCCGACGTTGAAAAGGTCCGTATAGGGATGGGTTCCGACTCCCGTATCGGCTACTCCTTTCTTTCTGCGGGGTGCGGCTTCGGCGGGTCATGCTTTCCAAAGGACGTCCGGGCCCTCCGGGAGTTCGCCCGCCTGCAGGGGCACGAAATGGAGATCCTTCGGGCGGTGGATGACGTCAACGAACGGCAGAAGCATGTCCTCTTCGGCAAGATCCTGCGCCACTTCGGCTCCCTGAAGGGGAAGACCATAGGCATCTGGGGGCTCTCCTTCAAGCCCAAGACCTCCGACGTCCGGGAGGCCCCCGCCCAGACGCTCATCACGGACCTCCTGGCCGCAGGGGCACGGGTCCAGGCCCACGACCCCAAGGCCATGGAGGAGACCCGCTCGGCCCTGGGGGACCTCCCCGGGGTGATCTACGTGAGCAACCAGTACGACGCCGTGAACGGTGCGGACGCCCTCGCCCTCGTCACCGAGTGGGACATCTACAAACAGCCGGACTTCAAAAAGATCAGGGAGCTTCTGGTAACCCCCCTGATCTTCGACGGACGGAACCAGTACTCCCCTGCCGAGATGAAGCGCCAGGGGTTCACCTGCTACTTCATCGGGCGCTCCCGGGTGTAAGCGAAAAAAAGGGCTCCTCCTGCCGGAGGGGCCCGATAAAAGGAGGCTGTGCCATGAGAAAGAACCTTTGTTTTCTTCCCGTTATCTCCCTTCTCGCTCTTCTGCTCCTCGTCCCCTCGCAACTTTCAGCAGCCTCGGGGACCCTTCGGGAATTCGAGGGAGCCTTCACTCCATCTACGAACGGCGAGAAGCTGCTCTCCCTCCTCGTCTCCCTTACCGACCCCGATAGCCTTGATCTGTGTCTTGACGCAGAGCCTGACGACCAGGGGAACGTGCGGAACATGTACTTCCTTGTGAAGGGAGCCAACGTGGGAGGATTCCGGATCGAACGCCTCGCCCTGGAGGCGTCCTTTGTGGAGTTCACCCCCCCTTCTCAATGGAACCCGGATGCGGATGACCCGATCGGCGTGAAAAACGTTCTGCGCAGCAATATCGAGGCGGTTATCCTGGAAAAGGACATCAACGCCGCCCTCGCCAGGGCGACCGGGGATGACTGGCACGGGGTCTCCGTGGATCTTAAGCCGGGGACAATTAATGCCCGGGCCTATTACACAATAAAAAATCCCGGCCTCACCCTCCTTGCGGAGGTGAAGACGGGACTCGAGATTCGTTTGGGAAAAGAACTCTGGTTGAAGGACGTTCTGCTGAAGATCAACCACGACGAGCAGACAAACGTGGTCAGGGATGCCATCGACGAGATTCAGCCGGTGGTGGACCTTCGGGATTTCCCCTTTCCGGTCACCCTGGCCGTCCTTGCGGTGGACGAGCAGTCGCTGCGCATCTCCACCCGCACCGCTCCGAAGACTTTTTCCGGCATCACCCTCGGCTACCGCCGCGGGCTTTGAATTTTCCCGCTGCGGACTTCAGCATCATGGTGGCATAGCTCCCCCTGGGCAGGAAGAAATCAAGGGAGAGGGCGGTTTTTCCGGGGAAGAGGTCATCCTCTTCCCTTTTCCATTTCAGCCCCTGGGGGATCATCAGACAGTTCCTGGAGAAGGAGGAGAAAGAGGCCTTCTCCACCTCTCGCAGACGGAACTTCGAAAGCCGCACTCCCCGCTCGGCGAGAAGGCCTGAAAAGACGGGGGCGATCTCCGGCGGAAGGGGGGGCATATCCGGCCCCACGGTCGGCAGGGTGAGCCCTTCCAGCCGGGTGAAAAGTTCGGTAGGCAGGGTGCGGTACTGAAGCACCGGGCCGGTTTTGAGAGGCACGGAGAAAAAGTCTCCCGGCTTGTCTGCGAGGAACCGGGAGAGGGTCTCGTTCCACAGGTAGCCGGAGTAGGCCGAGAAATACATCCCCAGCTCCTCCGCGGGAAGAAGGGCGAGACAGTCCCTGGCCCCCTTCTCTCCCCTCTTTTCGAGAAGAGCCAGCATCTTCTGCAGCAGGGGTTCGGGACAGAGGGGTTTCATCTCCGCCCACCGGCCCCATTTCTCCCCCCTTTGAGCATGGCGTTTTTTAAGCCAGGTGGGTGCTTCGGGGTGGCAGAAGGTAAAGTATTTCCGGAGGGCCTCGGTGAAACGCCTCTTGATCAGCATCTCGGCGAGAAACTCCCCCTTCGCCCCCACATTGCCGAAACGCTGGTCGTCCAGATAATTTGCAAACCCCTGCTTGGAGATTTCTTCCATGCGTTTTTCCACATGGTCCGCCTCGGCAGTCCCCATATCCCGAAGCTTCAGGGAGAAAAGGCTCCCCTTAAGCACCGACGGTTCGAGGGGAACGGTTGTGTACCCCGCCGGGCGGAGGGAAAACCCCTCCCCCTCGAAGGAAAGGTCGTATTTCACAGGAATGGAGAGATGCTGCACCGTATGGGCGTGGCGGTCCTTCTTCCCCAGGGAGCGGATCTCGCCGAGGGGGACTTTTTTCTCCCGGGCCGCCTTTTTCAGGGCGTCGAGGGTATTCCACCCCTTCTTTTCAAGGAGGTAGACCCTCCAGGGGGTCTCCTTCTTTCCCGGCGCAAAATGAAGGACCTCCCGGAGGAAGAAATCCTCGGGAATATGCTTTATACGCATGGTTGTATGCCCTTCCGGAGAAGGCCCGCGGAAGGGGCTTCGGTGCCTGGAGCTCTTTCTCTCATCTTTTCCTCCTCAGCAGCTCTTCTGCTGCAGTATGGCCCGGGCGGCCACTACGCCGCTCGCCGCGGCCTGGATGATCCCCCGGCTCACCCCCGCCCCGTCTCCCGCCAGATAGAGATGGTCGTAGACGGGGACAGAAAGGTCCTTTCCGAGCTGCAGGCGCAGAGAGTAGAGCTTTATCTCCACTCCATAGAGGAGGGTGTCGTTCTGGTTCACCCCCGGAAGGATCGTGTTGAGGGCATCGAGAAATTCCACTATGTCCGTGAGGTACCGGTGGGGCAGGACGAGGCTCAGATCCCCCGGTTCCGCCGCCGCCGTGGGGGTGATCATCCCCCGCTCGATTCTCGAGGCCGTGGAGCGCCGGCCGTCCCGGAGATCTCCCAGGCGCTGCAGGAGGATCCCCCCTCCGGCGAGCATGTTGGCGAGCTTCGCAATGTGGGTGGCGTAGCCGATGGGGTCGCTGAAGGGCTGGGTGAAATTCTTCGTCACCAGGATGGCGAAGTTCGTGTTCCGGGACTTCACACCCTTCAGGCTGTGGCCGTTCACCGTGACGAGATCGTGCCCCTTGTTGTATTCGTAGACCACGAAACCCGAGGGGTTCATGCAGAAGGTCCGGCACCGGTCGTCAAAGGTGGGGGTGTTGTAGAGGCACTTCACCTCGTAGAAATCCTTCGTCAGGTCCTCGCAGACGCTGTCGGGCACTTCCACCCGGACGCCGATATCCACGGGCATGGAGGCGATGGGAAATTTCAGCTTCTCCACCACTCCGGCGAGCCATGAAGCTCCCTCCCGCCCGGGGGCGAGGATGACGTCATGCCCCCTCAGGACCGTGCCGTCGGCGAGGCGGACCCCCGCTGCCCGGCCGCCCTCCACCACCAGCTCCTCCACGAAGGTATTCATGAGGATGTCGCATTGAGGCTCCAGAAATTCGTACATGGCGTTGAGCACCTCCCGGGAGGCGTCGGTGCCGATATGGCGGATCCGGGCGGGGAGGATCTTCAGCCCCACCGCCGAGGCCTTGCGGATCGTCGCCCGGGCGACCTCCGCAGAGGGCTCGTAGGCGTGATTGTCCGCTCCGAATTTGACGAACATCTTGTCCACATGCTCGATGAGGTCGAGAAGGGCATCCTCGCCGATGTTCTCCTCGAGATTTCCGCCGAAGCCCGTTGTCAGGGTCAGCTTTCCGTCGGAGGCAGAACCCGCTCCTCCCCATCCCGAGACGATGCTGCAGGAGTCGCAGTTCAGACAGACGGAGCTTTTTCCCTCGGTTATGGGGCATTTCCGCTCCCGGATCACTCTCCCCTTGTCAATAATGACGACTTTTTTTCCATGCTCCACAAGCTCCATGGCGGCAAAAACTCCCGCCGGCCCCGAGCCGACGATGACAGCATCATAGATCATAATTTTTCCGCGTCCCGAGAGGACGCATCCCGTCCTTTCAAAGCCCTTTATCAGTGGTGGCCATGTCTCTGCCACCCCTTCCCGGGGATTCTTCGCCCCATGATCTTCATTGTCTCCCGATCCTTCCGGGGGTGTTTCTCCTCGTCTGAGGGCAGATCCGTCTGAATGCGGTCCAGCTTGACGAGAAGCTCGATGCTCCGGACATCCACGGCCAATACCTCCGCCAGTTCGGCGGAGGTGATCCGGGGATGCCTTCCCTCCTCGGCCGTCCGGTCCCGGAGCCAGGTCCAGGCCCTGCGGTAGAGCCCGTTCAGGAATTCAGAGCAT
Source organism: Synergistaceae bacterium (assembly GCA_022837505.1). Lineage (GTDB taxonomy): Bacteria > Synergistota > Synergistia > Synergistales > Aminobacteriaceae > JALHFZ01. The sequence continues at coordinate 4,535 of JALHFZ010000087.1, forward strand.
TCGACGCACAGAGGGACTTTCTCCTGCTCTCCTCCATCGAGATAGGCCTTGCCGCAGTGGGCACACATTTTCAGGGCCATGGCGCCGATCCCTCCTCATGTTCTCGTGTTGTCCCCATCATCTGCCCGGGGCGGGTTCACTGCCCCATGGGGGCAAGGAGGGCCTTGTTCCCCCCCGCCCGCTTGGCGTCCTCCAGGGCCTTTTCAGCCGTGAGGGCCAGGGAATCCCCGTCCATGTCCTTCCGGAATTCGGCGATCCCGAAGCTTGCGGTGAGACGGCGCTGAAAGACGAAATCGAAATGGCTGATCATGTCACGGATTTTATCGGCCATCTGGGCAGCCACCCGGCCGCTCATGGGCGTGAGGACGGCCAGACCGTCCTCGCTCCACCGGCCGAGAAAGTCGGTGGACCGGATTCGGCTCTTCACGAGAGTGCTGAGTTCCTTTCGCACTCTGTCTGCCCCCTCCACCCCAAGGCTCTCTTTCATTTCGGCGAATCCGTCCGGTTCCAGCAGAATAAGGGAAAGATTGCCCCGGTAGCGAAGGGCCCGCTCCACCTCTGTGCCGAGAATTTCGTTGAATCCCTCCCGGGTGGGGATGCCGAGGAGGGGGTCCGGGCCGGGCTTCCGCCCTCTCTCGGGGGAAGGTCTTTTCACAGGGCCGTTCCGCAGGAGAATGAGAAGGCACTCCTCTCCCCCCCGGATGAAGGTCTCGCCGGCCAGCCGTCCGAAGAAGACTTCGCCAGCGGCGGATTTCAGCTTCATTTCGGCCTCGAAGGGCTCCCCCCCTGAGGCTGACGCTGCAAGGGCGTTCCATCCGTCCTTATCGGCTAAGATCCCGAGATCCGTCATGGTCTTTCCCTTCGCCCCTCCTTCGGGCAGGCCGAGGAAATCGGCGAAAGGGGGAGAACAGAAGAGGATCCTCCCCTCCTTCAGCGTGCAGCAGAGTATTTTCTCTCCTGTCATGGAGGCCATCCTCCGGGCGAGGTCCTCTCCGGAACGGACTTTCCCCTCCAGGCGGCGGCATTCCGTTCTGTCCTCCATCTGGAGGAGGATTCCCTCCCCGTCGGAAAGGGGGGAAAAGCGAAGGAGGTAATGGCGGTTTTCCCCTTCGGAGCCGATGACCGCCTCTTTTCCGGCCAGACTCTTTTCAAGGGCGACCCTGAGGGGCAG
>JALHFZ010000017.1 GCA_022837505.1 Synergistaceae bacterium
TGTCTCCGGAGAGGATTCAATTATGCCGTTCATTTTCAGAAAAAATATCAATTGACATTCTTTTCTATGCCTATTGACATTCTAGAATCCCTCCTTCAAAATGGTCGGAACTTGCCAAGCCCGAGGGGAAAGGAGGAAACCGGTAATGACGACAATTTACTGCAGTGCAGCAACTCTTTCCGCTTCCCTGGAGCTCCTCCTTATTTGCCGGTTCCCCCCTGGAACGCCGGCAGCCTGGTAAGCTGCGAGACGGTATTCCCGGGCCGGAACCTCTTTATCTTAGAGGTTCCGGCTTTTTTTGTGCCTTTGTATCGGTACTCACGAGAGAAAGGAGCGAGGAGCATGACGAAGGACGGACGGTGCAGAATTTTCGACACGACCCTGAGGGACGGAGAGCAGGCGGCGGGGATCAACCTGAACAGGGAAGAGAAGCTTCAGATCGCCCTGCAGCTGGCGAAGATGAAGGTGGATATCATCGAGGCGGGGTTTCCCGCCGCATCCCCGGGGGATTTCGAGGCCGTGAAAATGGTGGCCGAGCGGGTGCACGGGCCGGTCATCGCGGGGCTTGCGAGAACCCGCCGGGAGGACATCACCGCGGCCGCCAAGGCTGTAGAGGGGGCTGAAAGGGGAAGAATCCACACCTTCCTCGCCACAAGCCCGATCCACATGGAGTACAAGCTGAAGATGACCCCCGAGGAGGTGCTGGCGGAAGTCCGGGAGGGGGTGGCCTTCGCCCGCACCCTCGCAGAGGATGTGGAGTTCTCCGCTGAGGATGCGAGCCGGTCGGAGCCCGCCTTCCTCATACAGGTCTTCCGGGCGGCGGCCGAGTCCGGGGCCTCCACCCTGAACATCCCCGACACGGTGGGGTATGCCGTCCCCGAGGAGTTCGGCGCCTTCGTTCAGGGGATCATGGAGGGGACGGACCGTCCTGATGTGGTCTGGTCGGTCCATTGCCACAACGACCTCGGAATGGCCGTAGCGAACTCCCTCGCCGCCGTCCGCAGGGGAGTCCGGCAGGTGGAGTGCACGGTGAACGGCCTGGGAGAGCGGGCGGGAAACGCCTCCCTCGAGGAGATCGTCATGGCCCTCCGGACCCGGAAGGAGAGCTACGGCTGCGAGACCGGCCTCGATACCCGCCGGCTCTACGGCGTCAGCTCCCAGGTCTCCCGGATGACCGGCTTCCCTGTCCCTCCCAACAAGGCAATCGTGGGGTCCAACGCCTTTGCCCACGAGGCGGGAATTCATCAGCACGGAATGCTCTGCAACCGGGCGACCTACGAGATCATGAGCGCGGAGGATGTGGGAGCCCCCGGCACCCGCCTCGTCCTGGGCAAGCACTCAGGACGGCACGCCTTCCGGGCACGGGTGGAGGAGATGGGGTTCACCCTGTCGAAGGAAAAGCTCGAGGAGGCCATGATCCTCTTCAAAGACCTCTGCGATCGGAAGGAGATCGTGACCTCCGAGGATCTCGAGGCCATGATCGACAGCGAAATCCTCGCCGGAGGAGAGAGCCGCAGAATCACCCTCAAGGGGTTCCTCGTCCAGGTGGGGCGGGGACACGGCAGCGCCACGGTCACCCTGGAGGACGAGGGGCGGGAGGTCACCGACGCAGCGGCGGGGAATGGCCCAGTGGATGCGGCCTACCGGGCCATCCGGCGCATCCTCGCCATCGAGCCGGTCCTCGTGAATTACTCCATCCGGTCGGTCAGCGAGGCGTCGGACGCCATCGGCGAGGCCCGCATCACCCTTGCCCTCGGGGACTGCCAGATCTCAGGCCGGGGGGCAAGCACGGACGTGATCGAAGCGAGCATCAAGGCCTATATTGACGGAATCAACCGCCTCTTTCAGAAGGCGGCAACGAAAGGAGCATCACTCTATGAAAAGAACGCTGGCTAGCGCCATCATTGCGGCCCACTCCTCCGAAAAGGGCGTGGAGGGAGAGATCTGCAGAGTGAAGGTGGACTTCGCCTTCGCGAACGACATCACGGCCGCACCGGCGGTGGAGTCCTTCCGGGAGATGGGGGCCAAAAAAGTCTTCGATCCCCGGCGGTGCGCCGTCCTCCCCGACCACTTCACCCCGAACAAGGACATCGCCTCGGCGGAACAGACGAAGAGGGGTAAGGAATTCGCCCGGGAGCAGGGGATGCTCTACTGGGAGGTGGGACGGGTGGGGATCGAGCATGCCTTCCTTCCCGAGAAGGGGTACATCCTCCCGGGAGACATCATCATCGGGGCGGACAGCCACACCTGCTCGGGGGGTGCCCTGGGAGCCCTGGCCTCCGGTGTGGGAAGCACCGATCTGGCGGCAGTCTGGGCCCTCGGCGAGACGTGGATGAAGGTCCCCTCCACCGTGCGGGTGGAATATACGGGCTCTCGGCCGGGGTGGCTCACCGGAAAGGACATGATCCTCTCCCTTCTCGGGCGGATCGGCGTCCAGGGAGCCCGGTACATGGCCCTCGAGTTCGGCGGAGAGGGGATCGCCTCCCTCCCCCTCGATGACCGCTTCACCATGGCCAATATGGCCGTGGAATGCGGAGCCAAGGCGGGGCTCTTTCTCCCCGACGAAAAAATCCTCGCCTACGCCGGGGAGCGGGCTGCCCGGAACTTCACCCCCGTCTACCCCGATGAGGGGGCGGCCTATGGCCGCACCGAGCGTTTCTCCCTCGACGCCATGGAGCCAGCGGCGGCCATGCCCCACTCCCCCGACAACGTCAAACCCGTGAGGGAGTGCGGCTCTCCGAAGATCGACCAGGTCTTCATCGGCTCGTGCACCAACGGGCGCCTCAGGGATATCGCCGCGGCGGCGAAAATGCTCGAGGGGAAACAGGTGCATCCGGACGTCCGGTGCATCGTCATCCCGGCGACCTACGAGGTCTACAACCAGGCCATGGAGAGAGGGTATCTGAAGGTCTTCACCGAGGCAGGGGCGGTAGTCTGCACCCCCACCTGCGGCCCCTGTCTCGGAGGGCACATGGGCATCCTTGCGGCGGGGGAGCGGTGCGTCTCCACGAGCAACCGGAACTTCGTCGGCAGAATGGGAAGCCCGAAGAGCGAGCTTATCCTCGCCAGCCCTTTCACCGCAGCGGCAAGCGCGATCACAGGAAGGCTCACCGACCCCCGGGACGCGGCCGACGAAAAAATCTTTGCGTATTTCGAGGAGGAATAGCCATGGCAGGCTCTTATGAAGGTACGGTTTGGAAATTCGGCGACCATATCGATACGGACGTGATCATCCCCGCCCGGTATCTCGTCTCCAGCGATGAGAAGGAACTCGGAAAGCACTGCATGGAGGATATCGACCGGGACTTCGTCTCGAAAGTCTCCCCCGGCGACATTATCGTGGGGGGAGAGAACTTCGGCTGCGGCTCCTCCCGGGAACACGCTCCCCTGGCCATCAAGGGCGCCGGGTGCAGCTGCGTCATAGCCGCTTCCTTCGCCAGGATCTTCTTCCGGAACTCCATCAACGTGGGGCTTCCCATCTTCGAATGCCCCGAGGGGGCGGCCTCCTTCGAGACGGGGGACGTGGGAAGGGTCGACCCGGCGGCGGGGACGATCGAAAACGTCACGAAGGGGCTGACCTTCACCATCGTCCCCTTCTCCCCCTTTCTTCAAAGGCTCATCGCCCTCGGCGGACTCATTCCCTGGGTCCGGGAGGAGCTCGAAGCCCGGAGGAAGGGAGCATGACGGCAAAAGAATACGCCGTTGCCAGGCTCAGCGGCGACGGCATCGGTCCGGAGGTGCTCGGTGCCGCAGCACCCATACTCGAGGCCGCGGGAGAAAGGGAGGGGTTCTCCCTCCGCTGGACGGACTACCCCTTCGGAGCGGCCCACTATCTCCGAACCGGAGAGGTTCTTCCTCCTTCCGCCGTGGAGGAAATGGGCGCCATGGACGCCCTCTTTCTCGGGGCGGTGGGCGACCCCCGGGTGAAGCCGGGGATCCTCGAGCGGGGGATTCTTCTCCACCTGCGCTTTCACTTCGACCAGTATGTAAACCTCCGCCCCGCAAAAAGCTACCCCCGGGTTCCCCTCCCCATACAGCCGAAGAAGGGTGCCGGGCTCGATACCCTCGTGGTCCGGGAAAACACCGAGGACTTCTACATGGGGATCGGCGGATGCACCACCGGCGGCACGGCCTCCGTTGACCTCGCTGCGGAAAGGGGGCTCTACTCCCTTGAAGGGTCTCTCGAGGGGCGCTTTTCAAATGGAGTCGAAGGGGCCTTCCAGATAGGGGTGGCCTCCGAACCGGCCGTCCGGCGGGTCGTTGCCTGGGGGTGCCGGGCCGCCCGGGACCGGGGGGAGGAAAGGATCACCCTGGCCTCCAAGTCGAACGCCCTCCCCCAGATCTACGGCTTCTGGGAGGAGGTGGCCGCCCACGAGGCCGCCCGGCAGGGGATGGCCCTTTCGGTGGTAAATGTGGACGCTATGTGCTATCACCTGGTCCGCACCCCCGATCTCTACGGCGTCATCGTGGCACCCAACATGTTCGGCGACATCGTGAGCGACCTGCTGGCAGGGCTTTCGGGAGGCCTCGGCGTCGCCGCCGGAGCGGACATCGGCGACAGCCTCTCCATGTTCGAGCCCATCCACGGCTCGGCCCCGGACATCGCCGGAACCGGCAGGGCCAACCCCCTTGCCGCCATTCTCACCGGAGCCCTTATGCTCGATCACCTGGGCGAAAAGGGAGCGGCCCGCCGGGTTGAGGAGGCGGTCACGGGCTATCTCCAGTCCGCCCCCTCCTCAAGCCTCCCCTTCGAGTTCGGCGGAGAGGCCTCCACGGCGAAAGCCGGAGAGCTCATCCTCGGCCGCATGTGATCTTTTTCCGGGGAAGACGGCAGGGCAGATACCCCGGGGCTTCAGAGAGGCCGGAGCGGAAATTTCCGCTCCGGCCTCTTTTTATGAATCGATGTTCCTCTCCTGCTGGGGCAATTGGCAATTGACGGAGCCCGGGAGAATTTATATACTGAAGACCAGAAGAAGAAAATTAATCCGCTCTTCGGCCCGGGAAGGGAGGGATTTCACGCTTTTGAGGCTGAAGCTGAACAGGCAGAAAAAAATTCATGATCAGGGAGGAATGAAATCTTATGCGTTCAAAGAGCATGCTTGCCCGTCTCCTCGTTTTCACCCTCTGCGGAGTCTTTCTCTTCGGCGGCGCCGCCTTCGGGGCCGATAAGGTCATCAAGATCGGAACCCTCTTCCCCCTCACGGGCCCGTCAGCCGTCTCAGGGCAGAACTGCCTCAACTCCCTTCTCGCGGCAGTGGAGGTCATCAACAACGCCCACCCCGAACTCGATATGCCCCTCGCCGCCAAGGCGGGGCTCCTCGATGGGTATAAAATAGAGCTCGTAAAGGCCGACCACCAGGGAAAGCCTGACGTGGCCAAGTCCGAGGCCGAACGGCTCTACAACCAGGAGAACGTCTTCGCCATCATCGGAAGCTACAACAGCTCCGCCACGAAGCCCGCAAGCGCCGTCGCCGAGCGGGCGAAGAAGCTCTTCCTCTGCGGGGCCTCCAGTTCTGCGGCCCTGACGGAGCGGGGATACAAGTACTTCTTCCGCCACGCCCCCACGGACGCCATCGAATCAGAGGAGTTCACCGACTACATCTCCTGGCTCAACAAGGAGAAGAACGCCGGAATCAAGACCCTCGGACTCTTCTACGAGAACAGCGAGTTCGGAAAGCATGCCGCCGACGAGGCCAAAAAGGCCGCGAAGGAAGTCGGCCTCGAGATCACCGCCGACGTCCCCTTCAATGTGGGCGCCACCAACCTCAGCAGCGAAGTGCAGACCCTGAAGGCCGCCAACCCCGACGCCGTCTTCGGAGCGGCCCTCGGCGGAGACTACTCCCTCTGGGTGCGCACCATGAAGCAGGTCAACTGGCTTCCGAAGATCGCCATCAACTACTGCACGGGGTATCAGAACCCCGCCGTACAGAAGGAACTCGGCGCCGACGGCAACTACTTCATGGGCGGAATGAGCTTCTCCCCCGAGCTCGCCGAGAAGTTCATGCCCGAGGCCCTCGTGGTTCAGGAAAAATTCTACCGTCCCCTTGCCAATCAGCCCTTCGACAGCGACTCGGTCCAGGAGGCGGTCATGCTCATGATCCTCGGCCAGGCCATCGAAAAGGCCGGAGCTCTCGATACGGAGAAGGTTCGGGAAATCCTCGCCTCCGAGACCTTCGTCTCTCCCCTCTCTCTGAGCGGCGAAGTGGCCTTCGCGCCGGGCGGCCAGAACATAAAGGCCCTCAGCGTCATCACCCAGATTGAGAACCAGAAGTACAACACGATCTACCCCGAAAAATTCAAAGATTCCGAAGTCATCTACCCCATGAAGCCCTGGGATAACCGGTAGACCTCTCTCCGGTCAAGAGTATCGGAAAATAAAATCGTCGCAAAGTCGGGCGGGTTCTTTCTCTGGCCCGCCCTCTTTTTCAGGGAGGACATGCCTCTATGGGTAATTTTCTTCAGGTTCTCATCGACGGACTGCTGAACGGCCTTCTCTATGCCCTCGTTGCCGCGGGGCTCAGCCTCATATGGGGCGTCATGGACGTCATCAACTTCGCCCACGGCGAATTTCTCATGGTGGCCATGTATCTTTCCTACTGGCTCGGCTTTTTGCTGGATATCGATCCCTTCATCTCCTGGATCGCCGGGGGGATTTTTCTCTTTCTCCTCGGTGCGGTCACCTACCGGCTCATCATCAAAAACAGCCTCGGAAAGGCGGCCATGGCCCCCCTTCTCGCCACCTTCGGCCTCTCCATGCTGCTGAAGAACTTCTGCATGAACGTCTTCACCCCGAACTTCCGCCTTCTCTCGGGAAACTGGCTCGAGGGGCGGACCATCGCCTTCGGCGGGGCTATCGTCCCCCTCCCCCAGCTCGTCACGGCCCTCTTCGCCTTCGCCGTCCTCGGAGTGCTCTACTGGATGCTGAAGAAGACCCGCCTCGGCTGGGCGATCCAGGCCACGGCCATGGACAAGGAGGCCGCCGAGCTCATGGGGATCGACACGGAGCGGATCTACCTCCTCGTCTTCGGCATGGGGGGAGCCTGCGTGGGGATCGCCGGCAGCCTCATGACCTCCTACCTGGCCGTCTACCCCGAGGTGGGGGGGCTCTTCAGCCTCATCGCCTTCGTGGTGGTGGCCCTCGGGGGGTTCGGCAGCATCCCCGGGGCGCTGCTTGCGGCCCTGCTCATCGGCCTCGTGGAATCCTTCTCGGGGTTTTACATCGCGGCAGTGGTGAAATACGTCGCGGTCTTCGCCGTCTATCTCGGGGTCATCCTCCTCCGGCCCCGGGGGCTCTTCGGGTGGTGAGGTCATGGCGTCCATGAAGAGCAAACGCTCCTCCACCCTCTGGTACGCCTTCCTCCTCGCCGCCCTGGCCCTCCCCTTTCTTCCCGGGGGGATAGGAAACACCTTCCACGGCCACGTCCTCACCATGATCCTTCTCTACGCCTCCATGGCCCAGTCGTGGAACATCATCAGCGGCTACTGCGGCCAGATCTCCTTCGGCCACGCCGTCTTCTTCGGAATCGGGGCCTACGGGGCAGCCCTCGCAGTGGTGACCTTCGACTCCCTCCCCTGGTACGGGGTTCCCGCCGGCGCGGCTGCGGCCGCCATCGTCTCCGTCCTCATCAGCGCCCCCTGCTTCCGTCTGAAGGGGCACTATTTCGCCATCGCCACCTTCGCCACCGTGGAGATATTCAACCGCCTCTTCATGATCTGGGACTGGGTGGGAGGGGCCATCGGCCTCGACTACCCCATCCTCGAGGACGGCTGGCGGAACTTCTCCTGGTCGGGGACGAAGAACGGCTACTACCTCGGCGCCCTCGCCCTTTTCACCCTCGTCTTCGGCATCGTCCGGCGGATCGAGTCCCACCGGATGGGGTACTACCTCCGGGCGGTCCGGGAAGGGCAGGAGACGGCCGAATCCCTCGGGGTGAACAGCACCTTTGTGAAGCTCTCCGCCATGGCCCTCTCGGCCGCCCTGGCGGCCCTCTGCGGCGCCTTCTTCGCCCAGTACAACTACAGGGTCGACCCTCCCATGGTCATGTCCCTGGACATGTCCATGAAATTCGTCCTCATCACCATCCTCGGCGGCCTCGGCACCTTCTGGGGCCCCCTTCTCGGGGCGGCCATCCTCATCCCCCTCCAGGAATACACCCGGGCCTACCTCTCCCACCTCGGCTCGGGGGTGGACCTCATGATCTTCGGGCTGATCATCATCGTCACGATGATCAAGCAGCCCAGGGGGATCATGGGGATCGTCCATTCCCTGAGGAAAAAACCGGAGACACCGGCGGCTTCGGAAGAAATCTGCGAAGACAGGGAGGGTGAGCGCTGATGCCCCTGCTGGAAGTCCGCAATCTGACCATGAAGTTCGGCTCCCTGGCGGCCAACAGCGACGTCTCCTTTTCAGTGGAAGAGGGGACCATCGCGGGGCTCATCGGCCCCAACGGAGCGGGAAAGACAACCCTCTTCAACTGCGTGGCGGGGCTCTACAAGCCCACGGAGGGGCATATTTTCTTCGACGGCCGGGAGATCACCGCCCTCCCCTCCTGGAAGATCGCCCGCCTCGGCGTCGCCCGAACCTTTCAGGTGGTCCGACCCCTGAAGGAGATGACCGTCTTCGAGAACATCCTTGTGGGGGCCTATATGCGCACGGGGAGCACCGAGGAGGCGGAAAGAACGGCCGAGGCCTGCCTTGAGCTCTGTTTCCTCACCCCCTGCCGGGACCGCCCGGCGGGAGGGCTGACCATCGGCAATAAAAAACGCCTCGAGGTCGCCCGGGCTCTCGCCACGGGACCGAAGCTCCTGCTCCTTGACGAGGCGGTGGCGGGGCTTACCTCCACGGAGGTCAACGAGATGGTGCAGGTCATCCTCCGCCTGAAGGAGGAGGGGGTCACCATCCTGATGGTGGAGCACATCATGGAGGCCATCATGCCCATCGCCGACAAGCTCGTGGTCCTCAACAGCGGAGTGAAGATCACCGAGGACGTTCCGGCCGCCGTGGTCAGGGATCCCGAGGTCATCCGGGCCTACTTCGGAGACAAATACGGCCGCCGCCTTCAGGAGGCGGAGAGCGCAAAGGAGGACCTCCATGCCCCCCATGCTTGAAGTCAAAAATATCTCCTGCTCCTACGACGAGGCCCGGGTCATAACGGATCTCTCCCTTGAGATCCGCGCCGGAGAGATCGTGGCGATCCTCGGGGCCAACGGAGCGGGCAAGTCCACCACCATGCGGGCCATCGCGGGCCTGCTCCACCCCGAAAAGGGGTCCGTCCTCTTCGAGGGGGAGGACATCACGAACCTCCCCGCCTCCCAGGTCATCCGCAGGGGGCTGTGCTATATCCCCGAGGGGCGGCGTCTCTTCTCCCGCCTCACCGTCCGGGAGAACCTCGAGCTTGGGGCGTATACGGAGAGCAGCCGGGAGGCCATAGACCAGCGCCTCGAAGAGGTCTTCGCCATGTTCCCCATACTGAAGGCCAGAAGCGCCCAGAGGGCGGAGACCATGAGCGGCGGCGAGCAGCAGATGTGCGCCATCGCCCGGGGGCTCATGTCCGAACCCAGGCTGCTCATGCTCGACGAAGTCTCCCTCGGGCTCATGCCGAGCCTCGTGGAGAAGGTCTTCGAGACCGTAGTCGAAATCCGGCGGAAGGGGGTCACGATCCTGATCGTGGAGCAGATGGTCCAGGAGGCCCTCGAGATCGCTGACCGGGGGTATGTGCTCCAGACGGGGAAGCTCGTCACTTCGGGCACCGCCCGGGAGCTTCTCGACTCCGACGAGATACGGAAGGCCTATATGGGAATGTAGGGAGAGAAGAATATCTGGACAAAAAGAGGGAGAGAAGCCCGGCTTCGGGCTTCTCTCCCTCTTTTTGCTCTCTTGAAACGAAAAATCACTTTCCCCGGATTCCCCCCACGATGGACCGGCAGGCCTCGCCGAAGATGAAGGTGTCCGTGCTGAAGGAGATATAGGTGAACCCCTGGTCGATCCGGGCCCTGGCCTCCTCCACAGAGCCGACGAAGATCCCCGCGGGCTTTCCCGCTTCTTTTGCGGCGGCGAGGGCCCTGGCCACGGCGTCGACCATCACGGGGGCGTAGATCTGCCCCGGCACGCCGAAGGACTGGGAGAGGTCGTAGGGACCGACGAAGATCACGTCCACCCCCGGCACGGAGGCGATGTCGCCGAGGCATTCGAGGCCCCTCTTGTTCTCGCAGTGCACGATGACGAGGGTCTCCTCGTTGGCCTCGTTGAAATACTCGGCTACCCCCGAAACGAAGCCGTACCGGGAGGAGCGGGTCAGGCATGCCCCCCGCTCGCCGAGGGGGAAATACTTCGCCGAGCGGACCACATCCTCGGCAGCCTGGCGGGAGTTCACCTGGGGGACCTGGATACCCGCCGCCCCCACGTCGAGGGTGCGCAGAATCGTGGTGAGACTGGGGTCGGTGACCCGGACGATGGGGGCCATCCCCCGGAGCTCCGCCGCCCGGAGCATATGCTGGATGGATTCGGGATTTCCCGGGCCGTGCTCCGTATCTATAATGCAGAAGTCGAACCCCGCGAGGGCGGCGATCTCCACGAGGTCGGGGCAGTTGAGCGTAAAGAAGGGGCCGAGGACCACTTCTCCTGCAGCGAGTTTCCGTTTTAATTCGTTAGCCATGGGATGTTCCTCCATTCAGAAAGTGAGGGTTCTCCGGCCATTATAGCCGAAAAACCCCCCTTCGCTCCCTGCTCCGAAGAGAGGGGTATACCGAAAAATGCCTGAGGGTGCAGGATTGAGGGGCTACTTCCTTCCGCAGCCGTATTTCTCCTGCAGCACCGAGGGGGGGAGGTATTTTTCCTCCTTCTCCCTGATCTCAGCGAAGCGGACGAGGTCGCCGAACTCCCCGAAGGTGAAGAGCTTGTCCCTGTACCTGTCCGAGACCCCTTCCTTCCGGATTCGGCTGAGGACGTCGTACATCCCCCGGGCGGCGGAATAGAGGGCCGACAGGGCGGGGACAATGAGCTTGAACCCCATGGCCTCCGCCTCCTCCACGGGGATCAGAGGGGTCTTGCCCCCCTCGATGAGGTTCAGCATGAGGGGGACGGGAATCTCCCGGACGGCCCGCTCCATCTGCTCCCTCGTCTCGAGGGCCTCGATGAAGACCATGTCCACCCCCACATCCACGGCGGCCTTCGCCCTTGCGAGGGCGTCCTCGAAGCCCGTGACGTGGAGCGCGTCCGTGCGGTACATGACGACGAAATCAGGGTCCAGTCCATTCCGGGTGTCCAGGGCTGCCCGGAGCTTCCCCATCATCTCCTCGGTGGAGATGACCTGCTTTCCCTCCATGTGGCCGCACCGCTTGGGGGAGATCTGGTCTTCCATGAAGAGCCCCGCGGCGCCCGCCGCCAGGTATTCCTCCACGGTCCGGCAGGCGTTGACGGCGTTTCCGAAGCCGTTGTCCGAGTCGCCGAAGACGGGAATGCGGACCGACCGGGAGATGGCCTTTACCTGGGCCGCCATCTCCGTGAGGGTCAGCAGCCCGATGTCCGGCAGGCCGAGGACCGCCGCCGCTGTGCCGTACCCCGAGTGGAAGACCGCCTCGAAACCGGCCATTTCGCAGATCCGGGCGCTGAGGGCATCGTACACCCCCGGAACCACCAGGGCGCCGGGACGGTTCAACAGTTCCCGAAGGCGGGTTGTTCTTTTCACCATTTTCTCAGGTCTCCTTTGTTCATTCTCTGCCCGTTCCATATTTCCGCTCCATCTCCCGGATTGCCCCGAGGTCCATAAGCTCGTTGAACTCCCCGAAGGGGAGCATATCCTCAAGGCTTCCCCGGGTGGTGCCGGCTGTTTTGAGTTCTTTCATAACCTTCATTACGGCCCTGGCCGCGGCGTAGAGGGCCCCCACGGGGAAGATGGCCGCGTCGTACCCGATCTTCTCAAGTTCGGAAGCTGTGAGGAAAGGGGTCCGTCCGTGCTCCACCATATTGGCGAGGACGGGTCGGGAAAAGCTGGAAGTGATTCGGCCCATCTCCTCTGTTGACTCGGGGGACTCGATGAAGAGGATGTCCGCCCCGGCCTCCTCGTAGAGATGCCCCCGTTCGAGGGCCTCGTCGATTCCGTGGGCCGTCCGGGCGTCCGTCCGGGCCATGATGAGAAAGCTGTCGTCCCTCCGGGCGTCGCAGGCGGCCCGGATCTTTCCCGCCATCTCAGCGGCGGGAATGACCTCCCTGCCGAGCATATGGCCGCATTTTTTCGGAGCCACCTGGTCCTCGACCTGAATGCAGGCCGCCCCGGCCTTTTCATACCCCCGGACCGTCCGGGCCACATTCACTGCGTTGCCGTACCCCGTGTCGCCGTCGGCGATGATAGGGATAGAGACCGTCTCGGCGATGGCCTCCACCCGGGAGACCATCTCGGTGAAGGTCATGAGCCCCGTGTCGGGCTTTCCCAGGACGCTCGCCGACAGGCCGTACCCCGTGATGTAGAGGGCCTCGAACCCCGCCTTTTCGATGATCCGGGCCGAGAGGCCGTCATAGGCCCCCGGCGCCACAAGGATCTCCTTCCGCCTGAGGAGCTCCCGAAGCCGGGCTCCGGGAGTTTTTCCATTCCTGTCCATGTCAGTGCATGACCGACGGCAGCCACAGGCTCATTCCGGGCCAGGCGATGACCAGGATGAGGAAGAGGGCCATGATGATTATAAAGGGAAACACTCCTTTGATGATTTCGCTCATATGAATATCAGAGCGGAGACCGTTGATGACGTAGAGATTCATCCCTACCGGCGGCGTGATGAGGGCCATGGTCATGTTTACCGTGACGACGATGGCGTACCATATGGGGTCGATGCCCAGGACGTGAAGGATGGGCGTCACCAGGGGCATGGTGAGGAGGATGATGGAGACCGTCTCGAGAACGCAGCCCAGGATGATCATGAGGAAGTTCATGGCGATGATGAACATGAGGACGGAGAAGTTGTTGCTGATGATGATCTCCGTGAGCTTCTGAGGGATCATCAGCAGGGTCATGACCCTGCCGAAGAGGACCGCCCCGGCGATGATGATGGCCACCATGCACGATGTGGTGATGGACCGGAGGCAGATGTCGGGGATATCCCGCAGCCGGAGGGATTTATAGACGAAGAGGGTGATGACGAGGCTGTAGACGAGCCCCACCGCCGCCGCCTCCGTGGGCGTGAAGGCGCCGCTGTAGATTCCACCGATGATGATAAAGGGAAGGAGGATCCCCCAGAAATTTTTCTTCGTCACCCGGAGGCGTTCTCCCCAGGAGGTCTTCTCCATGGGGGTGAACCCTCCCCGCCTGCTCTTGTAGACTGCGTAGATGATGAAGAAGGCCGTCAGCACGAGGCCGGGAACGACTCCGGCGATGAAGAGCTTCCCCACAGACTCCTCGGTGATGGCTCCGTAGAGGATAAGGGGGATGCTGGGGGGGATGAGGATGCCGAGGGTTCCCCCTGCCGCAAGAAGCCCCAGGGTGAATTTCTTATCGTACCCCCGCTCCGTCATGGCGGGGTAGGCAACCATGCCGATGGTTGCCGCCGTGGCTGCCCCTGACCCCGTGATGGCGGCGAAGAAGGCGCAGGCCAGGATGGTGGCGATGGCCAGACCGCCGGGAAGATGGCGCACCCAGGCGTTCATGACGTCGAAGAGATCGTCTCCGATCCGTCCATCGAGGAGCACCTGGCTCATGAGGACGAAGAGGGGGATGGAGAGGATGACGAAGCTGTCGAGGGAGGTGAAGATGGTCGCCCCCACGATCTTCATGGGAAGATCGAAGAGGAGGATGAGCAGCAGGGAGGTGGAGCCCAGGGAGAAGGCCACGGGAAGGCCCATGAAGAGCACTCCGATGAGCAGCAGGACAACGAGGGTAAAGCTCAGCATGGGGATTTCTCCTCCTTTTTGCTGCCGAAGGCCTTTTCGTACCGATCGGCGATAATGAGGGCGAACTGGAAGGTGAGCAGGACAAACCCCAGAAGAAGGGCCATCTGGGGTATCCACATGGGCACCCGCAAAGGGGTGGCCGACACCTTGCCATACCCCACGGAGGCGGCGATCATCTCGTAGGCCTGCCAGGAAACTATGGCGCAGAAGACCATTCCGACAAAGCTCGTGATCATCTCGAGGATATGCTGGGTCCGCTCTGAGAGGTGCTCGATCAGGAGGTCGATCCGCACGTGCTTTCCCTTCTGGAGGGTATAGGCGCTTCCGGCAAGCATGGTCCAGATGAAGAGATAGATGGATGTCTCCTGGGCCCATATGGTGGGGGCCCTGAAGAAATACCGGCAGACCACCTCGTAGCAGAGCATGAGTCCCATGAGGAGGATGCCGAGGCCGCTGATGTATCCGAGGAGGAGGTTTCCCTTCTCCACGGTGTTTCGAAGAGATTTCATCATAAAGTAAGATACTCCTTTGCTCTTTTTTTTCGTAAAGCGAAGGCGGGAAGGTTCCCCTTCCCGCCGGGAAAAAACAACAGTAAAAACTTTATTCTATTCCAGCTCCATAGCCATTTCGATGAGCTTTTTACCGAGATCGCCGGTCTTTTCCGCAAAGGCGGTCCGTACAGGTTCTGTGGCCTTCACAAAGGCGGCACGCTCTTCCTTGTTGGGTTCATGGATTTCCACTCCGGCTTCACGGATCACCTTTTCGGCATCCGCCTCGGACTGGGCGATAGCGCCCCGGATCCATTCCTCAGCATCACTGCCGGCCTTCAGAATGGCATCCTTGTCAGCATCGGGGACGGACTTCCACCAGTCGAGATTGCCCTGCACCACGAACTGGGCAGTAGTATAGTTCGCCTTGGTCATATATTTCTGCACTTCATGCACCTTCCGGGAGACCGCTGCGGGCATTCCCGTGGTGGCGCCGTCAACAGTGCCTCTCTGCAATGCCATATACATCTCAGAAGAGCTCATGACCGTGGGGGCGGCTCCCAGGGCCTTCAGGGTTTCGGCGTCCCCGCTGCCGAAGGTCCGCATGGTGAGCCCCTGAAAATCCTCCGGGGACTTCAGGGGGCGTTTGTTGTTGAAGAACTGGATGTAGCCGTAATCGACCCAGAAAAGATCCTTGACGCCCTTTGTCTGGAACGCTTCGTCCAGCATTTTGTCCGCTCCGGCGGCGAGGAACTTCTTGGGAGACTCAAAATCCTTGAAGATAAAGGGCATCTCGAAGATGTCTGCCGCGGGGATCATCCCCGACCATTTGTTGACGGAGACGAGGCCCGTCTCCACAAGGCCGTCCTGAAGGGCTTCCACGATCTCCGTATCCTTGAAAAGCTGGGCGGAGTCGAAAATCTTTACAGTTACTTCGCCCTTTGAGTATTCAGTAGCCTTCTCGGCGAAGACCTGAAGTCCCTTGGAGATATGGTGGGACGGGGGAAGCTGATTCGAAAGCTTGAGCTCGGTCTTTGCGAAGGCCGAACCGCTGAGGAGTCCAAGGGTCAACACGAGGGCCGCTGCCGCTGTACAGGTTTTTTTGAACATTATGAAATTCCTCCCTTAAGTGGATGCTGAATCGGAATCTATTCCTTCCCCTTCATGGACGGCAGAGAAATCCGCCCCTCTTCCCCTCCTTTTTCCTGGTGTTCAGTCTCTGTATTATTGGCGATCCCCGATCGGGGCCAATTTTCTTTTTTCCGCACTCTCCGGGAAAAATAGCTGTAATGGCGATTCTCTCTTATGGATTCGAGATCTCCCTTCTTCAGGGCCTCGATGATCTTCAGATGGGCCTTCGCCGAGGAGACCAGCTCGTCCTCGTCCTCGAGGTGCCGGAGCATAGCCTGATGGAGTTGAAAATAAACCCCCCGGAGAATTCTGATGGTCCAGGGCTTTCCGGACCGCTCGGCGATGAAAAGGTGGAATTCCAGGTCTATCCTGCTGAAGGCAAGGACTTTGTCATCCTTCCCACCCTCCCCCGACGCCACGGAAAGAAGCTCGGAGTATAGGCCATAGAGGCGGTCGTAGTCGCCTTCCGTCAGAAGGTCTCTTTCCACGAGAGTCTCGAATATCCGTGTCTCGAGGGCGAAGCGGATATCATACAGCTCCTCCGCATCGTCCGGAGAGAAACCGAGCACCACTGCCCCTTTCCTGGGAATCGACCGTATGAGCCCCTGTCCCTCCAGTTCCTTCAGGGCTTCTCTCACGGGGGCACGGCTGATGCTGAGCTCCCGCGCCAGCTCTTCCTCCCGTATGAAGCTGCCCGCAGGATAGGTGCGGGAGAGAAGGATGTCCTTCCGGAGAAAGTCTGCCACTTCCCGGGCAAGAGATTTATGGTCTGCGATGGTATGTATGAGGAAACCTCCTCGAAAAAATATCGTCTACAGTCGACAAGATAAGTGTTACCATGAGGGGGGAATTCCTGTCAAGTTTTAAGGGAAAAAATACAGTATGCAAAGAACGCAATCCCCTTCACAAACCCTCGATCCCCTCCGCCAGGCCTTTTCTTGCCGCGGGGACTTCACCCTGTTTTCAAAGGGCTTTTGACAAACGCCGTCAATCCGATACAATAAACCCATGATGACAAAATTCGACTGGTTTCCCGGCGGCGAATGGAACTCCGATGAGGAGTCCGCCCCAAAGCGCCCCTTTCCTTCCTTTCCCTTTCGGATCAACCGTGGCATAATCCTCGCGGGGCTCATTGCCCTTGTGCTTCTCGTCTTTCTCCCCGCCCTCGCCGAGCTCTATACGGACTACCTCTGGTACGATTCCGAGGGGTACGCCTCAGTCTTTCTGATCCGCCTCTTCGCAAGGGTTCCCCTCTTTTTCGCGGGGTTTCTCTTCTTCGCCTCTCTTCTGTGGATCAACCTCCTCATGGTGCGGCGGAACCTTCGGGTCCTCTACCCCGAGCACACCGACCTTCTCTCCTCCCGGGTCGTCGGCCTGGGCATCCTCGGGGGGGCGGTCTTCCTCGGCGTGACGAACGGAGCGGCCATCTCCTCGGAGTGGCCCATGGTTTTGAGATTTCTCAACGGCTCGGCCTTCGGAACGGCCGACCCGATCTTCGGCTATGATACGGGGTTTTACGTCTTCAGCCTCCCCTTCTGGAATTTTCTCCATGCCCGGGTGCTGAACGTCCTCTTCCTCTCCCTCCTCACAGCCCTTGCCGCCTACGGGGCCTTCATCCTCCCCCGAAGCCGCGGAACGGCCTTTCCCCAGGTCCCCCTGAGAGCCCAGACCCATATCACCCTCCTGGCCGCCCTCGGCGCCCTCCTCTGGGGTGCGGGGTACTTCCTCGACCGCTTCGCCATTCTCTTCTCCCCCCGGGGGGTCACCTTCGGCGCGGGGTATACGGACGTCCACGCGGAGCTCCTCGCCCTGAACGTCCTCACGGGCCTCTCCGTGCTGATCTCCCTTTTCCTCCTGGCAAGCCTCTTCCGGAAGACCTGGAAGGTCTCCCTCGGCCTCATCGGCCTGCTCATCGTCTCCTCCATCGTCCTTCGGGGCTTCTACCCCGCCATCGTTCAGAAGTATTTCGTCGAACCGAACGAATTTGAACGGGAGAAGGAGTACATCGGCTACAATATCGCCGCCACCCTCAAGGCCTACGATCTGGACGGCCTCGAACTCCAGACCGTTGTCCCCGACGATTCCATCACCTGGGAGGACGTTCAGAACAACGAGGAGACCATCAAGAACATACGCCTGTGGGATTACAGCCCCCTCCTGCGAACCTACAAACAGCTCCAGGAGATCCGCACCTACTACGACTTCTCGAACGTGGACATCGACCGGTACACCTTTGACGGAGACTACCGGCAGGTGATGCTCTCCGCCCGGGAGCTCGACCTCAAGGGGATGCAGAACCCTACCTGGATCAACACCCGCCTCGAGTTCACCCACGGCTACGGCATCGTCATGAACCCGGTGAACGAAATCTCCGGATCGGGACTCCCCCGCCTCTGGGTTCGGGATCTCCCCCCCCGGAGCGAGGTCAACCTTCCCATCACCCGTCCTCAGATCTACTTCGGAGAGAAGCCCAGCTCCTATATCTTCACGGGAACCACGGTGAAGGAGTTCGACTATCCCATGGGGGATTCAAACGTGCGGACAGCCTACGAGGGTACGGGAGGAGTTCCCATGGGGTCTCTCTTCCGGAGGGTGCTCTACGCCCTCAAGTTCGCCGACTTCAAGATCCTCTTCTCCGACGTCTTCACGGAGAAGAGCCGGATCAACTACCACCAGAACATCCAGGAAAGGCTGCTGATGGTCGCACCCTTCCTGTATTTTGATTCAGACCCCTACCTCATCGTCTCGGAAGGACGGCTCGTCTGGATGCAGGACGCCTATACCGCCACGGACAGCTACCCCTACTCCCAGCCGGTCTCCCTGGGGAGAAATCTTTCGATCAACTACATCCGCAACAGCGTCAAAGCCACGGTGGACGCCTATGACGGTACCATGAAGTTCTACATCGTAGGCGAGGAGATGGATCCCGTGGTGGCGACCTGGAGCAGGATCTTCCCCGCGATCTTCCGCCCCCTCACGGAACTGCCCGAGGGACTCCGGGCCCATCTCCGCTACCCCCAGGATCTCTTCAATATCCAGAGCGAGATCTACAGGACCTATCACATGACCGATCCCAACACCTTCTACAACAAGGAAGACGTCTGGGACCGGAAGCCCACGGGGGACAGCAAGGAATCCCTCACCGCCTACTATGTGAACATGCGCCTCTCGGATTCCCAGAAGTCCGAGTTCGTACTCATCAGCCCCTTCCAGCCCGTGACCCGGGACAACATGATCGCCTGGATGGCCGGCCGGTCGGACGGCGAAAACTACGGAGAGCTCCTCGTCTACCAGTTTCCGAAGCAGAAGCTCATCTACGGACCCTCCCAGATAGAGGCCCTGACGAACCAGAACCCCGAGATCTCCGCCCAGCTCTCCCTCTGGAGCCAGAGAGGATCGGCGGTCATCCGGGGGAACATGACCGTCGTGCCCGTAGGCAAGGGGATTCTCTACGTCCAGCCCCTCTACCTCCGGGCGGAGAACAGCGAGCTGCCCGAGCTGAAGCGGGTGATCACCTCCACGGGAGGGCGGGTCGTCTGGGGAGAGACCCTCGAGGAGTCCCTTCTGCGCCTTCTCGGGCCGGACGGAGAAACGCCCCTTCCCCCTCAGGGGGTCTCCCCGGGAGAACTGAGGGTTCCCCCTGCTGAAGGAGAGGACCGCTCCCTCCAATCCCTCGCCGCCGAGGCAGGGAGATACTGGGAGGAGGCCCGGGAATCCCTGAAGGCCTCCGACTGGGAGGGGTACGGCAGGGCCATGAAAAAACTCGAAGAGGTCCTTGCCGAGATGGGCGGATTTACGGAAAAATAAAAGAATTCAACAAACACAAAGTGCGGAGGGGGAAATCATTTCCCCCTCCGCACTTTTGCGTTCCCTCAGAGATTTCTCAGCGGACCTTCATCTCGACACTGTCGCCGTCTTCATAGGGGGCCGCTGTGCCGACGGCCGTCCCCACCTTCAGCAGCCCCGTGCTCGGAGCCATGAGGCGCAGCTTCTTCCGCACCCCGGAGGAATGGGCCGTCAGGTCAAAGGTAAGATAGGCGTAGAGATCGCCGCTCGAGACAAGGGTAAACTCATCGGTCTTCGCCCCTCCGAGCATCTTCTTCACCTCTGCCGCATCGGCGGTGTCGTTCAGATCAGGCCAGTGCCCCTTGTCCAGCTTGAAAATAACCATGACGGACTTCATGGAACGCATGTCGCTGAGGATAGAAGTCGCCTCCGCCTTGTCCTCCGCCGTCCCCATAAGCAGCAGCATTGCCGAAGCAAGGGTACCGATGATAATAATGACTATGAGCAGTTCCACGAGGGTGAATCCTCTCTTTTTCATCCCATTCCGCTCCATGGTACATCCCCTTTCCACCCCTGGCACTGCGGGTGTACCCGTTTATTCTAAGGATCTGCCGGAAGATATGCAATAGAAGGAGCATACTCCGGTCAACTTTCAGTAGACTTTTTTCTCCCACTACTTTGCATACACTGCTAAATCCAGCTGAAATATTCTTCCGGAAAAGGAGACTTTGAATTAATTTTTCATAAATCTTTAAAAAAAAGCCGGTGAAGTTCAGATATTCTCCCTTAAACCAAAGAAACCCTCTTCATTTATTAACATTTTCGAACAATACTTGCCACCCTTTCCCTTTCGGTTATAATAGGGCCCATTCTTTCCAGGGTATTCTGGATGAACATGTATGATGTTGCTTACAAAGGAGGGACATAGATGAAACTGATACTCCGCCGCTGTATCATCGCAGCACTCTTCCTTTCCGTGACGGGGTTTCTTTTTCTCGCCGCAGAAGGAAAGCATGAAAGCGCACCGTTTCGCGGAATTTCCGGTCAAAACCTGAATGCCGCCGTCCTGCCCGCAGATTCAGAGTTTTTTCTCCTGACGGAGGAGTGCCTGAAGGCAGTCCTCTCCCCTATCCGGAACTTCGTGTCCACCTGCGAGGCGTCCACCCTCACCGTAGAGAACCTTTTCTCCAATGCGGCAGAGAACGTCCAGGCCCTTTCAACCTTCATAAGAGGGCAGAACAGCGCGATTTCCCGCCAGGAGGCCCTTCTGCAGGCCTCCGCTTTTTTGAAGTATTCCCATAAGTACAAGGTGCCCCTGGACCTCCTTCTGGCCGTGGCGTATACGGAGAGCCATTTCGATTCCTCCGCCCGGAGCCCTGCGGGGGCTGCGGGGATCATGCAGGTGATGTGGAAGATCCATTCGGGCCTCCTCCAGGCCAACGGCATCATGGCTGAGGAGGAGCTCTATACCCCCGACAAAGGGATCGCCGCCGGAGCCCTTCTCATCTCCCGCTATCTGAAGGCCTACGGCGATACCCAGACGGCCCTCGGGCGGTATTACGGCGGCTCCCCCACCGTCTACTGGGGGAGGATCTCCCGGAACCTGGCGAAGGTGAAGGACGCAAAACTCATGGCCAGCCTCAACTGATCCTCCCCGGCCAAAGAAAAAAGCAGGCCTCCCCTTCCATTCCGGCGGAGGCCTGCTTTTTGTTTTTTCGCCTTTCAGCGGAGGGGTCTTATTACCCCTTCACGGAGATGAGCCAGATCCCCCCGAGGATTGCCCCCATCCCGGCGATCCGCCAGATATTCACCTCTTCTGAAAAAAAGAAGACCGAGACTGTGAGGATCAGCAAAAAGACCATCCCCGCCATGAGGGGGTAGGCCACGGACAGGTCCGTCCTGGTGAGGGCGGCGCTCAGGAAGACGAAGGAGATCCCGAAGCATCCCACCCCCGCTGCCGCCCAGGGGTTCAGGATTATTTTGAGCACCGCCTGCACCGCCCCGCCGTCGAGGAGGTCATGCTGCGCCCCGAAGGCATGTTTCATGAAGGTATTCGCCGCTGCGTTGAAGACCGCCGAACCGGCGAGAAGCAGAAGAGTCAGCCTGTCCATTTTCGGATTTCCCCTTTCTTTTCGTCAGGGGGATTATACTGTAAATTCGAAAGTTGCGGAAGGGCAGCCTCGGACCCCGCAAATCCCTTCCCACAAAAGAAGGGTTTCATGTAAAATTGAGGGACGAATTTTTTTGGAAGAAAGGTACGATGCGTGTGGCCCGTTCACAGACTCCATGGAAGATACTCCTGCTCATCCTTGTTCTTCTCTCCCTGACCCTGTATTTCCGGGGTCTCGGTGATCACGGCCTCCTCGAACCGGACGAGGGGCGCTATTCAGAAATTCCCCGGGAGATGATGGAGTCCGGGGACTTCGTCACCCCGAGGCTCAACTACGTCAAGTATTTTGAAAAACCGGTGCTGTCCTACTGGCTCACCGCCGGGGCCTTCGCCCTCTTCGGCGAGAACGAGTTCGCCGGCCGCTTCTGGCCCGCCCTCCTCGCCCTCGGAGGGGCCCTCTTCACCTGGATGCTGGCCCGTTTTCTCTACGGAAGGGAGACGGCCCTTCTCTCCTCGGTCATCCTGGTCACGAGCCTCATCTACTTCGCCATCGGGCAGATCAACATCACGGACATGCCCCTCTCCTTCTTCCTCACCATGGCCATGACGGGCTTTTACCTCGGGCTTGAAAAGGACCGGCGGTACTACCTTCTTTTATACGCGGGAATGGCCCTGGCCATCCTCACCAAGGGGCTCATCGGGATCGTCCTTCCCGGGGGGATCATCTTCTGGTACATGATCCTCACCCGCAAATGGCGCATCCCCCGGTCGGCCCTCTATCTGCCGGGGATCATCCTCTTCTTCGCCCTCGTCCTCCCCTGGTTCGTCGAGGTCTGCCGCCGGAACGACGACTTCTTCTACTTCTTCTTCGTGCAGGAGCACTTTCTCCGCTACGCCACGAAGATGCACGGCCGGTACGAGCCCTTCTGGTTCTTCATCCCCATTCTGCTCGCCGGGCTCTTCCCCTGGACGGGGCTGCTCCCGGGAGCCCTCCGGTCGGCGAAACCGGCCTCGTGGCGCGCCCTTAAAGAACGCCCCCAGCCGGAGCTCTTCCTCTTTCTCTGGTTCGCCGTGATCTTCCTCTTCTTCTCCCTGTCGAGCTCGAAGCTCGTCCCCTACATCGTCCCGGTCTTTCCCCCCCTGGCCATCCTCATGGGGCGCCTTCTGGCCAGGCTGGTCACTGAAAAGGAGGCTGCCGGCACCAGACGCTTTCTTCTGTGGAGTTCCGCCGCCCTCCTCCCCTTTATAACGGCTCTCCTGGTCTACCCCTTCTTCAACGACCGCCTCCCCGCCGACCGGCTGCTCCCCTATGGCATTCCCCTGGCCCTTGGTCTCTCCGCTTTTCTGGGAGCGGGGTGGTATTTCTACCGGAAACGGCAGTTCCGGGCTCTGGCTCTCTTCCTCTGCCTTCTGGCCTTCGCGAATATGTTCGCCTTCAAGAGGCTCTTCACCCTCTACGATACCCTCCTCACAGCCCGGCAGCTCTCGGGAGAGATAGCCGCCCTTCAGCGGGAGGGGGATATCGTCGCCCAGTACGCAAACTACGACCAGGGGCTCCCCTTCTATCTGAAGGGCCGGATCGTCCTTATAGACTACCTGGGGGAGCTTGCCTTCGGCGCCGCCCGGGAGACGGACCCGACATGGTTTCTCAAGGGGTCTGAGATGAAGGACCTCTGGAGGGGGGACAAGCGGGTGATCCTCGTAATCGACCGGGACAGAAGAGAGCAGGCGGCGGACCTCCTCGGCCTCCCCTCCCTTGAACCGGCGGCGGAGACGGCGGAACGGCTCGTCCTCGTGAACAAACCCTGAACCCTTGAAACGCTCAAATTAAGGAGATGTTCGAATGACAGAAGCGCGTCTCGTCTCGGTGATCGTACCGGTCTACAATGAAGAGGATTCCCTGCCCCATCTTTTTCCCCGGCTGCTCACGACCCTCGAAGGGCTGAACCGCCCCTTCGAGATGATCTTCATCAACGACGGCAGCCGGGACGAATCCCTCAGGATGCTCTATTCCTTCCACAGGGCAAATCCGAAAACCGTGAGGATAATAGACTTCAACGGCAACTTCGGCCAGCATATGGCCATTATGGCCGGCTTCGACAAGGCCCGGGGGGAGATCATCATCACCCTCGACGCCGACCTCCAGAACCCCCCGGAGGAGATCCCGAAAATCGTGCAGAAGATCGACGAGGGGCACGATGTGGTGGGGACGGTCCGGCAGAACCGCCAGGACCCACCCTTCCGGAAGATGGCCTCGAAGATGGTCAACTCAATCACCAACAGGATCACCGGGCTGAAACTCAGCGACTACGGGTGCATGCTCCGGGGGTACCGGAGGGATATCATCGAGATCATAAACAAAAGCTGCGAGACCACCACCTTCATCCCCGCCCTGGCCCAGAAGTTCGCGGTGAACCCCGTGGAGATCCCCGTGGGGCACAGCGAACGGGAGCATGGAACGTCGAAATACAGCTTCTTCCGGCTCATCCGGCTGAACTTCGACCTCATGACGGGGTTCTCCCTCTTCCCCCTCCAGGTGGTCACCATGATGGGGATCGCCGTCTCCCTCCTCAGCTTTCTCTTCGGCCTCTTCCTCCTCCTCCGGCGGATCATCGTCGGACCGGAGGCCGAGGGGGTCTTCACCCTTCTGAACATCAACTTCTTCCTCATGGGGATCACCATGTTCTGCGTGGGGATCACCGGGGAATACATCGGCCGGATCTACGTGGAGGTCCGAAAGCGCCCCCGGTACGTCATCCGGAGAGAATGGAAGAATGACTGACCTCACGGCGGTGGTCTTCGCCTACAGCGAAGTGGGGTATCTCTGCCTCGGGGAGCTGCTGAAGGCCGGAGTCTCCGTGCTTGCCCTCTTCACCTGCGAGGACGACCCGAGGGAGGAACAGTGGTTCCCCTCTGTGGCGAAACTCGCCGAAAAAAAGGGAATCCCCGTCTACAGGCCCTCCCGGCTCGGGGACGAAGAATATGCCCTGATCCGATCCCTCGCCCCGGAGGCGATTTTTTCCTTTTATTACCGGAGCATGATCCCCGAGCGGTTTCTCCCCCTTCCTCCCAGGGGGGCCTTCAACATCCACGGCTCCCTTCTGCCGAAATACCGGGGGCGGGCCTGCGTCAACTGGGCCGTCCTCAAGGGGGAGACAGAGACGGGGGCCACCCTCCACTTCATGACGAAGAGGGCCGACAGCGGCGACATAGTGGACCGGCAGGCCGTGCCCATACTCTTTACGGACACCGCCCTGGAGGTCTCCCGGAAGGTGGCCGAAGCGGCCCGGCTCGTCCTGGAGCGGAATCTGCAATCCATAGCGGAGGGGAAAGCCTCCCGGACCCCCCAGAGGGAGGAGGAGGCCACCCTCTTCGGACGGCGGACCCCCGAGGACGGACGGATCGACTGGCACCAGAGCGCCCTTGAGATCTACAACCTCGTCCGAGCGGTCACCCACCCCTTCCCCGGAGCCTTCACCACTCTGAAGGGAAGAAAACTCTTCTTATGGAAGGTCCTTCCCGGAGAAGGAGGAGAAGGGGCTGACCCCCTGCCAGGCACGGTCCTCTCCCTTTCCCCCTTCCGGGTGGCCTGCGGCGAGGGGAGGCTGACCATCCTCTCCGCCCAGTGGGAGGGGGAGGATGAGCGGCCGGGAGAAGAGGTGTCGGAAGGCCTGCGAACAGGAGACGTTCTGGGAGGCTGACTTTTATCCGCTGCTTTGAACAAGACGAAACCCGCCGGAAGAATACGAAATGAACGGGAAAAGTCTCGATTCCAGCCTTCAGGAACTTCTTCGCTCATATCGCCGCACGAACCTGCGGATTGAGACCTGAACGGCGCTTTTTTCAGGATTTTGTTTCGTGATATACTGCACGGGGTTTGTGTGCCACAAAAGAAACAATTGGGGAGGTAACACTATGAATATACTTATCCTCGGGGCGAACGGCTTCATCGGCTCCCACCTCATCGCGGCGATTCTCGAAAAAACAGACTGGACCATCGACGCCTTCGACCTCACGGACAGCAACATAAGCCAGTACGGAAGCAACCCCGCCTTCACCTTCACAAAGGGAGACATCTTCACCGCCGACGAATGGCTGAAGACCGCGGTGGAGCGGAGCGATGCCGTCCTTCCCCTCGCGGGGATCGCCAAGCCCGCCTACTATCTCAGCAGGCCCCTGTGGACCTTCGAGCTCGACTTCGAGCAGAACCTCAAGATCGTCCGGATGTGCGTGGAAGCCGATAAACGGGTGGTCTTCCCCTCCACGTCGGAGGTCTACGGAATGAGCACCGACACGGTTCTGAGGGAGGACGAAAGCCCCCTCATCGTCGGCCCCATCAACCGGATGCGGTGGATCTACAGCTGCGGCAAGCAGATGCTCGACCGGGTCATTGCCGCCTACGGGCAGGAGCGGGGGCTCCGCTACACCCTCTTCCGCCCCTTCAACTGGATCGGCCCCCGGCTCGACACCTTTCAGGACGCCGAAGAGCGCACCGCCCGGTCCATCACCCAGATGGTCTATGACATCCTCTCAGGGCGCCCCGTCACCCTGGTGAACGGCGGAGAGCAGCACCGGAGCTTCACCCACATCTCCGACGGCATCGCCGGGCTCCTCGCCATCCTCGCCAACGAGGAGGCGAGCAACGGAAAGATCTTCAATATCGGCAACCCGGGGAACAATGCCTCCATAAAGGAGCTCGCCCACCTCGTCATCGACATCATGAAGGGGATCCCCGCCTTCGCTGAGGCCGCCGCCAATGCCCGGGTGACCGTCATGCCCGCGGAGGAATACTACGGAAACGGTTACGACGACATGCAGAACCGCGTTCCCTCCATCGAGGCCATCGGCACCGCCCTCGGATGGGCTCCCGAAGTTCCTCTGCGGGAGGCCGTCGCCCTCACCATCGCCAGCTTCGCGGAGCAGCCGGGAGGGAGATAGGTGTCTGAGATTACCCTCGTCCTCAAGACGGATGTAGACACCCTCACCGGATATAGAGAAGGAGTTCCCTGTCTGCTTGAAATATTTCGGCAGCGGAGGATCTCCTCCTCGATCTTCTTCTCCTTCGGGCCGGACAACTCGGGAAAGGCCCTCCGCCGGATCTTCCGCAGGGGGTTCGTCAGGAAGATGATCCGCACCCGGGCCCCCTCCACCTACGGCCTCCGCACCCTTCTCTACGGAACCCTTCTGCCCGCCCCTCCCATCGTCCCGACGGAGCCGGGCATCTTTCTCCGCTCCCTCGACGAGGGGCACGACTGCGGCGTCCACTGCTGGGACCACGTACAATGGCAGGACTGCCTCCCCCGCCTTTCCCGGGAGGAGATCCGGGAGGACTTCCGCAAGGCCTTCGATCTCTTCGAAGAGTACAGCGGAAGGCGGGCGAAGAGCTGTGCCGCTCCGGGGTGGCAGGTCACCCCGGACAGCCTAGCCGTGCAGGACGAGCTGAATCTCGACTACTGCAGCGATACCCGGGGGCAGGGATTTCCCTTTCTGCCCCGGATGGGAAAGACCACCTTTAAAACCCTTCAGATCCCCACGACCCTCCCCACCCTTGACGAAATCTACGGAAGGGAGGACCTTCCCCGGGAGAAGATCCCCGAATACTACCTCTCCCTTCTCAAGCCCGGGCTGAACGTCCACACGATCCATGCCGAGATGGAGGGAAGGGGGCAGGCGGGCTTGTTCGAGGACCTGCTTGACCGGTGTCTGGAAAAGGGAGTTGAATTCCGCACCCTCAGCGATATCGCCCTCGGACAGACCCTGGGCAAATCCCTGCCCCACATCTGCGCCGTGGAGCCGGGGACCCTTGAGGGACGTTCAGGGACGGTTGCCCTTCAGCGCTGCTCCCGGGAGGAGGAAAAAGCATGAAACTCACCGTGGTGGGAACAGGATATGTCGGCCTCGTCACCGGGGTCTGCCTCGCGAAATTCGGCAACGACGTGGTCTGCGTGGATACGAACGCCGAAAAAATTGAATCCCTCTCCCGGGGGGAAGTCCCCTTCTACGAGCCGGGCCTCGAGGAGATCATCGGGAACAACCTGGAGGCCGGGCGCCTCTCCTTCTCCACCGACCTCCCCTCATCTCTGAAGGACGCCACTATCTGCTTCATCACCGTGGGGACCCCCTCCCTCGAAGGGGGAGGGGCAGATCTCTGCGCCGTGGAGGCCGTGGCCCGGACGATCGGACAGTCCATGGAGGAGTACAAGCTCGTGGTAGTCAAATCCACCGTGCCGGTCAACACCTGCGAGTCCGTCCGGAAGGCAGTGGCAGAGGAGCTGGAAAAACGGGGGGCGGACATCCCCTTCGCCGTGGCCTCCAATCCGGAATTTCTCCGGGAGGGGGCGGCCGTACGGGATTTTCTCGAACCCGACCGGGTCGTCGCGGGGGTGGACTGCGAAGAGTCCGCCGAGATCATGAGGGAGCTCTACAGCTTTCTCCCCCCTGAAAAAATCCTCTTCATGGATATCCGGTCGTCGGAGATGACCAAATACGCGGCCAACGCCATGCTCGCCACCCGGATCTCCTTCATGAACGAGATCGCCTCGGT
>JALHFZ010000236.1 GCA_022837505.1 Synergistaceae bacterium
GGAGGAATATGGGAGGCCAGGACGGGAACTCCCATCTGGACAGCCCTGGCGAGGGTGAGAGGCATTCCCTCGCTGTAGGAGGGAAAGAGCAGGCACGAACATCCGGCAAGCCATTCGTCCGTATCATCCCGAAAACCGTGGAAAAAAGGCGGTCCGTCAGTTTCAGTTCCTCGCTCCGTGCTGAGAAGGCGGAGAAGAGGGGCCCGTCCCCAACAACATCGAGTCTCCAGGATCCCTGCAACAAAGGAAGGATTTCAATGATATCCTGCAGCCCTTTGAGAGGTGTCAACCGGCCTATAAAGAGAAATTTTTTCTCCGTTCCCCCGGTTTCTGCCCAATATTTATCGGCAGGTGGCAGACCGTTTCGTACAACCGCGGTGTTTTCGCTGAAACAGCATGCCATTTCCTCCTGTACCGCCCTGCTGACGCAGAGGACTCGTGCCGCCCTTCGGTAGGGCAGATAGACAATTCTGTGACGATTGCCGAATATTCCGTGAGCCGTGACCATATAGGGACATTTCGCAAGGGTTGAGGCAACCAGGGCTATCCAGGCTGGCACTCTGGAATGAGCATGAAGAATGGCCCATCCTTCCTTCTGAACCCGGGAGGCGATTCTAAAAGCGCTCGAAAGGGCAGAAAAAGGATTTTTTGCCTCGACAGGTAGAGTCCAGTGCTCGACTTGCGCGGGGAGGGCGCTTACGAGCCGTCCCCCCGATGAGGCCACGCAGATATTGTGTCCCCGGGAGACAAGTTCACCGGTCAGCCAGAGTACGTGCCGTTCCACACCGCCTTCTTCCAGGCCGGGAAGGATATGGAGGACTTTCATGGTTTTACGGTTCTCTCAACCATTTTTTTACCCGGGACGGCGACGGGAGGGAGTTTTCCAAAATCTTTTGATTATGTTCATAGTGTTTGGAGAACTTCAGAAATCGGAGCCATGCTCCGTTGACCGAATTGATGTATCCCCAGAAGCCGTAGAGAAACTGACGATGGAGGATGAAATAACGCAGAAAGTTTCCCGTCATGGCAAGGGGAATTCTCCAGGGAGAGTATT